>JASFNW010000052.1:0-29192 GCA_050116835.1 Desulfobacterales bacterium
GGAATAGAACATGAGAAACAGGATGAGGTAAAAGAGGATACCATGTTCCCGCCGGGTATATTCGACAATGAGACCCAGAATCATCACCCCGACGATTTTGTCAGGAGTGTTGTAGAAACCCGCTCTGTCATAAATGAGGGCGTCATACTGCGTGCGCAAGTATATTATGGAAAAAATGCAGATCGCGATGTATACGCCGGCTACGGCAATATTGAGTTTGAGTCCCAGACGTGGATAGGGCAGCACGCCTTCGACAAAGGAGCTCAACACCCACATAATGTAGGCCAATGGGACGAGGGTTACGGCAAGGAGCATGGTGCCCCCCAGGCCGGTTGTAAAATAATGTAGCGAAAATATTAAATATACGATAGTTGCTATCAGATAGGCGGGGACTATGAATTTACGCATTTCAGCCAGTGAATTCGCCGTATCGGACTCCGGATCTTTTTCCATCGGTTAACTCCCTCACGGTATGACTCAAGAGGTGGTGAGCTCACCCCTGTTGGGCGTAAAGAGGGGCGAGCCCACCATGATAAATTTTTAATTGACTATTTTTATTGGCGAAAAGATCATTTGGCTTTCGCTTTCATGACCTTTATCGCTTCCTTGATTGTATCCTCAGACGCTATTTTCCAGGACGAATCCCACATGCCCTTTTCCTTCAGATATTTTGCCAGACCCGGATGAACCGGAACCTCGGGTATGCTCTTGATTCCCTGAACTTGAAATGCGGCCACGTCCGCCGCCAGGGGGCCGAAACCCGGATCCAGCTTGGGCAGCTCGGCTGCATTTTCTTCAAATGCTTTGAGTGCTTTATAAACGGCATCCGCCGGGAACTTCAGCCCGTGGTGGTAACCGAAGAAAAAAGGTACGCCCCAGAGTTCACTGACGCCCAGGTCTCTGGTATATGCCTTTTTCATGTTGATTTGCACCGGCTTAAAACCTGCCGCTGCCAGCATATCCATTTCTTTCTGGGTTGGATTCACTCCCTGCAGGGGACTGGCCACATCAAGCACCTTAATCCAACCAGCCAACGATACCAAAGCCGTTGTGTAAGCTGCGGTGGCGTCTATGGTTCCCGCTCTGAGCGCATCGGCAACCTTTGACATATCCACTTCGACATGCTCGATATTCAGACCACAGATATCCCGCATGGCTCTGAAGATGTTGATATGATTCATATATCCGGCTTTGGTCATGTAGATTTTATGGCCGTCCAGATCCTCCCAGCTCTTAAATTTGTCTTTGTTCTCCGGTAAAGTCAGTATATGGGTTTCCATGGTGTAGCTCCAGAAAGACTGCACCGGCATCTGCTTTACATTGGGTTCAAAGCCCGCAAACGGTTTTTGAAACGAGTACAATTTTCTCAATCCCGGCTCGGCTGAATACGTGCTTTCCAGCTCTCCCACGAGAAAGCTCTTGATATTAGCGGTGGTTGAAACGTACGGGTAAACGGTAACGTCGTAATCCGGCATAGCCCTTCGCAAGAAATCCGACAGAAAGGCCGATACCCGATAACCATAAGCCCCTGGATTGGAGGTCCCCCATCGCCACATCATTTTATCAGCTGCCGTAACAGGGCCGGGTAAAGCAAATACCGTTATTAACAATACAGCCAACCCTAGAACCAATCCCAACTTAAGCTTTTTCATTTTTTACCTCCTTTTGTCTTTATTTTTGATTTAACCATTGCGTATTCAGAACGACCTAAATCAACACATACCACCTCCCTTGCTATTTTATCCGGTTGTTTATTTGGCTGCGTTTGAAACAGCAACGCAGGGTTCCTGTATAAGAAGAACGATTCCCACCGAAACCTTTTCATATCGATGATGCGAAATCCCGCTCAACTGAGCGCGGTGATGGGGTTCTGAGACCACTTTTACTGTTGTTAATCGCGAAAAATTTTATGGTTCGATCGTTTCGATCAATATATGCTAATTATTCTATCGACAGACAACAGTATCTTGTGAGGCAAGCAGTATTTGGTGATTCAAGAAGCGCCTCAGCGCATTATCTGTCATCGTAGAATAAGCGGTTCCGGCGGATCGAGAATAGGAAATTGGAAAAGAATTTTTTTTAATTTTAGTAGCATATTATAAGTTCTCAAGTCAATCTTATAGATTTAAGCGCTGTTTTTGAGGCGGCAACAGTACCTGAAAGTGGAACCGACCGTGGCGAATGAGGATATCGATCGGTGCTTTTTTGCATAATACACAAATAAGTATAACCTGCTGCAATCACATTTATTTTCGGAATGGAAACTGAGAAAAAAAAGTGGTACACTATTTTTATTTGGCTACTTTGCAAATTTGCTTCTCAAGGCAGTATTATCTATATGAGCAAAAAGATCGAGAAAATTAGGCCCGCAGTTGACAAAAGTGCACTGATATTTCTGTCTTTTTTCGTGTGGGTGGCGGTTGGAACCATGTTATTGTTATTCGCATATTCCTGGTTAAAGGCGCCTCAAGTTAATCATTCTTTCTTTTTTGCCGCATTGGGCTTTGGTGCGGCCCTGGTGATACACCATTTCGGGTTCTTGAAAATCGTTGATACAAACTTGGGACGGATATTGCCGATGGAAGGGAAAAAATGCGCTTTTTCTTTCATGACGTGGAAGAGCTATATCATCGTGGCAGTGATGGTAACAATGGGAACATTGTTAAGACACTCCGCGATTCCAAAAGCATACTTGTCAATACTATATATTGGGATTGGGCTATCGCTCATACTTTCCAGTATTCGTTACCTAAGAGTTTTCTTGAGTCAATTAAAAAAAGTCAAATAGAGATAACTTATGTACCTGAAATCATTCAAGAGACATGGGAGAATCGCCCACAGCCGTAATTGATGCACATGCCCACTGCGGGGTGCTCGACCGCAGCATGGCGCAGTCTTTCGAGGATTACCGGTACGAATTGGATCGAACCGACATTGGCGGTGCAGCACTGTTTTCCCCCGTTTTGGAGATCTACGACCGCTACGGCGTCCACTTTATCGACACTGCCGCCTGGCAGGACAGACGCCGGCTGAGTAATGCCTATCTGCTTTCGCTGAATTCAGCTGACCTGAATGTTTATCCTTACTTTTTCATCTGGAACGACTTTGCCATCGAGCAGCTTACCGCAGCGCATTGCGGCGTCAAATGGCACCGCCACGCCGGAGAGCCGATCTACCATTATGATAACCCCAAGTGCCGGGTCGCCTTGGATGAGATTCGGCAGCGGAATCTGCCGGTGGTGCTGGAGGAGCAGTTCGACAACACGCTGAGTTTCGTCCAGGAGCTGGCTGAAGGAATTACGGTAATCATCCCTCATCTGGGCATGCTCAATGGCGGTTTTCGAGCCATCGCTGAAGCGGGTCTTTGGGAGCGTGAAAATGTCTGGGCGGATACGGCTCTGGCTTCCAGAGACGAGATCCGCGAATACCTTCGTCGTTACGGTCACCGCCGGCTGCTGTTCGGATCGGACTTCCCCTTCGGCAGCCCGTCCGCCGAATTGGAAAAGGTACGCGGCCTGGCACTTGACCGCGAGGTGGAAGCGGCGGTGCTGGGCGGCAATTTCATTCGATTGCAGGGCAAAAGCTAAAGCGGCCCGGCTTCAGGGAATAAAATAAAACCATGTCATAAACGCTGCATGGCTTTTTCCTGAATAGGGCGTGAACCTCGATGCCGGTCAACTGAATTTCCTATGGTTGTGACGGGCACCTAAAATCGTTAGCAGAAATTTTGCGGACGTCCATGAAATTATAACTTTCCTGTGACTTATGGCCCTGCCAATCTAAGCCATGTAGCCGGTTTTAATATACCGCACATGCTTATCGTTTCTCGTATCTATCTTTTTCGCAAAAAGACCATCTCAGATACTTTCGCTACGGTCTGATTGTCCTGGGTTAATTCCACCTGCACGCGGGCGATCCGCCCCTGAGTATCAATGACCCGCGCAGATGCGATGACATCTTTTGCAGGGTTCGCTGCATTCAAAAACTGTACATCACAATTCAATGGCAATCCCACGTGTCCCAGTGAATTGGCGACAGCAGCCATGGTTTGCTCTGCCAGTGTAAACAGGGCGCCCGTATGGGTATACCCTAAAAAGTTAGGCAATTGCACGGTACCCGGCAAACGGGCTGTGGCGCGGCCGGGTTCAAATTCTGTAAACTGGATGGAAAGGGCGCGGGCTAGAGGGGATGCTTCAATAGCCCGGCGCAGGGCTTCCAGATCTTCCTTTTTAATTGCATTGCGAACGGCTTTGGATTCATTGTCGGATTCAGTGATATACTGTTTTTGGCGGTTTCGCTCTTCTACGCCGCGCGTCAACCAGGAAACCGCCTCATTGTAAGGTGTCGGGATGTTGTAGCGTCGGCCTTCGGAAACGATCACTTCATTTAAATTGCCAATCTCGGTGGGGCGCCCTGCTTCGACGTCCTGAAGCATTGAGACGCGGTTGTCCTTGGTAGAGGCAAAAGCCTTTAGGGAAAAATCAAGGGGATCGTCGAGTTCGGGGATATCGATGCCTTTGGCGCGTGCCACCTGGCTGAGCTCGTTTGAGAGGGCTTCGATGATGTTGACCGTCGGTTCGTGTTTTACGGCGACCCCACCGGTCAACCCGGTTAGGGCAGCCACCACATTCGTCGAAACATTGGCGATCAGCTTCTTCCAGATGACGCTGTTAATATCGGTTGTAACATGCACGTCCAGCCCCACCGCCTGGAACTGCTCGACCATGTTCTCAAATCCCGAACGGGATACACCGTCATATGGACCGATCACCAGCAGGGGGCCGAGGCCCCCGACATAACGAACTTCATTCATGCTCACCGGCATACCCGAATGGGCTGTGATACCTCCCACCACCCGCTTCGATCCGACGGTCTCGGCAATGGCCTCTAAATTCCCGAGGCCGTTTTGAACCGAAAGAACGATCGTATCGTCCCTGATCATGGGCATGGCGCTCTGAATGGCCGACCGGGTGTGGTATCCCTTGACCGCAATCATAACCACGTCTTTGCCGCCAACCTCGTCTAGGTTTGAAGTAATATCGATCCTCGAATGGGTGCGCTTGCCATTTGGCCACTGCAGCCACAATCCCTCTTTATCGATAAGACGAACACGTTCTTCCAACACTTCGATCAGCGTCACCTTGAACCCTTTTTCCAAAAAAAGGCAGCCGAAGATGGATCCCAATACGCCAGCACCGACAATTGCAATATCCATGGCTATTCACCCCGCCGGGTTTCACGTTTAAAGAGGATTTACAGTTTACCAGACTTCTCAAAATAATAAAGTGCAAAAATGCGATGTGGCTTTTGAAGTCGAGCCCCATTAACAAATCTATAATCCATGTGCCATCGGCCGCGTCTGTCCGGAAAACATTCGTAAAATTATCAGCGTCCGGCCGCTGCAAGTCCAATCTTATGGACGTAAACCCGTTGACATGAACAAAAATCTTTTGATATTCAGCCTTTGAATCTGTGGCAGGGCAGGCGTTTTATCCGGCCGATTGGAAAGCACAATAGCATAAACAGGAGCATCGTCTCCGCAAGCCCTGTTCCAAAAATAATATAGAATCGAAGGGAAATTGCAAAATGGGCTCAAAAATTAGCAAAGGCTATCTTTGTGTTCTGGTTCTTGTCTTTCTTGTTCTGGCACATTCTATCGGGATGGCTGACGATAATGTGGTCCTGGATGAACTTCTGACCGAGGTTCAGAAGTCCCTCATCCGGGTGAGCACCTCCATTGAAAAGGATCAATTGCCTCCGTTAAATAAAATTAGCCTGAAGTTAAAAAGCACCCTGGTTACAAAAGCGGATGGTAAGGTTTCATTGTATATCGTACAGCTCGGCGCCACGGTGACCAAAGAAGCTGTGCAAGAGATCAATCTTGAGCTCAAACCCCCGGAACCCTCTGATGCCGCATTGGTACAATCAATAGAAGATACGCTGGCAACTGCAATAATCGAAGCAGCGAAAAGTGCCCATAAGGCTGCAAAACGAAAACCCCCGTTGCGCCTTTCCAAACTGCGTGTGACACTTCGATTTGTTGTCAGAACAGGAGGCAGCGGTGGTGTGAACTTCAAACTGCTGCCGGTGACGGTAAAACTCGGTGGGCAAGTCAGAGATGTGTCAACACAACAGATCATCATCGAATTTAAGAGCTAAAAGTCCAAATATAACCAGGGATTACGCCGAGCCTGCGAAGCGCTGGTGAGCTTCCAAATTCATGGTCCGCCGTCATTAAAACTTTGGCGGTCCAGGAACTTCGACGCAACTTGCCGGTGGATACATGATGATTACTTTCAGTTTAACTTAAATTTATTTTATGTTTTGAAAAGATCGTCAGAAGCGACGATGAGGAAATAAATAAAATGAAAAGCAAACATAAAGCGGGATTGTTGATATTGCTGCTCCTCGTGTTGGCCCTCGCGATTGTCATAAACACAAACATTCGCTTGAAAGCTGAAAACCAGGAGTTAAGCAAGGCTGTTTTTAAAGTCGCCTGATACGACGTTAGTGAAGAGGTCCTGGATGGGCTTAAAGGTGTCGAACGAGTTTACAGCCACATGATCGGATCCTCCGAAGCGCAAACCGTTTATTACGATCCTGCATTGATCAGTGTTGAACAAATGGAAAACGCGCTCAAAGATGGAGCCGGTTACCTGGAAACTGTGAAATGAAATTTTGAAAACAAATTTTGCGGACGTCCGAGAAATAATAACATTCTTAGCAGGTACAACGAACGATTTTCCTGTGGTGCCTCCACTTAAAACTTAGTCGGCATTCAATCTGGCCAGTGACAGATCGCCCTTGGATAAAGGTCCCGGCCACCCACCACCATGCATCAATGCAGCTCCCAGTTCGCCGAGGGCATCACCGGATTTTGCTGCGTAACCATTGCCGCCTATAAGCAGACCGATCCTGCCGTCGCCGACCAGGTCGATAATCGGCCGCGCGTCCGGCGTGTGGCAGGTGGCGCAGGGCATGTACTTCCATCTGGACAGGTCTAAGTCCGGCATTATGCGACTGAGCTCGTCGCGCAATTCGGCAGCAACATCGTTGTCCGAACCCTTGCGCAGCCAATGATTTAGATCTTTCGCACTATCCAGCAACGGGCCCGGCTCTCCGATTCCAATTTTCAGATAATAGTTGCCATCAGGGTACTTCAACGGCGGAAGCAAATACGTGTGCAGCCGATTGGTCGGCGGCCGTGAAATAATGCTCGGCATGCCGGCGAATGCCCCGTCTACGTCCCGACGGGGCACCTCTATTAAAACAACGCCGGTTTTGCATGCCCGCAGCGGTAAATTCCGGCCGATGAGAGGGTCAACGGCACTATAGGCCCCGGTGGTGAGCAGTATTTTAGCCGCACTCAAGGTTCTGTTTGTGCGGGTGTGAAGTTTAATGCCGCCAGTCGTAGCGCCTAACTCGATGACATGATCATTAAAATATCGAGCTCCGGCTGCCTGCGCACGTTCTGCCATGGCTTGAACATAAGCCCGCGGGTTGATTGTTCCAGAGTCTTGCGATTGATATAAGGCTGAGGAAACGCCTTCCCCGGACAGATATGGAAATCTTTCTATTATCCGGACATGGACAAGTCGCTCTAGGCTTATGGCATCATCTGCTGCCTGACGTGTGATTTTATTAACGCGCGCCGGGTCACTGTCAATCCACAGAAAGCCGCATTCGTTGTAAAATTGGATGCCGGAATCATTTTCGAGCTGGCGATACCGGTTAATCGACCGCCTGGCCAGATGGCTCCAGAAAACGTCTGCATCCAGCATCCGCGTGATGCGACCCTCATCGTGGTGGCTTGCTTTTGGAACGGCAGCATCTGTGTCAGCCATTGCCTCCGACGGCCCGATTAAAGCAACCTCTTTTGATGCTGCCGCCAGATGCATAGCCGCCGCACTGCCCATTATCCCGCAACCGATGACAATATATTTGAAGTCCATCGCGATTTAACCCCTGATTATGTGTCAACTGCCAGATGCCATTAGATCAAAATTAGTAACAAACGGATCAACGAATTAACTGAATGACTGTTTGACTGCACTCTACAGGAAGGATGAATCTCCGGCCAGAAATATTAATGACTTTAGGTCCGGTTCTTCACAGGCCTTGGCAGAACAAATTTCTATCAACGCTTTGGCGGATTTTTCACAGGATGGCGTCAGGTAATATTCCATGCCAGATCCATTATCAGATTTTCTGGTATAAACTGCCGTTCCTTTGGGGCAGGACAGAGGCCAAAAAATTTGATCAAATTTTTCTTTTATTTTTTGCGACACAATTGGAACAATTTGTGCGTCTGATATCGCAAATTTATACCATCCCATACCGGCCTCCTTTTTTGCTGCCCCAATCGCCCTTGCAGCTGATTCAAGGACCCATCTTTTTATCAAGAATCCGATAAACAACAAAAACAATTGCAACGACAACAGCAATGATCAATGAATGCATGAGTTCCATTTTCAGCTCCAGAATTGTTGACTGTTTCTCTGTTTAGGCCACAATTCGCTGTTTTCAAAAACGGTTCGTTTAAAGGCGACCCGGTTGCCTGCCTAAATCCGTTTCTTTTTGTCTCCCCCCGCAAGGGCCGTCTTTATTATGGGGGAATCCGGTTGTTTTATAGAATTCCACCCTGGGCTATCATTGAAAGCAATTCAAATGCCAAATATCAAAGATTTGTTAAATTGTATTAATATTGATAGGTTAGATAAAATTAAAATTCTAAAATCATTTTCAATTGTGGAATTTTACACAACATATTTGAGGGAATACACACAGGAAAATAAGTGCAAGAACCGAAATGTGCTTGCCAGATCACGGCACTAATCGGTAAGATAGTTAGAACCTTTTTATCTCATCTCCCAATTCCGCGCACGGACTGTAACATTCGTGGCGCCAAATGCCGTCCATACAAAGTGGCCTTCGCCCAAACCCCTTTGGCATTTGAGACAATTATTAGTATTTTAATTCGGATGGATGATGTGCCAACCACAATCACGAGGCAGCCATGACATGAGCTCAATGCCCCACTTCTCATAGAGATGGGTTATTTCGTATTTGATATCCGTGACAGATCATGACCTTTTCTTTAAGGTGTTTCTTGCAATCAAGGGGACACTCACATTTGTTTGTCCGGTGATCTAATATCATCTTGAAGCCGGTGCTCATCAACTTGCTTAGCTGTGCGGGGTTCTAATTTTTTTTCAAAAGGCAGGGCAACTGTGAAAAAGAAGATATTGAAAATTACGAGCCAGATGCCCTAATTTGCTTATCGGCAAAGTAATGGCCAGCAGTTTTAAACCATACAATTGGGCCCACACTGAGAACACAGGCAGAATGATATAACTCCCGATCATAGCGCCGATTACTCGTCCAGCAGAGGTACGGATTTGACTGATTGGCTTTGTTTAGATACTGTCAGTTTATACAACTCGGGCGGTATATTCTCCAGTCGCTCTTCGTTAAGTTTGGTTGCAAGCGGCGCATAATAAAATGCCAGCTTGAATTGTCCGGTGGCTTCGATCATTTTTAATTTAATTTTTACATCGCCGTCTTTCCAGCGATACACCTGTTGCTTTGACAGGGAATTAAATGTGCTTTTGGCGGCGCCATATTTCGCATCAAATGTTTTTTTCAATTCGGAAAACTGACGGGGGGTGTGCATCTTGACAAATACGGCGAAAAATTTGTCATTGTAAAAGCCGTAAAAAACACCGGCAGCCGGCTCGTCGGATATCTGGTAAAGCGTGTCCGGTCTGAAGTAGTATACGACCCCTTCAGCCTCATGAACCTTTGACAGACCGGCGTTATCCGCAATAGAGCTACCCCATTTCATTCCTTGAATGCCCCGCTGAAAATCATAGGCCACGGCGGCCGAGCAAAGCATCACGACAAGCATACAGCTAAGAATAATTTTAACAACCCTCATAATTGTCCTCACCTTTATAATTTTAAGTACGTCCATGAAATTATGGCTATCCCACTTCCCGAAATCAAACCGGCCGTCAAATGACGCCGTTTATGATCGGCTTTTTTACGTTGCCGGCATTGTCATGTTAGGGAGGTCCCAGATGAATGGTCGTCCGGAATTCCTCGGGCCAGAAATGTGGAAAAACATATAGACTTAAAAATATAGCCCCGCCCCAGAACAAAAGAATGAGAAGAAAATAAAAAACCCAGAGTCGCTTATCTGTGGAAGACGTGCCTTTGCCTCTGTAAAGATCATCTATTTGCGTTTGACTTTTTCTAACAAAGTCTTTTACATAATAGGGTATCGTCTGAGATGTCAAATATTTGCTGAAATCTTTGTTGATTCTATCGGAAGAGATATGCCAATCCTCGGCGCATTTTCGGAATGTTTCATATGCGCTGATGCCGGTTACCTGCGTAACCTTCTGAATGTAATCTTCTGTTTCAATCTGAGCGGCCTCAGTTTTATCATCCGTTTTGCGCAAATATGAACGGACCAGACACCAGACAAGCATAATTGCGCAGACAGCACCTACGAAATCGATTAATGTATCCAGCATTCTTTTCCTCCCTACTGATACAATAAAGCAGAGGAGCCGGATGGCAAGTGAAGATCACCTTATGGACTCGTTTTAGGCAATGCCGCCATGGCGGGCCCCGGCATGCGGATACAGCGCGAATAGGCTGCAAAAGGCTCGGTGCCCGCGATCGACAGCAAAGTTGAGGAAGAGTGCTCTAAATGGATGCGGCTATTCGTGTATTGCTTTTGTGCCGTTGCTTTTTGCTGTTTGGCTACATGGATTCAAAAGTGTCCAGCATGCGCTGCCGCATGGCCTCTGTTGGCAGACGTCCGAAGCCGGCTGACATATTGTCCTGCATATGGTGCACCTTGGACGTTGCCGGAATCACGCAGGTAACCGCCGGATGTGAAACGATGAATTTAAGAAAAAATTGTCCCCAGCTTTGACAATCGATTTCAGCGCTCCAGTCCGGCAGTGATTTTCCTTTGACCCTCTGAAACAATTTGCCGCGCTCATAGGGACGATTGATCAAGGTCGCCACCCCACGATCAGCGGCCAGCGGCAACAGGCGTTCTTCAGCGGTGCGGTTCCCGATGCTATAGGAAAATTGGACAAAATCCAGCGGTTCGGTCCGCAGAATTCGTTCCAGTTCAGCGTGCGATCGGCCGTGCGATGTGGTGATTCCGATATACCGTATTTTTCCTTCCTCTTTCCATTGCCGAAGCGTCGGCAGGTGAATTTTCCAATCTCGCAGATTATGAATCTGCATCAGATCCATCACGTCAACCCCCATCTGCCGCATGGATTCCTGCATCTGTTCGATGCCGTCCTGTTTGCCGTAGGTCCACACTTTTGTTGCGGCAAAAAGTGCCTTTTTGTCGGAAATGCTTTTCAGCAGGTCACCTACGACGGTCTCGGCCGAACCGTACATCGGAGAAGAATCAATTACGGCACCGCCGTTATCAAAAAATGCTTGCAGCACCATTCCCAGATTTTGCCGGGCGGCCGAATCGTCTCCGACATCAAATGTGCGTGACGTGCCCATTCCGATCACCGGTATTTCTTCGCCAGTTGACTGAATGGCGCGGGTGATCGCCTTTGAATGCTTGCCCAGCACAACTTTCGGCATCAGGGCAAAACCGGCTGTGAACAGGCCAGTGGCCTGCAGAAAATATCGTCGTGTTAATTTAGTTTGCAGGTTGATCTTCATGTGTACCTCCTGTTTGCGTCGTCTGTCCAATCCGTGCGGCCATCTGCATCTGGCGTTTGCCCAGTTTAAATGATATCCAGGCCCAGATTCCTGCCAGCGGCACCGCCGTGAACGCTATACCGGCCAGACTCAAACCCAGTGCGTTCATGCCGGCATACACCCAGGCACTGACCGCATCGCCGCCACGATATACGACAGTGTCGATAAAATTTTTGGCCTTGTACTTTTCTTCTTTATCCAAAACGATATATAGCATTTCGCGGGCCGGTCGCATCACCGCGTAATTGCCGGCCCGACGCAATATCTGAACAACAATTAGGACGCTTAAGGCTGGCATAAACCCCAGCAGCATAAATCCAAAGCCGAGCAAAACCGGGATAAGCGCCAGCGTCCAATTTAATCCCAATTTTTTGATGATGCGGGATGTCAGTAATAACTGGGTGGCGAGGGTCAAACCATTTACAGCGAAATCCATCCCGGCAAAAACAGCGGTTCTTGCGGCTGAGTCCTGAATACTGTCACGGATTATCTGCGCCTGTTGAAAATATAAAAAGGTGGCCAGCGTAGTGAACAGCAACATCAACAAACAAATTCCGGTCAGGTAAGAGGATTGAAACACCCGCCGGATTCCGGCAAAAATGCCGCCACCGATCTTGTGGTTCAGGCCGGCATTGGATCGAGCCTGACCATCGGCGGCCTGATCCAACCTATCGGTCGTCGTTGTATTTCTCCAGGCTATAATCCGGTATATGCACACGACAGACAGAGACAGAAAGGCGGCGGAAATGAGCAATAAATTGGTCGGCCCTAAAGCCGTAACCAGTATGGCAGTTAGCGCCGGCCCTGTCAGAGCGCCGGCTGTGCCGCCGGCAGCGATAATGCCGAACAAACGTTTGCCCTGTTCGACCGAGAAACTATCCGCCATAAAACTCCAGAAAACAGAAACGATGAATAAGCTGTAGACACTAGCCCAGATGAAAAACGATCGTGCGATGTAGGCATGGGCTATATTGGACTCGAATAAGATGAAAAACAGTAACAGGTTGCTGATGAAGAAAAGGTAAATATAGGGCAGAAAACGCCGTAAGGGAAACCGCCTGACAATCCAGCCAAAAAGCGGCACTACTGCGAGCATGACCAAAAAGGTGCCGGTGAACATCCACTGTAATTTCTCGATGCCGCCGATAATGGCCATCTCATCCCGCATGGGGCGCACGATATAATAACTGCACAGCAGAGAAAAAAAATAAAGGAAAGACCAGAAAAGTACGCGCCCTTCTCCGGGAGCTATCGACAGCAATTGGCCGATCCGTAAAAGCATGGCGCTGTTTTGGCGGAATTTAAATAAATTTCCAATAGTTGAATTTTTTGTCATACCCCACCCGTTGCGCAAAATAAAAAACAAAGTAAGGCGCTTATTTGCGACTTCAAGCAAAATCGTCAGTTGATTTTGAACATATGAAGGCAACTTATCCAAATAAAAAAGAATTTTGTTGCACACCGTTTCAATTGACAAAATAATTTCGGCAATTAAATTAGTATATTGGATAACAGAGACAGAAAGAAATCAGACAATGAGCTCTACGGATAAAAAAGTGGCCCTGGTTACCGGTGCCAACAAGGGCATCGGGTTTGAAATTGCCCGCCAGCTGGCGCAAAAAAAAATAACCGTTCTGGCAGGGGCAAGAGACCCGGATCGGGGTATGGCAGCCTGTGAGGAGTTGCAATCGGAAGGGCTGGACGCGCATTTCATCCTGGTCGATGTGGTGCGGGCAACCTCGATAGAGGCGGCCATCGGAAAAATCAAGGATGACTTTAGACGTCTTGACATCCTGGTTAACAATGCCGGAATTCAGATCGATACGCAGTCGGGCATTCTACAACTTGACCCTGTTGTTTTTCAAAATACCCTGGAAACAAATTCTTTCGGTCCCCTTTTACTGGCCCAGGCCGCCGTCCCGCTCATGCAGGCCAACAAATACGGTCGCATTGTCAATATGGCCAGCTCCCTGGGTTCTCTGGCCGAAATAGCCAGGCCCGACAGCCCTCACGACGCCGTATTGGCGCCCGCCTACCGCTTATCGAAAACGCTGTTAAACGGCATTTCAGTCTTGTTGGCCAAAGAACTGCGTGGCGCAAACATTCTGGTCAATTCCGTTTGCCCGGGGTGGGTGCGTACCGAGATGGGAGGCGAAGATGCGCCCCTGTCACCGGCGCAGGGCGCCGACACCGCGGTCTGGCTGGCGACTTTGCCCGACAATGGGCCGACCGGTGGCTTCTTCAGGGAACGACAGCCGATTCCATGGTGATGCGGATGAGAATCTTATGCCCGCAACGAGGGACAGTTCTGACGCCAGAACGTCGCCGTATTCGATGTTGCCCGGTTAATTTTTTACAAAGGAAAATTGCAGATGCTCGACACCATCAAACGATTCTTTGACAAGGCGCCCGATAAAGGCTCCAGTGTCGCCAATCAGACCACAGTGCGCGATACACGCGTTGCGACCTGCGCTCTTTTTGTGGAGATTGCGCGCATCGATGAAAAATTTACCGATGCGGAGATGGAAACCATTCTGTCCATCCTAAAAGAAAAATACGGCTTATCCCAGGAACACGCTGACGCCCTGGTCGCAGAGGCTGAAAAAGAGCTGGACAAAAGCGTGGACCTCTGGCGATTTGCCAGCCTTATCAACGCGAATTACTCAAATGAAGAAAAAATTGAAATTATTGAAACCCTCTGGCGCATTGTCTTTGTAGACGGGAAAATGAGCGAACACGAGCATTACCTGATGGGAAAACTGCAAAACCTGCTGCGTCTGACCCACGACCAGCTGATCGCCGCTAAACTCAAAATCCTTAAGTCATAAATCAGGTTAATTCGTTGATGAGTGGTACGGAATTTTTCAATGGAAACAATCAAACCGCAGATTGAAGATTATCCGGGGGAGCACATCGCTCTGAAAGTTGATCATCCGGACATGGATTTTGCCGAGGCCAAGGATCTTGCCAGGAAAAAGGCACTGGAGATGTGCGCGGACCCGATGCTGCTGTCCTGGTATCAGGGCAAAACCGGCAAATCGTATCCGAATTTGGAGTGCGGTCCGGGCGACAGACCGGCCTGGATTGTCTATGCAGCGTCACGAGGCGGCAACCTGACCATTGATATCAACTCGGGACAATACGTTTTTATTTACCTTTCATCAATAAACGAATACGAAGCATGACCCATCGGTTGGTCATTTTGGAGGTGGCGTCATGAAGGATTTATCTTTTCCTGAATTTTTTGAGAAATCAAAGTGCATCCTCGGCGAAGGCGCTGTGATCGAACGCCTGCGCCGTGACAGCGATTTCGAGCTTGATCCTGAAATTGTCAACTCGGCGTTTATCTATGATAAGCACAAACGCGACGCACTGGCAAAAATCTATCGCCAATATCTTGATATCGGCTGCAAATATAATCTTCCCCTGCTCCTTTCCACCCCGACCTGGAGGGCCAGCCGTGAACGAATCAAAAAAGCCGGTTACGAAAAAAAAGATGTCAACGGAGACAACTTCCGTTTTTTTGATGAAATGCGCAAAAGCTACGGCGATTATGCCCATAAAATTGTCATTTGCGGGTTGTTGAGTTGCCGTGGAAACGCATACAATCAGGCCGAAGCCCTTTCTTCAGAAGATGCCCGCGCGTTTCACTCCTGGCAGGCGAGCCGACTCGCCGAATCCGGCGTGGATTTTCTGCTGGCTGCCACTTTACCGGCCCTCTCTGAAGCAATCGGCCTCGCAGCTGCCCTTGCAGCCACCGGAAAGCCTTACATTATCAGTTTTATTTTTCGCGCTGAAGGCACGTTGCTTGACGGGACCCCTTTGAAGGATGCCGTTACCCGCATCGATACTGATATCGACCCAAAACCCCTGGCCTATTTGTCCAATTGCACGCATGCCTCTATTTTTAAAAGTGGTATCATGCACGCTGCGAATTCTTCTTCTACCGTCAGAAAACGAGTGGCGGGACTATTGGCCAATACGGCTGCCCTTGAGCCCGAAGAACTTGACGATAGCGAGAAGCTCGTTGAAGAAGACCCCCTGATTTTCGGCCGGTCGGTGGCCAACCTTCATGGTGAACTGGGCATGAAGATCTTGGGGGGATGCTGCGGCACGGATGACCGGCATATCGATAGTCTGGCGAAACGACTGGTTTCGTAGAAAGGGTTCGGGGTTCAAGGTTCAACGTTCAGCGGTTTTGGGTTACGAGCTTAGGTCATTCGGTGTCAGGCACTGGACGGCTGTCAAATGATCTTTTTAGAGACCGCCCGCATAGAATCCATTAATTCCCTGGCATCAGACACTTTTTGTCTAACGCCGCTTCCATCAAAACCCTTGACGCTGAGAGAATCTTTCTGATAATGAGTTATTCAAGATAGGCAGTGTTCAAATTAGAGCGAAAGCCCATTCGGAACCGACTTCTGCCCCCCTTCTGTACCTCAGGTAGTTAAAGAGATATCCAATTCTAACGCGCGATAGTACTTCTCACTTTTACATCTGCACTAGCCGGTAAGACAACTGATTTAGTGCCGGCCTTACGCTGACACTGAGACGTGCGGGCCTGTATTTTAATGATTTATAGTGGTTGTCAAAAAAACGTTCCGATTGCGGAACGCTTTTTTGCTACAACACTTATGCCGCCATCCTTTTTCCGGAACATTAATATGACAAGCTGTATAAAAATTTAAAGGAAGTTCTCCAACCCTAAACAGCGGGGACTCAGGCATGGAAGAGAAATTAATTGGAATTGTTTCCAACTTTTTTAGCAAAATATCGGTGGCGGCAATTGAGATAACGGATGGAACCGTATCCGTGGGGGATACCCTTCATTTTTTGGGGCACACGACCGATTGCGAATCCCGGGTAAGCTCGATGCAGATCGAGCATAAGTCGATAACAGAGGCAAAAAAAGGCGACAGTGTCGGCATTAAGGTATCTGAAAAAGTAAGAGAAAACGACAAGGTATATAAAATCGTTTCAGATTGATCACGATTTCTGCTCAGCGCGCAAGGCCTGTTGAACGGGGAGGAACCCTGGTGCGCTGCCCCAGAAATAATTTACAAAATTAAAGCACGTGGTCCGGCCATCTCATTTTCTGAAAGGCGCTGTGTTTTTCTAGTCATTTTTGCATAAAAATTCCCTAACACCATTGCGATAGATGAATGACTTAACGGTTGGAAACGCTGACAGGACAGATGTCATAATACGGTTGCTGTGGTAATATCGGGGCAAATCAAGGTGGCCCTGAGGCCGAAATGTAATCTGATGGCCATCGTTTATGACGAAGGAATGCGTTTTTGTCGGCGCCCATTGTTTTTCAAAACTGGTAATGCTCATCATTCCCCCGCCTACAAGTAACTCTTGGCACCGATTCACCAAGCGCTTGATATCTTCGTCCTTTAGGTGGTCAATGAAATCCCACAAATTAATCCCGTCGAAACAACCCGGCGCGTAGTCTAAATGTTCCAGCACCTTTTCAAACACCGGTCCTTTGCTTCGGTTGCGGCTTAACCGCAAAAACAAATCACATACGTAGAACCGCTTCACCCTCTGAGCAAAATGAACGATATTTTCATTACAAACGGGCCCGATATCCAGAACCCGGGCGTTCGATAAGTTGGCCAGGTTCTGAGAATACAATTTAAGCATCCTGCTGGTGTAGGCAGAAAGCGAGGGTTCGGCATGTGAGTAATCATAAACGGGTACGGTCGGCGTCGCCAAAAATCAATTCTCCTTGACGTCTTTTCTAGCCGTCTCGGCCTTGGGGGTGTTGACCGACGATGCAGCCGATGCAGCGGCAGGGTTTGTCGATTTTCCGCCCAGCATTGTTTTTCTGTGAGGCTCCTGAGCAAGCTCGATTGATCCCTTAAAGTAAGCACCATCCTCAACCGAAATGCCTTTCGCCTGAATGTCGCCCATAAAGTCTGCTTCTTTGGTAATTTCAACCTTACCCTTGGTATGGATATTTCCAATCATTTGGCCGCTGATCTTTACATTCTGGGCTTTGATTTCGCCTTCAACCCGTCCTTTGGTGCCAACCGTAAAATCATGGCCTTCCATCTGAACGTTACCTTTCATTGATCCCTCGATAACGAGATTTTCATTGCCCAGAATATCACCTTCAATGGAAATGTTTTCTCCAATGATGGTGTTGTCAGCTCTGGCTGATTGAGAAGGCACGGGTTTCGGAGCGAGTGTTTCGGGTTTTGTGATCGTGTCACGGGTACTGCTCTGTTCTTCTTCTGGTTTTCGACCTTTTTTTAACATGATATCTCCTTTCATTTTAGGTGAATTCTTATTTGATAAAATTCCCCGGTCTGTTGATTATTGAATTTGTGTATTCCCGGTTTCTTGGCCAACTAAAACACCCGGGGATGAGTTTTTCTTATTGAAAGTCACTCAGAATAATTATGCGGTGGATGTGCATTGCGGAAGTAATTTTGCCAGATTTTGATCTTGAAAAAAGCTCTGGCCTCGCACCAAATTCGGTTAGCCGATTAAAGATGTGATTTATGCAGCGAATGGTTTGTTCTTAAATGTGACCGGTTACCAACTCAAGACCAAACAACCCGGACTTCATATTTGCATATGAGCTCCTGCGCATTTGCCGGTGAAAAATCTTCCCGCACGCTCTACCCCTGCACGTGTCCGCCCCATACCAGATTAAAGCAAAAATTATGCAATATCAACACATTAGGTATGGAAGCAATTATCATTCGAAATTACAGATACTTACAATAAGTTAGACCCGTCAGACAGATCACAAACTGTGGGCAAAAGTATATCATGCGTATACTTTTTTGAACAGATCTTTTTGTTAAACAACCCGGCTGAGTCGCTCGACTTGGATCAAATGGTGTATTATGTTGTACACAATTCACGCTGCCTAAAGGCTTACGCCCTTCAGGGTTTGATCGTTTGTAAATGTTAGCTTATACCCGAAAATAGACCATAGTTTAAAAGGGAATGTTGATCATGAAATATCTTATATGTGCGGTTTTGCTTTTATTGACCTCAACTGTTGCATTGGGTGGCACCGGTACGTCGATTATCTATCAAGTCAATGGACAATCTTATGAAGGATATTACATCAGCCCTTCTGATAAGGCACCTTTTGTGTTGCTTATACATGATTGGGATGGTTTGACCGATTATGAAATCAAGCGCGCCCATATGCTTTCGGAATTAGGTTATGCTGTTTTTGCGCTGGATTTATTTGGCGCCGGAGTGCGGCCCACCGAAGTGAAAGACAAGCGTCAGCATACGGGAGAGCTCTATAAAGACAGAGAAAAAATGCGGACTTTGATGAAAGGAGCTCTGGATACGGCCCGAAAAAAAGGTGCTGATATTGAAAATGCCGTCGCCGTCGGTTATTGTTTCGGCGGGGCGGCCGTGCTCGAATTGGCCCGGTCCGGCGCGGACCTGAAAGGCTTTGCCACATTCCACGGGGGCCTGAAAACACCGCCGGGTCAGGATTACAACAAAACCCGGGGGAAACTACTGATCATGCACGGCTCAGCAGATAAAGCCATCACCATGGACCAGTTCGCTGACCTGGCCAAAGAACTGGAAGCGGCCGGCGTTGATCACGAAATGATTACCTACGGGGGGGCCGATCATGCATTTACCGTTTTTGGTGGAAACCGCTATCAGGCGGCAGCGGATAAAAAATCCTGGAAGCGCTTCACGGAGTTTCTTGAAGACAACTTGAAAAATTAAAAATAAGGATTTAAAGATGGCAAAAATAACGGTGGAGGCGATTGAAGCAGCCTTGCGTAAAGAGGTCCAGAAGCTAGATAAACGCGTCCGGGTGGTTGCGGTAGAACCCGGAAAAAAAAAGAATTTTTACCGGGTGACCCTGAGCAAGGATGCTAAGATGGATAGCGCCGATCTGGAAAAGGAGATCCTGGTAAAATTCCTTGCCGGTGAAGGTGGGAGCAAGCAATTAAGAAAGGCGCTGGGCAAAGCAGTCAGCCATTTGAGCATAAATTACGGTCGCTAGCGGGCTCACCGATAGCCATAATTTGTGGCTTCAGCATGGAAAAGAGCGGGCACCATTGGTCGATTGTCTTCATTTTGCGGTCAATCATACGAAGTTGCACAGCGGCTTTAAGGCCGGTGCCGGATTGATTGCCTGAACTCATTTTTTCATCGATTTGATTTGTCATAGGGGAGCGGGACCCGTACAGGAATAAGGGTCCGCTTGGATTGATATGGCTGGTGGCGAGTCGGTTGTTGGCTACTCGGTTACCGATTCATCCATCTCATTCAGCCGCTTTTCTTCCCGGTTTGCAGCGGAACGCGCCCTATCGAGGGGTGTGCGGATCCGGTTGACCGCTTTCTGAGCTGTGTTATGGGTTATTTGTTCAATCACGCCTTTTTGCGGTTCTGACTCGGCCTCATTACTATTCGAACAGGCAAACAGGCCGGCGCCGCCAAGAAACAAAGCCATAACAGAAACCATCATCTTTTTTTTCATAATTGCACTCCTGAATTTCCAATTGAATGGGACATCCATGAAATTATAACTTTCTTAATGTAAAGCGGGGGCTATTTCGATATTTCGAATGGATTGTTTGTGCTCTGAATCGCATTTTTGATCCACCTTGGATATAGCGCCGCATTTAGGGCAGCGGATGTTGTCCCATTCGGCCCTGATGGTGATTTTTTCAAACCCACCGTGTTTCTTGCAGATAAAATGATACACAGGCATGCTCATTTCCCCGGTGCAGATATATGGCCGGAACACGGCCGCTTAATCCTGTTATCGGCTTATTGGTCAGATTACTTTAATTTTTCGAATGTTTATAAAAACTACCGGGCATCCGGTATTCCCATCTGTCCGGCTCATGCCATCCCCCGCCGGTAATATGGTTTTAAGCATGCTTTTATGGCGCACATCCTTTTTCCCCTACTCAAGTTAGACCTTTAATCGGCCGATATAATTGTACATAAGCCAGATTGTGCTGTGGGCAGCCGGCAAAGACGGTTCTGACAGAAAGTGCTCGCAAATTCTTTTATGAGAAATCACTACAAACATATGGATTACGACCTGGGACATGAAATCTGCCGCAAGCTGCGTGCCGGCTATCGGAATACGATCATGGAGCTGTATAATCGGTATGCACACTTATTTGTCGCCTTTGCCCGCCATCGACTGTTCGACAGGGACCCCCATGGAATTGAAAGCGTGCTCTCAAAATTCTGGCTCGAACTGTTAAACGCTAAAGCGATCTGTAAATACAACGGAACCGCATCCTTGCAGACGTATTTGACGGTTATCCTGAACAGAAGAATTATCGATGCCAACCGCAAATTCGAGCGTGAACGCAAGGCAGAGCCGGTCCCGGATGAAAATGATGCAAACGATCACAACTTCACCCAACAAACGCCGGAAACTGAATTAATGGCAAAGGAACAGCGCAAATTGATCCAAAAAGCCCTGGTACAGCTATCGGATCAATCACCTCGAGACGCCAACCTTATCCGTATGAATCTGGAGGGGTTAAGCTATGAGCAGATGGCCGCAAGGGAGTTAAATGGGAAGAGCGCCGATCCGGAAGAACTTAAGCGCAAAGTCGATGCCCTCAAGAAACAATTTACCCGTAAAGAAACCGGATCAATGGCCAAATTCAAAAACGTATTGAGCCGGTATTTATATACAAACGGGCTGAATTATACAGATTTATTGAATGGTTAAAAAGTAAGGGCATTTATTGTCACCTTTGGATTCGCATATACGACTAACATTAGAGGGCCAATTGGTTCTTGAACAATCAGTGGGACAGAAAAACAGATGATTGAAAAAAATATGGATCAAGCAGAAATTTCAACACAATTATTGAACGCGTTGCGGGACGGATATGCCGGAGATCATGAAAAAGCGCTCAGCGAGTGCCCGTTTTCCGAACAGGCCATCGCCTATGCATTTGAAGAATTGACGCCGGATGTGCAGCAAACGATGGAGGCGCACTTCGAAAGCTGCCGTGCCTGTATGGATCTGATTCTCGATGCGCGCACGGCTCAAATCGAATCCCAGAAACTGGCTCAAAACCCACCGAAAATTTTGCCCGCCCTTTCGGATGTCGTTAGCCAGCCGGCGCAACCTTCCTTAATTAAAAAAATAGTAGGTGGTACCTTTATGACGCTCAGAATCATTGCCGCGCCGGTGGCTGTGATCTGTTTTATGATCGTTATTTCCAGACTCAACGTTTTAGATGGCGTCAATTTCACCGGCAAAAAGATGCAGGCCACCGACCGGTCTCAAACCATACAAAATAAGGTTTCCCCGGTTCCGGCACTCGAGACAAAACGGGCCGACCAACCGGAAGCAGCTGTTCGGAAAGACCCAGCAACCGTCAGTTCGTTTTCAATGCATGAAAACTGGTCGACAGATCCGTTTGAGCCTGCGTTTGGCAACAAACCCCGGGCGGTCTACAAAAAATCAAAACCGAGCAGCCCGCTGGAGGCATTGGATCCGAGTCAATTAAGGCTGGTCGGCGTGATGCTTTCCGACAAAGGCAATAAGGCCCTGGTGGAAGACGCATCCGGCAAAGGGTATATGATCAACGAAGGCACCCATATCGGCCTCAACGCCGGGAAGGTCAGCCAGATTTTAAAAGACCGGCTGATTATTGAAGAAAAAATTGAAGACGCCTACGGCAAAATCAGAACTCAGAAAAGGATCCTAAAACTATACAAACCTTAGAAGCCAATCTCCGCTGTCCTGAGTTTTTTGACCGTTAATCGATTATGATTTACACCGGCAGCGATGATTTAGGGTTGCAAAATTCGGCGGGTCTCAGATATGGTCAAAATATGACTCGAACAGGAAAGGAGGCCCCGTGAACGAAAGCAACATTACCATAAGGCTCATGAAGGCTGACGATTTTGATGCTGTAGTGGCTATTGACGAGAAAGTGCTTAATACCTCACGGCCGGAATACTATAAGATGAAGTTTGAAAAGCTTTTTGAAACCAAAGACTATTTGCCCGCATCGCTGGTGGCAGAGAGCGAGGGTGGAACGGTGGTGGGATTCGTCATGGGGGAAATCTATATGGGAGAATACGGTATTTTCCAGGAAGAAGCATCCCTGGATACCATTGGCGTTGATCCCGCTTACCAGCATAAAGGCATCGGTGAGCAGTTAATTAATGAATTTATCGATCATCTGAAAAAGGTCGGCGTTCAGAAAATAAACACCCTGGTCGACTGGAATGATTCCAGACTGATACAGTTTTTTAGCGCGAACAAATTCAGCCCCTCAAAAACCATAAACCTGGAACGAGACCTGTAAGCAGAATGGTTTCGCGGGACTCAGGGGCAGGTTGTTGAAAGTTAATCAAAAAGGCCGGAATCGCCGCTGTCGCGGTTATTTTCCAAATGTGGTTCGGTCATTTCAATTCATGAGCACCTGCCTGCATCACCAGGCTTTGCCCATATCATTGAGATATTCCTCGATCTCATCAAGATGCTGTTTTCGGTGAAACGATCGATAAAGCCGAAACTTTTCTCCGAGGCTTACAATTTCATTAATCAATTCTGTAGGGGCTTCTTCTAATTCACGATCGATTGCTTCGGCAGATGAAATCGCCAGATTGGCTGCTTTGCGGGGCGGTACGGCCAGCCATAAAGGCAGCAAGGCGTCATTGGTGATATCAATATCGATCGGCGACGCTTCAACACCGTCTTTTTTCCATTTCCGCAACAAGAATAGCGCGCGCTGGTCCCAGAATGCCAGATGCGCCAGGGCGACCGCAATCGTCCAGCCATTGCCGATCGGAAAAATCAGCTCTTCGTCTGTCAGGCGTTCGGTCAGAGCGCGCAATCTGTCAAGTTCCCTGGCATTGTCAGCCACAAATAGTCGTTCCACGTATCCTCCCTTGGTATAGCATTAATCGATTTAATCCTTTATAAACTGGTTCCAAACTTTATAAAGTAAAGTGTGTAAAATGCCAAAATAAGACTAGCAAATACCAACACTGATTATTAATAATTTTAAAGACCCCTGATTTTTTGTCAACCATAACATGTCTTCTGACCCGAATGAGAGTAGATTAGACGTTAACCGGATAAAAGGTGTCGGTGTGCAAGCATTCGACCAGGGTTTTGGCTTGACCCGTTCTTCTTTGTTCAATTGCGAACCGAATCTGGCCGTTCTGCAGGTTGACAGATTCGGATAAATTTGAAATAGTTAATTGTCCATGATTTAAAGGAATCATCCTGAAAATCCGCTCAGGGCACCAGTGGCCGCATCCACAGATAATATTTCCTGAAAGGACCAGGGACGCATCCGGCTTATAAGGCAGCGTCAGAAGTGACTCTGCCTTTTATATTATTACGGAACATTCATCTAAACCAAAGCATATTTAAGCAAGGAGAAAAAAATGAAAGAAGCCCAGGTTGGAGATTTGGTAAGCGTACATTATACCGGAAAACTAAAAAACGGTGAGGTTTTCGACTCATCCAAGGACCGCGACCCGCTGGAGTTTACATTGGGCAATAAGGAACTGCTTGCGGGTTTTGAAAAAGGTGTGGTGGGCATGAAGCCCGGCGAATCCAAGTCTGTGACGCTTGAGCCTGAAAATGCTTTTGGAGACCGGCGTGAAGATTTGCTACTGAAACTGCCTAAAAAAGAGTTGCCGCAAAATATTTCACCATCGGTCGGATTGCAGCTGCGGCTGAGCAACGCCAGCGGCAATGAAATGAGTGTTGTGGTCACAGAAGTGGGCGAAGAGTCGGTGACCCTGGATGGAAACCATCCGCTGTCCGGTCAAACCGTTACTTTTGACATCGAATTGTTGGAGATCAAAGCCTGACCCGCTTTTTTACCGTTTATCAGACTTGTTTTTAAAGACAGGACATCCTTCAAAACAAAGGGCATTTCCCCCCGCTTCGGGTAGAAATGCCCTTTTTAGTCGGCAATAAAATTTAGACCACTTTTACATTGGCAGCGGCGGGACCTTTTTGGCCCTGCTCGATATCAAAAGTAACCATGTCGCCTTCATTCAAGGATTTGAAACCGCTCATATTGATGGCGGAATGATGGACGAATACATCCGGTCCGTCTTCCTGCTCAATAAAGCCAAATCCTTTGCGGTCATTAAACCATTTAACTGTTCCGTTGGCCATGATAACATCCTCCTTTCTTCAAGATTATCAACGTCTCTAACTGGAGGATGACGGGCAGGCAAAAAGATGCTTCCTTCAGAACGAAACTGTCCCGCCAGTTGCGGGCGGAACTTTATTGACAGTGCCGATTATACCCCTCCCTGAGACCAAATGCAAGCCCCTTCTCAAAAAAAGACCGGCTAAAAACCATACAGCGCCCGCCGAAAAGCCTACCCCTTGTTGACTTCGCAAATTCCTGTGTGCTAATCAATAAGCTGGTTTCAGACAGCGATCATACCTTCAAATTAATTCGCAATGAGTTGACCGCATTCATTGATCTCCTGCCAAGGAAGACAGCCATGAGCTGAATTACGGACCCCATTTCTCACACCGGAGCTGGGGTTGGAAGAAAGGAGCAACAATGGTAATCAAACGAAAATTGGGAAAAAACGGCCCCGAAGTCAGTGCCATCGGCTACGGCGCCATGGTTCTTGAAGGCTTTTACGGTAGCACGGAAGAAAGCGATTCAATTGCCACAGTCCAACATGCGTTGGATACCGGAATGTCGTTTATTGATACGGCGGATGCATACGGAAATGGTCATAACGAAGAGCTGATCGCGCGCGCCGTTGCGGGTCGACGTGAAGATGCATTCATCGCAACCAAGTTCGGCATCGTCTTTGATCCGGATCAGCAGGGAACCGAAGTGCCGACCGGATGGGGTTTCTCGCTGAACATCAATGGCAGCCCCGATTACGTGCGGCGGTCATTGGATCGCAGTCTCAAGGGCCTGAACAGCGAACATATCGACCTGTGGTATCTTCATTATCCGGACCCGGCAACACCGATTGCAGAAACCGTCGGTGCCATGTCCGAGGCGGTAAGCGCGGGCAAAGTAAAATTTATCGGCCTGAGCAATGTGACGGCGGATCAAATCCGTGAGGCACACAAGGCGCATCCGATTGCCGCCGTTCAATATGAATATTCGCTGTGGCGCCGTGAAGCTGAAACCGATTTATTGCCAACCCTTCGTGAACTTGGCATTGCGCTGGTGCCCTGGGCCCCGTTGGGAAGCGGTTTTTTGACCGGCACCATCGAAAATCTGGCTGCAGATGATTTTCGAAACAACAACCCCCGCTACCAGGGTGAAAACTTTCAGGCTAACAAAGAACGGTTTGCTCCCTTGATAAAGGTTGCCGAAGAACTGGGTATTACGCCGGCGCAGCTGGCACTTGCCTGGCTGCTTCACCAGGGCAAGGATATCATCCCCATACCCGGCACGCGCAAAAAGAGCCGCGTCGTCGAAAATGCTGCTGCGGCTGACATTGTCCTGGATGTCGAAACAGTCGAGCGCATATCCGCGCTGGCCGCTCCGGGCATGGCCATAGGGCAGACGCTCGTGTGAAATTCTGTCTCAGGGCATGTTCTGACGATAATATTACGGCCAATCCTTGATCTGCAACCATTTGATTGGCTCTCAGGGCTTCACGATCGCATAGAAAAACCCCGCATCTGCGTTTAAGATGCGGGGTTTCTTGTATGGATGAAACAAATTCCAAGTGAGGTGGTTCGTGTCAGTTTTATCAGACGCGCCCACCCCAGACTGCCGGTTGTTCGTTTCTTTTTTTGGTATGTTCAGGGCTGTTTGGATTTGGCGTGCTGTAATGTTTATTGGCCATTTTTTTCTGACGCTCTTCGTTGCCTTGGGCAACGCGGTCACGGCATTCGCCCTCACAATTACCTGTGATATCTCTTTCGGGCATTTTACTCATGATATAGTCCTCCCGAAATCTCTAAGGTTCTGTTTTATATAAATAACCGCTTTATAGGCGGATTTTTAATACGCTCAGTATAGGCATCATCACAAAAATATCAAGACCGGCGGGTTGGCTGGCTACCCGTCCGGCCGTCATAAGGTCCTGTAAGACGGTCATCGGCCTTTATTAAGATAATAAATGACTCATTTCATATTATAGACCGGCAACCGGGATGATCCGGTCTCAGGCGGGTCCTTGCAGGATAGCGGCTCACTGAAGGGTCATTCGGCGATCGACGACCGCCTATTGTTATTTTACACCCATCATCTCAATTTCCACGCGCCGGTTCATGCGCCGGCCTTCGCGGGTTTTGTTGGAGCCGATAAACTTCTGGGCTCCGTGACCGAAGGTCTGTAGTCTTTCGGGCGAAATGCCTTTGCCCGCCAGATAGGATTTGACCATATTGGCGCGCACCCCGGCGATCATTTCATTATAGGATTTGTCCCCGTAGGAATCGGTGTAACCGTTGAGAGTGGCGCTGGCAGCGGGATTGCTGCGCATAATTTCAGCAACCCGGTCCAGCTTTTCCTTGCCTTTCCCGCTGAGCTCGTTCGAATCCAGATCGAAATATATAATGAAAATCGAATCGTGGAGCATCTCTGCAACTTTTTCCGGTCTGCGGCTCCAGTTCTGATCTGCAGCTGCGACGGCGTCTGCGGCAGCAGCCACCTGTTGATCGGTGCTGTCATCAAGGTTTTCTTCGGTAAACCCCAGCCTGGAACGGGACGATATGCTCGGATCCAGCCGCTCGTGAATGAATTCATTGATCTGAGCGGCGACCCGCTTGTCGCCGAATCCCACGGTGCCGGTTCGAACCGAAACTTCCGTGGAATTGCGGTCGATCCGAACCACCTGGATAACAACCGGAGTACCGTCCGCACGCCGGGCATTGAAGGTGGTTTTGAGGCCATCCGCAATGGTTTCGGTTACCGGTATCTTCAATTCTTCCAGGGTATTATTGCTGGCCTGAACCGTTGTCCGGTAATCTGATGGATAAGTCTCTACCGATCCGCCCGTCATCGCGGCACATCCTGTCAGCAGTAAAATAGCACCGTAAACGGCACAACCGAGGATTGCTTTGCCGAAGCCGGCGGCAATTTTTTTAAATGGTTGTTTCATCGGAACGATCACCGTCAATTCATTAAAAAATGATGGTAACAATACAATCTCCCGTCAACATCATTATTATAGTTGCAGATCCGCCAAAAATCCAACTATTTTATCCTTCGATACATTAATTCATAAAGATTTCAGTATAATAAAGCTTAGGTTGATTGTCTCGATCTTGACGAAAAAGGTCGAATTTTAGCGGCCCCGGCCGAAAATCAATGAAGCGCCTGTCAGAGGATAATTATTGCATTCCGCCCCAAAAAAATATAACCCATAGGCAAGACCTGGGGGGAGGGGCATACTTTTTATAGATTTACCAACCTTTGACAAGGAGATATCCGCATGGATCTACACCGCATCAGGTACAGGGGCGATAAGGAGGATGTTGAGCTGTTGTTCAGGGATTATAACCTGGAGGGCATCATTTCCACCTCGGAGGAGCGGCAAAAACTGGAAGAGTCCAATTTTCGAAACCAACTGTTGAAAGACGGCGCTTTTTTGCTCAGCCAGCCGATTTCACCCCGCATCTTCAAAATCGTTACGGAGACCAAGCTCAAACTCGGCCTGGAAGGCGAATATGAAGTTTTTTGCCTGAATTCAAACAGCATCAACGCCTTTGCATACGTTCAGCCGGCCGAGAATAAAAACTTCTTTATTATCGGCATTACCTCTGCGGCGCTGGAGGAGCTGGAGGACCTGGAAATACAATTTATTCTCGGGCACGAACTCGGCCATTTCCTGTTCGAGCACAACCGTATGAATTATCTGATCAACCCCAACCCGACCAGCCAGGGTGTTACCCTGCTGCCCAGCATGGGGGAAAACATTTTCTTGAGATGGCGCAAAAAATGCGAGATCAGCACGGACCGCGTCGGGCTGATTGCCTGCGGTGATTTTGAAAATGCCGCCCGCGCCATGCTGAAAACGGCCTACGGCCTCACCGGAAAAAATTTGAATCTGGACGTGGATTCGCTGCTGCAGCAAATCGATACGCTCAAAGAAGAGCCCGAGGCCCTCGAGGTCAACTATCGCTCCCACCCGTTGATGCCGCTGCGCCTGAAAGTCATGCAGATGTTCGCCGAGTCGCCCATTTTCGCCCAGATCGTCAAGGGAAAATCGGATTTCACCGACAAGGAGCTAAACGAGCTGGAAGATAAAACCGATCAGTGGGTCAACTGGATTAAACGCTATCCGCGCCGCCCGCTGGATTTGGCGGCCATGAAACTGGTGACGGCCGCCGGCCTCAAGCTCGTCATGACCGAAGCCGTCATCATGGATGAGGAAATCAAGGTTATCATCCAAATGTTGCATAAATATTTTGCCGACGAGCCCGGCGACGTCATCCATGAAATCATGCAGGACACCGATAATATCGACAACATAATCGGCACGCACGTCAAGGAAAT
>JASFNW010000053.1:0-28538 GCA_050116835.1 Desulfobacterales bacterium
CCTTAAAAGCGGACAGAAGCTGCTTGAGGTGATTGCTACCATGATTGCCAGCCATGTGATCAAGCTGGAAACCATTCGATTGGAAAAGGAGCAGTTGCGCGAGGAGAACCGGCGGCTGCAAAATGTGCTCAAAGACAAATACAGTATCGGCAATATCGTCGGCAACAGCAACAAGATGCGGGAGGTCTTTCAAATGATCTCCCAGGTCTGCAAGAGCAATGCGACCGTTCTGATCCGGGGCGAAAGCGGAACCGGCAAAGAGCTGGTGGCCAACTCGATCCACTACAACAGCCATCGATCCAAACTGCCTTTTGTGAAGGTCAACTGTGCGGCCCTGCCGGCTAATCTGATTGAAAGCGAATTGTTCGGCCATGAGAAGGGTGCTTTTACCGGTGCCATCAAACAAAAAATCGGCAAATTTGAGCTGGCGCATAAAGGCACTATTTTTCTGGATGAAATCGGGTCTCTGGGGCTGGATGTGCAGGCGAATCTGCTGCGAATTCTTCAGGAAAGAGAATTTGAACGCGTCGGTGGGCACCGGACACTGAAAACCGATGTGCGCATTATCGCGGCGACCAATAAAAACCTGGAGGACGCTGTTGAGGACGAAACCTTCAGGGGCGATTTGTACTACCGATTGAATGTTTTTCCGATTTATCTGCCGCCGCTGCGCGAGCGCAAGACCGATATTTTATTGCTGGCAGACCATTTTCTCGAAAAATACGCCAAAGAAAATCATAAAGATATAAAACGGCTGTCGACACCGGCCATCGACATGCTCATGGAATATCACTGGCCGGGAAATGTCAGAGAGCTCGAAAACTGCATCGAGCGCGCGGTTCTGTTGTGTGAGGAGGGGGTCATTCACAGCTACCACCTGCCGCCAAGCCTGCAGACCGGCAAGGAATCGGGTACGGTGCCTGCACTGTCTCTGGAAGATGCCGTCGCCCGTCTGGAAAAAGAAATGATCATTGATGCCCTCAAAAATACACGGGGCAACATCACAACGGCCGCTGAAATTCTCAATACGACCGTCCGAAAATTTGCCTACAAGGCGCAGAATTACGGCGTGGACTATAAATCCTATAGATAGAATCGCCCGCTTGGCCATCATCTCTTGCCCGATAGCTGTGTTACAAACCGAATTAAAATGCGCGAATACCAACGTGTATGCTCCGCTTTTAATTCGGTTTGGGCCTTGCTCTCGAACAAGATCTAATGGCCAAGCGGGCGATTTAATATCTTTTTATTCAAACAAAACAGCCCCGCTATTGAAGGCGGGGCTGTTTTGCTTTTAGCGGGCTCAATCCGCCGCAGGCTGACTATCCCGGTTCTAGATATCATAATACAGGTAAAATTCATGCGGATGCGGCCGCAGTTTGACATCGTTAATTTCATTTTCGGTTTTGTATTCAATCCACATGTCAATCGCATCCTGGGTGAACACATCGCCCTTTAACAAAAATTCCTGATCGGCTGTCAACGCCTCAATGGCCTCTTCCAATGAGCCGGGCGCGGACGGAATTTCAGCCAGCTCCTCGGGTGGAAGGTTGTAAATATCTTTGTCGAGCGGATCGCCCGGATCGATTTTGTTCTGGATGCCGTCAATGACAGCCATCAGCATGGCTGAAAATGCCAGATAGCCGTTGCAGGAAGGATCCGGGGTTCTGAATTCGATGCGCTTGGCTTTGGGTGATGCCGAATACATCGGAATGCGGACTGCAGCGCTTCGGTTACGGCTGGAGTAAGCCAGGTTGACGGGAGCCTCAAAACCCGGCACCAGCCGCTTGTATGAATTGGTGGTTGGGTTGGTAAAGGCGGTCAACGCCCGGCAGTGTTTCAGGATGCCGCCGATGCCGTAAAGCGCCTCCTGGGATACACCGGCATATTTGTCGCCGGCAAACAGTGGCTGGTTGTCTTTCCAGATACTGATGTGGGTGTGCATACCGGTACCGTTATCCTCGAATAGCGGTTTGGGCATGAACGTGACGCTATGATTGTGGCGATAAGCCACATTTTTGAGTACGTATTTGAACCACATGAGCTGATCCGACATTTGCAGCAGCGGCTTGAAGCGCATGTCGATTTCGGCCTGGCCGGCGGTGGCGACTTCATGGTGCTGGGCTTCGATTTCGATGCCCAGGTTCTCCAGGGTCAACAGCATCTCGGTGCGCAGGTCCTGAAATTTATCCATGGGCGGAACCGGAAAATAACCTTCCTTGTGACGCGGTTTGTAGCCCAGGTTGGGGCCTTCTTCCCGGCCGGTGTTCCAGTTTCCCTCCACCGAATCGACTTCATAAAACGCTGCATAGCGGGTGGATTCAAAGCGAATATCGTCAAATATAAAAAACTCGGCCTCGGGGCCAAAGTAAGCCGCATCGCCAATGCCGCTGCTTTTTAGGTATGCATCAGCTTTTTGTGCAATATTACGGGGATCACGGGTATAGGCCTCTCGGGTGACCGGATCCACGATATTGCAGATCAACACCAGGGTCGGGGCCTCATAGAATGGATCCATTTTGGCAGTCGCCGAATCGGGTACGACGAGCATGTCACTGGCATGAATCGGCTGCCAGCCGCGAATACTGGAACCGTCGAAGCCGAATCCGTCCTCGAAGCTGGACTCCTCCAGCTCACTGATCGGAACCGTAAAATGCTGCCACAATCCCGGAAAATCCATAAAGCGTAAATCGACGACTTTGGCACCATTCTCTTTTGCCATGTCCAATACATCTTTGGGTTTCATTAGATCATTCCTCCTTTATTCGATTTGATATTAATAAATTAAGATTTTATATTTTTTTAAATAGGCCCTAAAGGGCATCCGGCCCGGTCTCACCGGTCCTCACCCGCAACGCCTGCTCGACCGGCACGACAAAAATTTTGCCGTCGCCGATTTTACCGGTGTTGGCCGCTTCGCGGATCGTCTGCACGACCTGCTCGACCTGGTCGGCGTCGACCACGATCTCGACTTTGATCTTGGGTATAAAATCAACAGCGTATTCAGCGCCGCGGTAAATTTCTTTATGGCCTTTCTGACGACCGTATCCCTTGACCTCCAAAACGGTCATCCCCTGGATGCCGATTTTATTCAGGGCCTCTTTGACGTCATCGAGTTTGAAAGGCTTGATGACCGCCTCGATTTTTTTCATGTTAAGACCTCCTTTTTGTCTTTGATGGTTTCATGCGCTTATCTGTGCGGCGATTTGGATTATTGAATTTCAAAGCCTCGTTCACCGTGTATGGAGCTGTCGAGGCCGGCAACTTCAGTTTCTTCGGTGACGCGCAAGCCGCCGGTTAAGAATTTGGTGATATAGATCATGATCAGCGTGCCGACTGCGGTAAACGCCGCGGTGGCGATGATGGAAACAAATTGAATCCATAGTTGTTTCGGGTTGCCATAAAACAGGCCTTTGCCGGCTTCATTTACCGCCGGATTGGCAAACAGGCCGGTGGCCAGAGCCCCCCACAGACCACACATGCCATGAACCCCAAAAGCGTCCAGCGAATCGTCATAGCCCAGTTTGTGTTTGACCTTGGCCACAAAATAATAGCCCAGCAGGCCGGCGATAAGCCCGATAATCAAAGCGGCCGGCAAGTTAACGAAGCCGGCTGCCGGTGTAATCGCCACCAGACCGGCCACAATTCCCGATGCCAGACCCAGCACGGTGGGTTTTTTGTCCGTTAGCCATTCCGCAAACATCCAGGCCAGAGCGCCAACAGCCGCCGACGTGTTGGTCACCAAAAAAGCCGAACCGGCCACGCCATCGGCGGCCAGCTGGCTGCCGGCATTAAAGCCAAACCAGCCAAACCATAACAGGGCTGCCCCCAGGGCGGTGAAGGCAATGCTGGACGGAAACATGGCTTCCTTGCCATAACCGATGCGCTTGCCCAGCACCAGGGCCAGCACCAGGCCGGCTACGCCGGCGTTTATATGAACCACCGTACCGCCTGCAAAATCTAAGGCGCCCATATTCCCCATCCAACCGCCGCCCCAGACCCAGTGGGCAATCGGGCAATAGATGAAGGTGACCCACAACACCGTAAAAATAATCCACGATGAAAATTTCATGCGATCGACCACGGAGCCCAGAACCAGGGCAACCGTGATGCCAGCGAAGGTCATCTGAAAAAGTGCAAACACATAGGTGGGAATCGTTCCCGAAAGACTGTCGACACCGATACCGGCTAAAAAGAGATTTCCCAACCCTCCGACGATTCCGGCTTTGCTCGGACCAAAAGCCAGGCTGTAGCCCCACATCATCCAGATAATACTGGCCAGACAATACGCCACAAAAGTCATGGCGAATGTATTGAGCAGATTTTTATACCTGGACATGCCGCCATAAAACAGTGCCAGACCGGCCGGGGTCATCATCATCACCAATGCGGTTGAGACAATCATCCAGGCCGTGTCTCCCGAATTCAGCCCCTCCGACGCAACAGCTGAAGAGACGGGAAGCGCGAGTAAAATTGCAGTTGTCGGTAAACTTTTAGATTTCATCCTTTAATGATCTCCTCCTTTGCAGTTTCAATTTTGTGTCCTTACTGGATCTTTAAAGTCGATCAGCAAATCAATAGTTCTGATCATTGAGTTATCCTCTCCGGCAGCGATGCCGGTAGCCTTTCCATAATGGCCGCTTTTATAGCGGTGACCTGTTCGGGCAGATCCACCTTTTGGCCATTTGTGTCTCTGACATAAAAAACGTCCACCACCTGATCGGCTTTGGTCGCAATTTTGGCGACCCAGATATTCAAATCGCAGCGGTAAATCGCATCGGTAATGCTATACAGCAGCCCGGGAAAATCATAGGTAAACACTTCGAGAATAGTAAAAAAACTGGAGCTGGTGTTATCCAGCGCGACACGATGAGGCCTTCGATCCAGGCCGGCTTTCCCATTGCGGTAGGTCTGCACCTTTTTATTCAGGGCGGCGGTCAGGTCCAGCGCGTCGGACAAAGCGGCGGTTAAGTCGGCGGCCGTCCGGTTCCACTTTTCATCTTCCAGGATCGGATCCGGTGGGGGCTTGACCTTAAAAATATCCAGCGCGATCTGATTGCGCCAGGTGAATGCCTGAACGTCTAAAATATCGATGTTGTTTAAGGTGAAAACACCGGCAATTTTTGAAATCAGGCCGGGACGATCCTGGGCGCAGATGGTTACCGACCGGGTATTGGCATCGACCGAGTGCTCAATTTCCCATAAAAAATTAATTTGGTTGGCGGATAGCTCATGGTAGAGTTGAATATGCTTTTTGATTTTATCCGCCGGCATGTACAAGAGATAACGCGGTGACATGATTTCCAGCAGGGCTTTGACCCTATCGGTAGATTTGCGGTTGGTTTCTGAAGCACTGATTCGATCTTTTTTTTGCGAGACGATTTCTACGGCCTCTGCAGTTGCCAGTTCTCCTTTTTCGAGCACATTTAAGACCTTAAGAAAAAAATCCCTTAACAATGCCGCCGTCCAGTCATTCCAGGCTTTCGGGCCTGTTGCAATTGAATCGGCGACGGTCAACAAATACAGCATTTTTAACCGCTCAATATCCTTTACCTTGAGCGCACAGGCAAGAGCTGTTTCCTCATCATAGATATCTCTGCGGGTGGCGGTTTTAATCAGCAAAAGATGCTCCTGCACCAGGAACATGACTGTTTCAACATCGTTTGGGTCCATCTCTTTTTCGTTGAGGATGGCCTGAACGACTTGTGCGCCTTTGGTAGAATGATCTTCCACGGACTCGCCTTTGCCGATATCATGTAGCAAGGCTGCCCAGAGTAATAGCTTCTTTTTCTTCAGATTGCGGTACAACTTTTCGCATAAGGGCTCCAGGCTGCTGTCTTTGGTGGTGCCGAACATTTTAACGGTTTGCACTGTGCGCAATAGATGTTTGTCGACCGGATAAAGGTGATATTCATCATACTGGATGCGATTGCGGACTCCGCGAATTTGAGGAATAAATTTTTCCAGAAAACCGGTGTTGAGCATTTCGTTGAGGACGTTGAACTTGGGTGCCTGGGCCACTAAAATGCGCTCGAATGAACGAATGATCGGCCCTGATACCCGGTAGGATTTATTGACCAGATAGGAGAATTCTTTTACCAGCCGTTTGGCTTCCGCACTCAGTGGAATTTTCAGGCGTGCGCTTTCTTCAAATATCTTCATCAAAAGATCTGGAGATTGCATAATTTTTTCAGGGCCCACGAAATTAAGCATTCCCCATTTAATGACTTCCAACCCGTTCACGTTGCTCTTCTTTTGCGATTTTCTTTTTCGTTTTCTGGGTTTCTCGTAGCCGAGGTCATACAAAAACACCAGGTGCTGTTGCTTCAAGGACTCCATGTGCCCGTGCAGCGCTCCCATGAATTTTTCGACCGGCGCATGTCCGCTATCGGCCTTATAGTTCATCGAACGGGCCAGTTTAACCTGATTTTCAAAGTGCAGCTGGTCACATTTGCGTCCGCAAATGTGATGGATGCGATTGCGCACTTGCCAGACAAAGGAAACCGATCGGATTAAGCTTTGATACTCTTCATGCGACAGCAATCCCAGATACTCAAGATCTCTGAATTGTTTGGCGTTAAACGCGATGCGGGCAATCCACAGCATGGTGTGGTAGTCCCTTAAACCGCCCTGGCCTTCCTTTAAATTGGGCTCCAGAAGGTAGGCTGAATCGCCGAATTGGGCATGCCGCCGGCTGTTGCGTTCAACCAGCCAGTTGATAATGGGGCGCGATTTGGGTTGAATAGTCTTTGCGCGCAGATCATCTACCAGATTTGCGTAAAGCATCGACCAGCCACAGACAAATCGGGCGTCCAGCATCGGTGTCAGGATTTCATAGTCCTTGCCGGCCAGCGTCAGACATTCCTTCAATGAGCGGGTGGCATAGCCGACATCCAGACCAATATCCCACAGCGGATAAATGATTTCCTGGACCAGTTTCTCAGCTTTCTGGGGGACCTTCTTTTTAAACAAAAACAACAGGTCGACATCGGAATGGATGCATTGTTCCTCTCTGCCGTAACCGCCTTGGGCAATAATGGCATACGGGTTTTTGCGTATATCCATGCGCGGACCCACCATGCTGGTTTCAAATGCCTGGCGAAAATAATCGTCCAATAAACGCGTATGCTGCTTTAAAAAGTCGGGTTCTTTGCCTTTAAAAAGTCGCGCAATTAGCCTTTTGGTTCGGTGCTGCAATTGTTTGGCGGTTTTCTGGTGGATAGAGCTCATTATTACAGTTTCTTGATATTGATGCGCAGCAACGACGACCACCCGCACAACGGATCGCTTGGATTGAGCCGCCGTAGACGCTGAAAGCCGGGGTTGCGAACTGCCCCAGTCACTGAGGATTAAGTCGGATGCTTCCCGCCCGGCTCGGAAAACCCGATCACTTCTTGCTGAGCAACATGTATGCCATCAGGGTCTTATGTTTAAAAATAGAATTATTTCAAAACCTTAAAATGAAGTTTGTTTTGTTTGCGAGGTATCGGATTGTTACAAATTTGGCATAAAAACGGAAAAAATATTACAAAAATGTAACAACCCCTTTTTAAAAATAGGTCATTTTCGGATGCGGCCGGTGGGTGATGGTCATCTGAGATGCGGCGTCGATGCGCCGCAGCCGGCAGTTTCGATGGCGGTAGGCTTCAAAAACCATTTAATGATGGCAGGCATCAGGGGACGTCGACGGTCTCTAAATCATCACAGGCTTTATCCGCGCCGCTTGTGAATGGCTGGTCTACATCCGGTTCGGAATTATAAAAATAACGAATATAGGCATGGGTCGTTTGAATGCGAGCGGTTTGGTCTTGATTAATGCGGCCCTGCCAGACGAGTGCGCCCATATTGCCGTCGCTGTCAACGTCAAAAACCTTGAGATAAACATCGCCATGGGCGGCCCTGAGGTAGCAGGCGCCTTCTTTTTGACCAACCTCAGATGTGGTCACACAACCGGTGAACAGCGCGCTTAAAAAGAAAAGGGCGACGTATACGCAAATTTTGTTCATTGCTTTTTCCTTAAACCTGAATTTCACACGGGTCGAATGCCCGCCCCATATCATGCCTGATTGGGTCTTCCAAACCGGGTGCTTCGCACCCGGTTTCACCGCGTTGTTCTCAACGATCGGGGCACTTCGCGCCCCTGTTTTTTCCCGCCTATGGCGGTAAAATCCAAGCCACCCGCTGTGCGGGTGGTCGTTGACTCAGATCAAAATTAAGGCACTCATGCGAAGATAACCCAGCCCGAATGGTATGTCAAAGATAACTTTTTGATCATTTTCCGGTCATCTTCCAGCCAATTTTTTGTTTTACAGTTGGTTAAAATCCAAAGCCGTTTGCGGCTGAATTCAGAATTGGAGGTAAAGAGACATGCAATTGAAAAGAAAATTAGCGAATCCAGTTATCGTTGTGGTGATGGTCGTGGCCATGCTGGGTGCCGGCTTTCAAGGCGCGACAGCAGCCAAAAATGCGCCGGTACGGATGGTACCGGAAAATTTCAGTATTCTGGCCAAAGATGTCAGTCCGGCAGTGGTCCATATTCGGGTGGAAAAAACCGTCAAAAACGTTGGTGCCGACCTTCATCCCTTTGGAGACCAACCATCTCCAGGAGATGATCGTCTCAAAGATTTTTTTGATGAATTTTTTGGTGGTAGAAGTCCCCGCGAATTTCAGCAACAAAATCCGCATCAATTTAAACAAAAAGGTTTAGGTACCGGATTCATTATTGATCGGGGCGGCTTCATCGTCACCAATAATCACGTGGTCAAGAATGCCGATGAGATCAAAGTCGTGCTTAAAGATAAACGTGAATTCGATGCCGAAATTGTCGGACGTGATCCGCAGACCGATCTGGCTTTAATCAAAATTGATGTCGACAAGGATTTGCCTTCGGTGCGACTGGGCAGCTCCGAAAAACTGCAGGTGGGTGAATGGGTGGCGGCCATCGGTAGCCCCTTTGGTCTGGAGCAAACCGTTACCGCCGGAATTGTCAGTGCCAAAGGACGGGTAATCGGTTCCGGTCCCTATGATGACTTCATTCAAACCGATGCATCTATCAACCCGGGCAATAGCGGTGGTCCTCTGATCAACATGAAAGGAGAGGTCGTCGGTATCAACACCGCCATTATCGCCGGTGGTCAGGGCATCGGGTTTGCCATTCCCATTGATTTGGCAACAGGCGTCATCGAACAATTGAGAGCCAATGGTGAGGTGACCCGTGGCTGGTTGGGGATCACCATTCAAGACCTGAAAGAGGATCTGGCAGAATATTACGGTGTTAACGGCACAAAAGGTGTGCTGGTGGCCAGTGTGATCCCCGGTGATCCGGCGGATGAAGCCGGTATCAAACCCCATGATATTATTGTCGACCTCAACGGGGAAAAGGTCAAGACGAGCCACGATCTAACGGCTAAATCTGCCAATTTAGCGGTGGGCGAGAAGGCCACTGTCACGGTATTGCGCAACGGAAAGGAAAAGACGCTCACGGTTAAAGTGGGTAAAAGACCGATGGCCCTCGCTGCTGCCGATATGCCGCGGCAAGATAAAAAGACCGAATTCGGGTTTCAGGTGGCGGATCTGACACCGAAAATGGCCCGCGACCTTAATGTGTCGGATGAAAAAGGTGTGGTGGTCGTCGGTGTGAATGCCAACAGTAAAGCCGACAAGGCTGGAATCAAAAAGGGGGATCTAATTATAGAAGTCAACCGCCAGGACGTCGAATCTGTCAGCGAGTTTAAAAAGCTGATCAAAAAAGACAAAGGCGCTGACAGAATTGATTTGCTGGTTAAACGCATGCAATCTGGTTACGTGGTTATCCACCTGACATAATGGCCAGTCCCAAGCCGGTCCGGCGTGAATTACCAGGTCCGACCGGCTGCGTGTCTCGCATGAAAAGTTCCCACTCCCTTAATTCGCCTGTTGCGCAGGGGGAAGGTCGTCTCCTCCTTCTAGTCGTGCACCAACCTCCTGCGGTTCAAATGCCGGATGGGGGAGTCGGGAACCCCCCTTTGGCTGGAGGTCATCCTGGGGCATGCTGATTATAGCGCTTGTCATTAAAATGTTCCGAAAAAAGGATGGCGGCATAAGTGTTGTCGCAAAAAAACGTTCTGCAATCGGAACGTTTTTTTGACAACGACGATAAGACTGCAGCAGATTGCTGGCTGACGGGAATCCCATTGACATCCCAAAAGGTGTGAACATCATGGCCAATGCATTTTCTGCAAAACATAAAAATGAAACCTGCGATGATACTCGGGTGCTTTTTACAGGGGCACGGGAATTTATGTCCGTGAGAATGGACCCGGATTTCTCAGAGCGTGCCAGGCCACACCCGGCACAAGAATGGATCTGGTCCCACCAGCTGCCGACGGATTATGCTGAATCTGACCGTCCGGATTGGGTCACAAAACCCATCGCCAGCTATTTCCAAAATATCGGCTGTTTTGCACGTTTAAGCCCGGCAGAGGAGATTGCGATTGCCAAGGCCATTGAGCAGGCGGAGCTGGACGTATTGCGGGCGATTTTGACATCAGAAATTTCCGTCGATCATCTGATTGGTTTGGGTCACCAGATTCAAAATAGTCAACGAGCGCCCAGCAAAATCCTCAAAAACATTCATCAGAGGGGTGCCCGGGTGGCCGATAAAGTAAAAATCGATTGTTTTGTTAAAACGACCCGGAGGCTTGCCTACTTGCATGTGGCTGCAAAAGCAAATCGAGTTGACCTCCGCGACGCTCGTTTAGAGCCGGATCAGCGCCAGACTTTGCAGGCTTTATTAAACCGTCGGATCGATCTAATGTTTAGTCTATTAAAGCAATGGCGTTTCGAACCCTGTGTTATTGATGAAATTGAACGCAAGATCCGTAAACGACCTGTTTCAACGGATTCTCGGAACCATAGCCGCACCCTGAGGCGGATTGCACTCAGTCGTGCAAGGGTCAACGCTCAGCGAGGCAAACTGATTCAGGCCAATCTACGCCTGGTGGTCTCTATTGCACGACGATATGTGCAGCGGGGACTGTCCTTAATTGATCTGATCCAGGAGGGTAACACCGGTTTGATCCGGGCAGCCGATCGCTATGATTATCGCCGGGGAACGCGTTTCAGTACCTGTGCTGTCTGGTGGATTCGGCAGGCCATCCTGCGGGCCATCTACAATCAGGCGCGGACGATTCGACTTCCCATTCATATTCGAGAACGGTATCGCAAAATTCAAAAAACGGCGCACCGCATGAAGGTCGAAAACAACGGAATTGAACACATTGAAGAACTCGCTGATCGAAGTGGGATGGATTTCGATGAAGTTGACCGAATTATGGCCATTGCTAAAGAGCCGCTTTCGCTGGATGCCCCTTTGAATTCCCAAGCAATGCGCTTTGTAAGGGATACCGTTGAAGATAGTGAATTGAAGGATCCATTCTCGGTTGTGGTTAGCCGCAACCTGGCAGAGATAACGCGTAAAGTTCTTTGCGTGTTGACGCCAAGGGAAGAAAAGATTTTGCGAATGCGGTATGGCATTGGTGAGAAAACAGATCACACCCTGGATGAAATCAGCCGGGAGTTTGATATAACCCGTGAGCGCATTCGACAGATCGAAGCAGCGGCTCTTCGCAAGCTACAACAATCAAAATATATCCGCAATCTCCGGTCATTTTTCGATCCTTGAACAGAGATTCAGTCATCTAATTCGCTGGCCCGCTCCTCAACGAATTTCGCCTTTTTTTCAGCTTCGATTGCTTTTTTTTCGGCGATTCTGGCCTGTTCCTGGGCGGCTTCGGCATCCTCGGCCGCCTTTCTCAACTGGTATTTATAGGCGCGCCGCATATACTGGTTTCGATTATGGGTTTCAATATATTTTTCAGCCGCTTTCGTTAATTCTTCGGCCTTGGCTCTGGCAACTTCCGCTTCTTTTCTGGCTTTCTCCGCCCTGGCTTTCGCCCGCCGGACGTCGTCTGATTCCGGTTTGCCGGTTTGGGCCTTGTCGCTTGGATTGCGGACCTCCTCTGTAGGGGGAACGATGTTATTCGGGCGGGGCTCATACTTTAATACGTCTTTAACCCGGGCATTTTGGGGCGGCGGCTCTGCGGTGATATGCATGTTGCCGTCTTTATCTGTCCAGGTATAGACCTTATCGGCGCAAAGTTCAGAATTTGCCAATACGATTGAAACCAGAACGAATCCGATCATTAGATACCGCATGTGACACTCCCTTGCGCCTTGTTTAGTGGATCTAGCGAAGTCACTATATCAATATCGCCAATTACTGTCAATTTGACATAGGCCGCATGGATTCTTTGCGGTAGATTATTGTTCCTGTCAGATGAATTTGTAGACAATTTTAAGTACCTCGGTATCCTTAGTTTTTCGGTCAAAAGTTGAGAGGCGGCATTCAGAATCAGCCACTGCTTGCAGGAAAAGCCACCTATTTTTGAGTTGCTTGCCAGGTGCCGTTATCCGTATCTGGAGTTGTCAGTTGATAGGTTCCGTTAATTTGATTGCCATCCGCTGCTCGTGTTCCGGAAAGACTTCCCTCCGCAGGCACTTCAAACTCCCCTGTTACCTGGTTGCCGCTAACGGTTCCCCTAAAAAACACAGTGACCATTTCTTTACCCATAAAATTTCCTTCAAAACGCTGTGCGCCGTCTGCCAGTTCGAAGATGTCGATTCGACATTTACCGTCATATCGCGTTCCGGAAAAAGATCCTTCGAAAGTGCCTATTTTGGTTGAGCGTTCTGGCATATCCCCTGATGACGCACAACCCATCAATGTGGAAGTAAAAAAGATCAAGATGAAACCCATTAGATATAAATGAAATTTTTTCATGACCTTTGCCCTTTCATCTCATCTCCAATTTGCAAATGCGTGTTCTGCTGTTCGACTTAGCGCTTACTCCAAATAATGGCATCTAAGATTTCCCCTTTAGCAAATACGCGTATATCATCTCACGCTACCCTGGCTTTTTTTATAAGCCTTTAAAAATATTTATCCTTCTGCTCAATGTCAATTGACAGCGGTAAACAAATGCGGGTTTTGCCACATTCCTTCTATCGAAAAGTTGATGGCATCGCACTTGCCAGAAGCAGTTTCTGGCAGGAACCGATCAATCGCGTTTTGTTGAAATGTTTCAAGGACGCAATGGCAAGATCGGTTTCATCCATATCTTGGAAGATCTTTTGCTATCTTTCGGTCTAAATGAGCCGCAGGCGCCGAAATAGATTTATAGCGATGATCTTGATTGACACACTGTTTTTTCTTCGCTAAATTTGACAGACTCCTCCCAAGAGCATAACTTCCATTTCAGATTAGTGCTTTTCAACAGCAGCTTTCCGGGAGCCCGTCTGCGTTGCGAATCAATGGGCAACCTCTTTACTCTGCTGCCGGGGGCGATTTGTCCATGATTCGTTACCAGAACTTGAAACGCAATGAGAGGCTGCCAGACATCTCCGGTCACAAACCGGCAATGGGTAAGTCGATATTTATTAAAACCGAAGAATTTCGAAAGATAAAATCAACAGTGAGGCATACCGATGATTAATAAGTTCTTTTTAACGCTACTGATAACGGCGTTTATGGGCATCTTTGTTGTTCAATCCGATTTGTCGGCCCTGGATAGCACCGATTCACTCGAGTGCGACAACGGAACCGTTTCTGAGGGTGACTCAGAAGACAGCGTCCGGGCCAAATGCGGTAGCCCTCAGAAGGTGACGCAGGAAGACGCAGATTCCCCTGTTATCTGGTTTTATAACTTCGGTCCCTCTGAATTTGTCTATTATGTGAGTTTTACGAACGGAATGGTGGAACGGATTCAGATGGGCGGTTATGGCGACTAAAACGCTGTGATGGATTCCGGCCAAGGCGGGAGGAAAGAAAGGAGGGATTTCAATGTATAGGCGATTCGCGATGACAATTGCTGTGATCATTATCAGCGGAATTTTGACAGGTCCGGCAGCATCTGCCGATGACAATGCCTGCTGGCTCCAAGCCAAACAGACGGTGTATCTGTCGGTCTATGATCTTGACAGCTTGGGAAGTATCCTGGCGCACATGTGGGAAGGTGTGCTCGAGCAGGGAAGTAAAAAACCGATTAAAAGCACCAACGGTAAAATTCGGTATTACACCAATATCGACGAGGCCGGCAGCAGCCCCGGCGTCGATTTAACCTGCCATAACAATGACGTTATCAGCGTGCCCTGATTCCTTGTGTTATGGAATCCGAATTCAATGAAAGATTGATTCAAATGCGCTGGAAATGGATCCTGGGTATTTTTATTTGTTTAATCATGGCCCTGGTCGCGGTGATTTATATCCTGCTGCGCACCTATGATTACAACAAACTCAAACCGCGGCTCACACAGATGGTCAGAGAGACCACCGGACGCGAATTGAATCTGGGTGGTGAGATAGAGCTGGCGGTCGGTTTTTCGCCGGTTCTGGTGGTGACGGATATTTCTTTTGCCAACGCTGATTGGGGCTCACAGCCGCAAATGTTGAAGATCGATGAGCTCCGGGCTCAGGTTCGGCTGCTGACTTTGCTGGTCAGAAAGGTGGAACTGAGACATTTCGCACTCAAAGGAGTCGATGTCTTACTTGAAACGAACCCGGACGGGCAGGGCAACTGGGAATTTCCGGCGGGTGTCGCCTCGGTCAGAAGTGCCGCGGTTTTCAAGGCCAGCCAGATAGACGCAGACGATATCCGTTTTGAAAATCTGGATCTGACATTTCGCAATGGAAAGAGCGGATCGGCAACGCGGTTTAATCTGGCCGATTTCAAGATGGCTAGACAAGGCCCTGATGATGGCCTCGCCGTCGATCTGAAAGCGGATTATAAAGCGCAGCAGCTCACCCTTTCCGGAAAGACCGGATCGGTTGGAGAACTATTGGAATCGAAACGGTTTCCGCTTGAACTGTCCGGAACGTTTGCGCATGCCGCCATCAAGCTTCAAGGCGCCGTGGATGATGTTCTTAAACTTGAGGGCATTGATCTTAAGATCCAGACCTCGGGTAAAAATCTGGCCAAACTCAAGGTCGTTAATGGTATTCAACTTCCAGAGACTGACGCATTTGATCTGAAAGGGCAGTTGAAGGGTTCAAAGGCCGCGCTATCTTTGAACGACCTCAGCGGGAACCTCTCCGGAAGCGATGTCAATCTAACCTTCAGCGGCAATGTTGGTGATCTGATTGCAATCAACGGCATCGATCTTCTATTGAAGGCCTCGGGCAAAGACCTCACAAAAATAGGTGCACTCGTCGATCAGAAACTGCCGTCCACCGATGAATTTGCGCTTGAAGGCCGGCTGACGGGCTCCGTAAAGGCCTTAACGCTGCAGGCGGCAAAGGGCCGTGCTCGCCGGGGCGCTCTAAGCATGGCATTGGACGGTGGGGTTGAAAATTTAATCGACCTCAAGGGCCTGGATCTAAACGTGCACGCTTCGGGCAAAAATTTGGCAGCGCTGGGTGCGATCATCGAGCAGAAACTTCCGGACACCGAGGAATTTAGCCTTCAGGGGCGGCTGACCGGTACGGCCAAAATCCTGTCTTTGTCGGAAGCCAGCGGTAGTGCCAGCCGGGGTAGCTTGAATCTGACCCTAAACGGCAAGATTAAGGATCTATATACCTTCAGTGGTGTCGATTTAGACCTGAAGGGCGGGGGCAAAAATCTAGCGGAGATTGGCAAAATCATCGATCAGAAGCTGCCCGTAACGGATCAATTTGCCGTTCAGGCTCGACTGACGGGTTCTGCCAAAGCCCTATCTTTGAAGGCCGCCAAAGGCCATGCCCGACGGGGTAGTTTGAATCTGATGTTAAGCGGCGGGATTGAGGCATTGTCAGCCCTTGAGGGTATCCATTTCGCACTCAAAACAAGCGGTAAAGAAATGGCTGAAATCGGACCGCTGGTTGGAACGGAACTGCCCGATTTGGGGCCTTTTGATTTGAGTACAACGCTTTCGGGTTCGGCGAAAGCCATTTCGCTGAAACCGTTTTCGCTGATAGTCGATCAAAGCGATTTTAACGGCCGGGCCAGGGTGGCGTTTCTCAAACGTCCTAAAATTACCTTGCGCCTGAAATCATCGGTAATCGATTTCACCCCCCTGATGAAAAGTTTGGAGAAGGACAGCGAAAAAAACAGCCAACAAGTTGTTAAAGAAGATAATCAAAAACGCCGTTTGTTTTCCGATGACCCCCTGCCTTTTGATGCTCTCCAAAAAGTTGACGCCGATATTGATTTGAAAGCCAAAAATATCCATGCCAGGGATGCACGTCTTAAATTCGGTCATCTGACGGTGATGCTCGAAGACGGTGATTTAAGCATCGACCGGCTTGAGGCGGTCTACCAGCAGACGAAAATATCCGGAACGCTTAAGATCAATTCCGGCGAACCGCCCCAGGCGGCCACAAGTTTTCTCGTACAAGACTTGGACCTCGGCAACCTTCTCAAAGAGGCACGAGTGAGCGATCAAGTCAGGGCTCATCTTGATATTGCCGCCCATGGGAAAAGCAGCGGCTATTCTGTTCAGGATCTAATGTCAGAACTTGACGGCTCAATCGGAACCGTAATGGGAAAGGGGTATCTCACCAACTACCTCAATCTGTTATCCTTGGATCTTACCCACAAGGTCAGAGAGATCTGGGGACACATCAAAGAAGGAGACCAGATTAAATGTGCCGTCGTCCAGTTCGATATCAACAAAGGCATTGCCGCCAGCCGGGCCTTTGTGTTCGATACTGAGGCCGGCATACTGAGAGGCAAAGGTGATATCAACCTGGGTACGGAAGAGATTAATTTTTTACTTGCGCCAACGCCCAGCGCTCCCACCTTGAGCTTTATGACAAAGCTGCGGGTTACGGGCACCATCATGGATGCCAAGGTAAGGCCCGACAAGCTTGCTTTATTGGAAAAAGGTGCCACATTGCTCAGCACCTTTGTGATCGGCCCGCTGGGTTTGCTGGCGCCCTTTGTTAGACTGGGTGCCCACAAAAAACATCCTTGCAAGATTAAGCGTCTCGATGAATTAGGTCTTTCAGTGCCGGTTGAAAAATAACCAGATTTTAAAAGCGATCACAAAATGCATCTAACATTCAATACCTGTCTTAAAAGCCTCCTCAGAATGCTCACCCATTACACGTATGCTGCTCTTTTGCGTCGGCTTTTGCCTTGTTCTTGAGCGTAATCAACTATTTTTGAGTTAGCTGCCAGTGTTCAACCGGCACAGCGGGCCAAGCCGGTCAACCCAAAAAAGCGTTCCAGATTTTTGCCACCCGGTTACGCAGGTGACTGAATTTTTCCGCAGTGGCCTTGGCCGGTTTTTCCTGCAGACTGGCCTGATGGGCTGCGGCGCGATAAATCAGGTACGCATGCTTTAAAATGTGAGCGGTATATTCATCGATGGCGCCGGTTTTAATCAGCGTCTGGATCAGACGGACATTATCGGTCCATTGCAGCAGGTCCGGATATTCGTGCGATTTTAACAATACCAGATACTGCACTAAAAATTCGATATCGACCATGCCGCCCGTATCCTGCTTCAGGTCAAACATCCCGGCCTCCGGTTTTAGCAGCTCCTGGCGCATGCGGCTGCGCATGCGGGTTATCTCATGCTGCAGTTCGCGCTTGTTGCGCTGACGGGCCAGGACCGCATCGCGCGTATGGTTGAAGTGGTCAATTAATGCCGGGTCCCCCAGAATCGGCCGTGCTTTTATCAGGGCCTGGTGTTCCCAGGTCCAGGCCTGGTTTTGCTGGTAATCGCGAAACCCCTCTGCATGGCTGACCAGCACCCCGGATCTTCCGCTGGGCCGCAGGTTCATGTCGATTTCATAGAGCTTACCCGCCCGGGTGTGGGACGTCAGGAAACGAATGACACGCTGCCCGAGACGGTGAAAAAATTGGGCGCTGTCGATGGTCTCCTCACCGCCCTGTGTTTGCGAACTGCTTCCAGAATGCAGAAAGACCAGGTCCAAATCTGATTTATAGCCCAGTTCCAGGCCGCCGAGTTTGCCGTAGGCAATGACCGCAAATCCGCTGGCACCGATTTGAGCGTTCAACTCGCAGCGCGGCCGGCCGTGCCGAGCCAGCAGATACGCATAGGCTAATTGAACGACTTCCGCCAGAACGGTTTCAGCAATATATGACAGATGGTCGCTGACGCGCATCAAGGGTAGCGCTCCGGTGACATCGGCTGCCGCAACCCGCAACACGTTAACTTCTTTAAATATGCACATCTGCTCGATCTGATGTTCCAGGTCATCAGCGGCTGCATCGCTTATGCGCCGCTTGAGGCCCGTCTTCATCTGCTCGATACCGGGCGGTGTGTATAACGTGCGCGGGTCTAAAAGCTCATCTAGCAGAACCGGATGCAGGGCAAGAAAAGAGGCGATCCAGGGGCTGGCCTCCGTTAACCGAATAAGGTGGGTAAGCCCATCCGGGTTTTCCAGCAGGAGCGCAAAATAACTGATCCGCCCGCCGATCGATTTTAACAGGTCAAAGATGCGCCCCAGTACCAGCTCCGGCTGGTTTGCCCCACCGACGGTTTTCAGCACCAGTGGAATCAATTTTTCGAGGCGCTGCTCGCCCTTTGAACCGATTTGATCTGCACCGAGAGCGCCTCTTAGATAATTGAGTAACCGCAAGACTTCCTCGGGTTGACCGAAACCGACATCCTTGAGCACGGTTTCAGCCTGGGCATCGCCGACCAGGTCCTGCCAAATTCCCAATAGCTGTCTTTCGATGCTCTGTTGGTCGGCTTCCGCATCTTTGGTCTCCAGCAGCAACTGAAAATGGCGGTGAACATTGTTGCGGTATTTTTCCAGCCGCTGCATAAACTCGGAGGTTTCACGGAATCCCATGGCGGCTGCCAGGCGGGCTTGACCTGCAGGATCTGATGGCAAATTGTGGGTTTGTTGGTCGGCAAATTCTTGCAGGCGGTGTTCGGTATCTCTCAGAAAAACATAAGCCGTTGTGAGTTCGTCACCCACCGGCGGCGGGATATGGTTTTCGCGCACTAGGATGGCCAGCACTTTTTGGATGCTGCGCTCCTGAAGTTCAGGTGTTACCCCACCGCGGATGAGTTGAAACACATGGCCAAAAAATTCGATCTCCCGAATCCCCCCCCATCCCAATTTAATGTTGCCTTTCATCCCCTTGCGCTGCACTTCTAGAGTAATCATTTGCTTCATTTCCCGCAAAGAATCAAAGGCGCCGTAATCCAGATACCGGCGGTAAACAAAGGGGTTTAATCGTTTCAGCAGCTGGTTGCCGGCTTTTGGGTCGCCGGCCACAACCCGGGCGCGAATCAGGGCGTAGCGCTCCCACTCCCGGCCCTGCTCCTGATAATAATACTCCAGGGCATCAAAGTGCATGACCAGCGGGCCGTTTTCACCGTAAGGCCGCAGTCTCAAATCCGTGCGAAACACGAATCCATCGTCAGTGGGTTGACTGATGGCCTTGATCAGCTGGCGACCGAGGCGAGTAAAGAAATCGTCATTACTCATGGATTGCGCGCTGCCGGTTGTTCGGCCGGCTTTGGGGTAAGTGAAAATCAGATCGATATCAGATGAGAAATTTAGCTCTCCGGCGCCCAGCTTGCCGAGGCCCAGAACCACCATATCCTGGCGGGAGCCATCTTCGGCCGTAGGCACGCCGTATCGATTCGAAAGCCAGCGGGTAAGGATTGCGGTGGTCTGTGCCAGGCAGGTGTCCGCCATGGTGGAAAGATCGCTAACCGTTTCCGTTAGGTCGCTCCAGCCGCAAAGATCCCGAAACGCTATTCGAAGCATTTCCCGGCGTCTGAAGTTTCGCAGGCATCGGCTTAATGTTTGCTCATCCGCTATATCCGAAAGGACGGTTTTTAATTTTTGATCATAGTCTTTTGAACCATAGCGACGTTGCAGGTCGCCGCCGTCGATGAGGTCGGATATTAGAACAGGATTGCGTATGCAGTTATCGGCAACAAAGTTACTCAATGCAAGCACGCGCTGCAGCGCGTCTAAAATTTGCGAATCTTGGGAAAGCTCGATGCCGGCTTTTTGGGATGAATCTTTAAACGCCTCCCAGTTTCTCTGCAGGTCCTTTTGGAGTATGTCAGGAAGATCGTTTATCGATTTCATATTAAAATGGTTGGACACAATGAATAGCGTCGAGCGTCGTTAACGATTCACATTTGGAACGCCCTGCGCCAGGCATCATGCGTTTTGCTATTTTACATACCCCCAATCCACCAGACGGCGGTAGGCATGCTGGGCATACTGACCCTGTTGGACGGCCTGCAAGAAGCGTTGGTAGTGCTGCGCTGCCTGCTGAGTGTTGCCCATGCCCTCCTGGCAGTAACCTTTGAAGAAAATAGTATTTGGATTGGCCGGCAGGAGTCTATCATAGGTGTCGAATTCTTCGTAGGCGCCTTCGAAATCCTTGAGCTGGATCTTGGAAAATCCACTCAGGTGATAGGCCTGGGCTTCCTGAGGGTAGGCTTTTTGGGCCATTTCAGCATACTGACGTCCGGCAACATATTGCTTCTGGATCAATTTGCCTTTTGACATCATACACAGGGCGACATAATCATCGGGCGCTTGTTTCAACGCCCGTTGAAAATGAGCGGTGGCAGCATCATATTGGCGATTGGCCAGCTGACTCTGACCTTTTTCGATTTCTTCGACGGCGCCTTTCCGGGCCCGCAAACGGGCGGTATTGTCCATGTAGCGTTCGCGATACAAGGATCCCTTCAGGGCGGACCGATACTGGGTATTGGCCATCTGGACGGCGGTATCATAGCGTTCCTGGCTCATGGGATGGGTGGCAAATAACAGGTCGACGGATGTGGATTTATGTTTTGACATGCTGTTGAGCATCTCCATTAGGCCGACAAACCCTTCGGAACCATAGCCGGCACCCACCATATATTTTATGCCCAGGGCATCTGCTTCGCGTTCATTGTCGCGGCTGTATGATGCCAGCAGAGCGCCGGCACTAATTTGGCCCAGTTGCCCGGCCAGCTCGCCCAGAACCGCACTCTGGGTGCCGGCCAGCACCGAAACGCCACCAACCACCGCCTGGGTGAGCATACCCTTTGACATCTGCTCGGCTGAATGCCGGGCATTGACATGACCCAGTTCGTGGCCCAGCAGGGAGGCCAGTTCGGCTTCGTTATCCAACGACAGCATAATGCCGCGGGTGGCGGCAATCGTCCCACCGGGAAAAGCATAGGCGTTGACATAGGTGGCGTTAACCACCCGAAACGAATAAGGCATGTGAGTCCGATGGGACTTAGCGGCCATTTTGTTGCCAACCTGGCTGACATAGTTGTTGAGTTGGCTGTCCTGCACCGCCCCGAAATCACTCGAAATCTGCACGGGCGAATATTGCTTGTCGATTTGTATTTCGGTATCCTCGGATACCAGCATTAACTGCTTTTTGCCGGTGACCGGGTCCGTTGCGCATCCCAATACGGTGCCGGCGGCGGCCATCGACGATAGCCACAAAAAATCGCGACGGGTCAAGCCGCTCCTCTTTGTATAGGCTAAATGGTGATATGGCATACAGCCTCCTGTGAAAGGTGTCAGGCTTTTAAATTCGTAAGAAGTCAGATTCCCGCCTTCGATTAAAAAGCTACAGCGCGGCAAGCGGTGTCCAGGTGTCAGTATCTGGTCCGAAGCCCTGACGCCCGACACCACTTAAAACCTGCGAAATAAGGAATGGTTATTTAGAATCGTCCCTGTTGGACTCAAGCATCTGATACATCTGCAGCAGGCGGTTGCCAAGGGCAGCCGCCAGCTGCTTGAAAAAGATAATTCCGTTTTCGGCATCTTCGTCCAGGATACGCGATAATTTATCACGGTCGGTCTTGAGCAAAATGGAGACTTCCAGACATTCGGCTGATGCGGAGTAGACATTACCACCGATGAGGCTGGACCATCCAAAAGCTTCGCCATTCGTTTTGGCCAGGTAAACCACCTGTTCCGGCTCGCCGACGCTTAACTTCACACATCCGTTTAACAGAATAAAAAAGAACTTGGCGGAATCGTTTTCCCGGAACAGAATCTCGCCTTTTGGGTGTGAAGCAGTTTGGGAGATATCCATGAATTTCTTAACAAAATCCATGCTCGTGCCCCTAAAAAGATCAGATTGTTTGATATACATGGTTTTTCCTAGCTTGCAGGACCGGGTGTTATCACACGGTCCAGTTTTTCCCGCGATATGAGAATGGTGTTTATATAAAATAACGACGCGTGGTTGTCAAAATAATACCCGTTCGTATCAATTTTAATCCGAAGTGCATTCTATCAGAGCAAATCTTACATTTTTGTAAAATCTTTGGTTCTGATATGACATTTATGTATGATTTCAATTTATTGACTTTTGGTCCTGCGCGTGGATACAGGAAGGATGGGCATCTGTGATTTTTTTCAAAATGGCATGATCATTGCGAAACTACAGGTCTCGCTTGGGCTCATTGATTTTCGGTTTTTCGATGACAAGTTGATTTATATCAATTTTTTGTTTTTCATATTGAATTTATATGATATAAGCCACGGATTGATAAAGCCAAGTGGATTTCAGATAGAGGGCTTTCGGTGAAAGTTAAAGGGAGGAAGACGCCGCATTTAATTATTCCCTGCTGGGGTTATGCTCAGGCGCTGGCTGGCATTATAACAAACTCAATAATCCTTCCCGGAAAAGATCCGGGCACCATTCCAATATGATGCCCCGCATATTGTATGACAAGTCCTCGGTTTGAAGACGGTTTTTGGGGGACTGGCATACGCCTCCGATAAACTCCCGTAAAAATACTGACGATGAAACGATCAACAACCATAACCTGAACCTATCTCAAAAATAGAAGATCAAAGCCATTGGGTGTAAGATCCATTTTTGAGATAGGTTCTTGCAGCTTATCCTGCCTGAAGCGATACTCTAGCCGATCCGACCACTTTACTGAAAATGCATCGATCCTATCGCCAGGGCGATTTTATCCCTGTCGGGTAAAACCCGACAGGATTTTCCATCTTTTTCAATGAAAAGGAGGTTAATTCCCATGTGTCGCTTGTTTGCCATTACCAGCCAGGAGCCGTTATCGCCGCTGGTCGCCTTCAAAGCGCTCGATGTGATGCGCGAAGGCCATGATTGTTCGGGCGTCGGGATATTCCTGCGCGATCTGGCCGGACCTTTTGAAGAGATAAAAGACGCACCCATATTATCGGGGATATTCAGCGATAAAGGCTTAAAACGGTTAGACACCTTTATGATGGATGTCGGCTTTATGACCAAATATAAAATTTCGGTCAAATTGCCCAAGGTGCCACCGCCCGGGATTCCCAAACGGGATGTCTACCTGATTCGGGCTTATGAATATCCGGAAGAATGGGAGGATATGAGTCAGCGTCAGCTCTACGATCAGCTGCTCAAAATCAGGCTTCAGCTTCAAGCGATGGGGGAGGAGAAAAAGGACATGATCGTTTTTTCCTTCTGGCCGGATGTGATTATGATCAAGGAAATCGGTGACCCCATGCTGGTGGCCGAGCACCTGAATCTGGATCGCAAAGAGCTCAATGCCAGAGTAATAATGGCTCAGGGACGGCAAAACACCAACTATGCCATTACGTTGTATGCCTGCCACCCGTTTTTCATCCAGGGCTATGCGACCATGACCAACGGTGAAAATACGGCCTTTGTACCGATTCGATCATTTTTAGAATCCAGAGGATTTGAAGGCTATACCGGCTATGAATCCGATTCAGAGGTGTTTACCCATATCCTGCATTATGTGATAAAAAAACTCGGGCTCAGCATCGAGACGTACAAACATATTATCACGCCGCTGCAGGACGATGATTTGCATAATCATCCGAACAGCCATTTTTTAAGGAATTTGAAGCAAACATGCCGCCCTTTGATCATCGACGGGCCCAACTGCGTCATTGGCTGTCTGCCCGATCACAGCGTATTTATGGTGCAGGATCGCAAGAAACTTCGACCGGGCGTGGTTGGCGGCAAACCCGGTGTGTATGCATTTTCTTCAGAACTGTGCGGGCTGGACGCCGCCATTCCGAATCGAGATAAGCGCAAAGATTTTCAGCCCATGCATCTGGACACGGCTTTTGTCGGTCCGGCTCGCCAGGAGGTTATGTTATGGAACCAGAAAGACCCATTGCCCCTTCCACACTGAGCGTCAAAGACTTACCGTGGCAGATCTTATGGGATTTAGATAAGTGTACCCTTTGCGGCAAGTGCACGTCGGTGTGTCCGGTGAATGCCATCGAGCTGGGAGTATTTCGCAAGCGCATTTTAGAGCCCCCGGTGGACATTACCCAGGAGACGACCACTGCCTTTAAAAGCTATTACGGGATCCGGCAGAAAACAGATCCGGCTTACAGATGCATCGGCTGTGCCATGTGCACCATGGTCTGTCCCAATGACGCCATTGTGCCCAGCCGCACAGATGAGTCTGATAAACTTAAATTTCACGTTGACCAGGGCGGCCAGCCGCGCAGACGGGGCGGTCGGCGCAATGTGCCCGGCGGCGTTTTAGACCGCTTAAAATTCATCCGCATCTCGATGCTGACCGATCCGGCCCTGGACGCCGGACGGCATGAATTTGAACTGCGGACCTTGCTGGGACGCGTTTTGCCGCCCGAAGAGAATTTAAAATTTTTAAGCGTCAATGGCTGGATTCCTCCGGTGCGTGAAATCCATCCGCTAATCATTGGCGCCATGTCATTTGGCGCCCTTTCACCCACCATGTGGGAAGGGCTGCAAATGGGAGTCGCTTATCTAAATGAAGAACTGAAGATGCCGGTGCGAATTTGTACCGGTGAGGGCGGTTGCCCGCCGCGGCTGCTGCGGTCCCGATTCTTAAAATATGTCATTTTACAAATCGCCAGCGGCTATTTTGGCTGGGATGAAATTATTCACGCAATCCCCGAAATGAAAGAAGACCCCTGTGCGATTGAAATCAAGTATGGTCAGGGCGCCAAACCCGGCGATGGCGGATTGCTGATGTGGTATAAGGTCAATAAGCTGATTGCCGCCATCCGCGGTGTTCCCACCGGCGTCAACTTGCCGAGCCCGCCCACTCACCAGACCAAATACTCGATTGAGGAATCGGTGGCCAAAATGATCCAGTCCATGTACATGGCGTGGGGATTCCGGGTACCGGTCTATCCTAAGATTTCCGGCACCTCAACGGCGCTGGCGGTCTTAAACAACCTGACCCGCAACCCCTATGCCGCCGGGCTGGCCATCGACGGTGAGGATGGGGGTACGGGCGCCGCCTATAATGTGTCCATGAACCACATGGGACACCCGATCGCCAGCAATATTCGGGACAGCTACCTGACGCTGGTGGAACTGGGCATGCAAAACCAGCTGCCGTTGCTGGCGGGCGGGGGTGTCGGCAAAACCGGAAACCTGGCGGCCAATGCGGCCGCGCTGATCATGCTGGGCGCCAGCGGGGTGCAAATCGGCAAATATGTCATGCAGGCGGCTGCCGGGTGCCTGGGGTCCGAGTCCGACCGTTGCAATATCTGCAATATCGGTCTTTGTCCCAAAGGCATCACTTCCCAGGACCCGCGTCTGTACCGGCGGCTTGATGTCGAGCAGGTTGCTCAAAGACTGGTCGATCTGTATCTGAGCTTTGACACCGAACTGAAAAAAATCGTGGCGCCGCTGGGCCGATCCACCTCATTGCCCATTGGCATGTCCGATGCGCTGGGTGTTGATGATCCCAATATAGCGGACCGTCTAAAGATAAAATATGTAGTTTGATTTGCTAATTTTGTTTGATTCATGGGATTGGTTAAAAAAAAGCAGCGATTCCTAACCCATAAAACCAATTAAACCAATGAAACCAACCAAACAGTTTTTTTTGGAGACCATAAATGGATAACCAACAGGCTGACAAAAACAAGGCCCCGCGCGTCATCTCGGGTAATTTTGGCGGCAAGCGGGTGGAATCGCGCGTTCTCGAAGAGCAGATACAGGATGCAGTGGCAAGGGGCCAACGTGCGATTGAAATCCAGGCCTTCGGGCAGCATGGTATCGGCGGTCGGCTTTGGAGTGCAGGGGCTGAACCCATTCGAGTTAAAATATCCGGTCACCCCGGCCAACGGGTGGGCTCCATGGGCTTTTCCAATACGTCTATCGAAGTCATGGGTCCGGCTTCAGATGATGTGGGCTGGCTAAATGCCGGCGCCGAGATTGTCGTTCACGGTAATGCGGACAATGGCTGTGCCAATGCGATGGCCCAGGGCAGGATATCCATCGCCGGCAATATCGGGGCCCGCGGTATGACCATGACCAAACACAATCCGCGCTTTGCACAGCCCGAGCTTTGGGTGCTGGGGTCGGCCGGCGATTACTTTGCAGAATTTATGGCCGGTGGAATTGCGGTGATATGCGGGCATGAGGCCCAGAATCCAGAGAATGTGCTGGGTTATCGACCCTTTGTTGGAATGGTCGGTGGCAAAGTGTTCTTTCGCGGACCGCATGCCGGCTATAGTCAATCCGACGCCAAACTGACGCCAATCAGCAATGCGGACTGGGAGTGGTTAACCGAAAACCTGAAAGCCTTTTTACGGCGAATTGATCGATTGGAACTGCTCAAAGGGTTTTGCGACAAAGCGCAGTGGCAATTGCTGGTGGCGCGCAGCGCTCAGGAAAAGGTGTCCAGCCCGATGCGATCCATGGCGTCATTTCGATCGGGAGTCTGGGAAAAAGAGCTGGGCCAGGGCGGGTTAATCGGCGATATAACTCAGCTGGATCGGACCGCGATACCACTGATCACCAACGGATTCCTGCGGCGCTTTGTTCCGGTCTGGGAAAACCGTAAATACGCGGCTCCCTGCGAGGCCACCTGTCCGACCGGCATTCCGGTGCAGGAAAGATGGCGCTTGATTCGTGAAGGTCGTGTGGATGAGGCCGTTGATCTTGCTCTGGGCTATACGCCTTTTCCGGCATCGGTCTGCGGTTACCTGTGCCCCAACCTGTGCATGCAATCCTGTACCCGTCAAATTTCAGCCATGGCACCGGTGGATGTCACCCAGCTGGGCCAGGCGAGCCTGAAGGCCAAGCTGCCCGATCTTCCACCCGAAAGCGACAAGAAAATCGCAATCATTGGCGGTGGGCCGGCCGGGATATCCGTCGCCTGGCAACTGCGCCAGGCCGGCCACCGGGTCACGATTTACGAGGTGGCCAAAAAGCTGGGCGGAAAAATAGCGCGCCAGATTCCCGCAAGCCGCATCCCGAATGAGGTCATCACCGAAGAAATGCGGCGGATCGAAAAAGTGGTTCCTCGGGTTAATCTTCAGCAACCCCTAAATGCCGATGATATCAGCCGGCTCAAAGAAGATTTTGACTATGTTGTCATTGCCACCGGTGCGCAGAAACCCCGGGGCCTGCCGATACCCGGCAATGAAAGGGCTATAACCGCATATGATTTTCTGGAAAATGCCAAAGCCGACAAGGCCAAAGTGGGTAAACACGTCGTCATTATCGGTGCCGGCAACGTGGGCTGCGATGCGGCCGCGGAAGCTCACCGACTGGGCGCACGTCAGATCACCCTGCTGGATGTTCAGGAGCCGTTGTCTTTCGGCAAAGAAAGGCAGGCGGCCGAAGCGGTGGGCGCCGAATTCAAATGGCCGGTGGTTACCGAGGAGATTACCGCCAACGGCGTTAAACTTGTTACTGGAGAGGAACTGCCAGCCGATACCGTTATTGTTTCCATTGGCGATGTGCCGGATCTTGAATTTATTCCCGCAAGCGTCCAGACCGAAAATGACTTTATTAAAGTCAACGAAAACTATCAGACTTCAGACAAGCAGATTTTTGCCATCGGCGATGTGGTTCGCCCGGGTCTGTTGACCGAAGCCATTGGCTCGGGACGCGTCGTGGCCCGCACGATTTGCGATATCATAGAGGGCAAGCGCCCGGCTTTGGAAAAGCGCCCCATGATCGATCGTCAGCGGGTGACACTGGAATATTTTGATCCACGAATCACCGAGTTTGCCGATCTGGATCATTGCGGATCGCAATGCTCATCCTGCGGAGCCTGCCGGGACTGCGGCATCTGTGTTGCCGTTTGCCCCCGGGGGGCCATCAGCAGAAAAGCACTTGAAAATAATGGCTATGAATATGTCGTGGATGAAAACCTGTGCATCGGCTGCGGCTTTTGTGCCGGCGCCTGTCCATGCGGGGTGTGGGATCTGGTCGAAAATACCCCAATTGAATAGGTTTCCAATCCCTAAATGGCTCTTTTTCCGATGAGCTGTGTTCTCCGCGGTTTTCAGCCTGCAACGTACTTCAAGTACGCTGCAGGCTAAAATCCTTGTGCGGCCGTGCCCATCGAAAAAATACCTCATCTATGGATTGGAAACAATTTCAAGATATGCTTTAATCGGAGCTTGAAATCTTACCATATCGAACTTGCTTTAAGGCTATTTGAGGAAATTTTTTAAACGGTAGAAAACCCCTTAATTTTAATAACATCAGGTGTGAAATCCCGCTGTTGCGGGGCAACACAGCCATCGGTAAAAAGATGGGGTTTTGAAGAAGAGACTA
>JASFNW010000054.1:0-28238 GCA_050116835.1 Desulfobacterales bacterium
CTCGACCTTCAAGCGCTGAAAGTTATCGATATCGCCATTCAGGCAGGTGTGGATAATGCCGCAACTGGCGCTTTTGGGACCGGTGGTGTGATTGTCGACTGGATGACAGTTGGCCTCCGTGATGGCGCCCACCGATGCCCAACGGGTGTGTGCCAAAACCGTATCAAAGTCAGCTGGAATCGCTGCCAGGATCTGAAAGACGGCATCATCTGCAATTTGTCGACGCAAATAAGACACATTGTTACCCAGGCTGCCGATTTCAAGAGCGATTTTATAGGTGACTGCAACGGCCACCTGCCTCTTTTCGTCATCCCGGATGGAAGTCCGGCAGTTGATACCGCCATTGATCAATGGGTCCGGATCGCAGCGTTCATTAAATTGAGCAAGGAGACCGGCTTGTTCGAGCGTTTCCTGGCCTTTTTTAAAATCGGCCTCATCAATAATAAACATGATGGAAATTCCGGCCGAATCTCTGCCCCTGACCTCGAGTCGATCAATGCTGTTCAGGACCGCATTGAGCCGCTTAAACAAACCTATGCTTGCCGCCGAAGGGTTTTCAGGGCCCTTTTCCAGAAGATTTCGCATCTTCTTGGTATTGGCAAGAATATCATTTTCAAGACGCCAGTGGATGTCTTTTAATTTTTCAATGGCTCGGGCCATCAGCTCAACACGCTCGGCGGAAAGATGGCCCATTTGTTCGGTCAACAGGTCGCTTTCAGTGACCGTCAGGGCCGCCAGGCGCTTTGCCATCTGCCGGAGGTGACGCTGGGCTTTTTCGTCTGAAAAAATCAAAAAAAAAGGTGTGTCGGTGTTAAATGCGTGGACCTTGCGCCAGAGGGCCTCTATTTTTTCTTTGCCCCCCAGATAGTCGTCATGATCCAACCGATTGGCTGCTGCACAAGCTGAATAGCCGTTGGCCTCAGTCTGGCCGATTAGTTTTTCCAGCGCAGCGAGGTCAAGCCCGTTTTCTGCCGGCTTTTTTTGCTTAAACGCCACAATGCCGGCGATACCGCAAAAAAGCGTGGATTGCTTGCAGGGAAATAGCACGATGGATCCGTGCGGAACTCGCTCGATAAATTTTCCGACATACACATCGGCCGCCAGAAGCCCGCAGAGCCATTTGATCTGCCGGTAAAAAAACGATGAGATAAATGCAAAAAGCGCCATCAGCCTGATTGAAAAGGGTATTTTCATTTTCATGTTTCGTTAGCGTCCTAGAAAAAGTCAACCGCACCTGTGCGGCATAAAATATAATTATCGCCCATCGAGCGCGGGGGGTCAAGGGTTCTGTTTAGGGTTCAGCGGTTCACGGGTTAAGGGTTCAGCCGTTGGGGGTTCAGGATTTAATGGGTAGGCCTCTGGCTGCTCGCGGCTGGCGACTGGCTAAAAACGAGTAACCAGTGACCGGTAGCCAGCGGCCAGAGGCGAGCAGCGAACAGCATAAGCCTTTGAACCTTTAAACCTTACTTGAGGGGAGTTCCGGGGGCCACTTCTTTTTCAAGTGTGGCCAGGATGGGTCCGGACTCATCTACAGCGGCAACCACCATCCCATTGGACAGCACGCCCATGAGTTTGGCCGGCTTTAGATTGGCGACGACGATTACCTGCTTGCCGATCAATTCTTCAACCGTGTACTTTTCAGCGATCCCGGCGACCAGGGTTCGTTTTCGTCCCATATCCACTTCGAGTTTGAGCAATTTTTTTGCTTTTGGGATCGGATCTGCCCGTACGATGGTTGCAACGCGCAGGTCGATGCGACTGAACTCATCCAAGCTTATTTCAGGTTTGATCTCCAAGGATTTGGCGCCCTCCTCTTTTCGGGTGATGGTGGTGACCCTTTTTTTCTCCTCGATTCTGGGAAAGAGAGCGATCGATTTTAATAGTTTCGTACCCGGCCGCAGCGCTTTCCAATTTCGAAGTTGTTTGATGTGGTAAAAAGTGTCGGCCGGGTCCAGCCCGAGATACTTTTGCATTTTTTGAGCGGTGCCGGGCATCACCGGGTAAATGAGTCCCGAAATGATGCGAAGCCCTTCAAGCAGCTGAACCATAACGGCCGCCAATTGTTTCTGGCTGGATTTCTTTTTGGCCATCTCCCACGGAGCGGTCACATCGATCATTTTGTTCATCTGTGCAATAAATTCCCATACGGCCATCATAGCCTTATGAAATTCAAACGATTGCATCAGATGATCAAATTTATCAATGGTTTCTAAAGCACCGGTCTGCAGGTCAAAACCCAGTTCCTTTTCGGCCTGCAAATCGATCTGGGGGACCTGTCCGTTACAGTATTTATGAACCATGGAAATAATTCTGGAGAAAAGATTGCCGAGATCATTGGCCAAATCCGAATTGATTCGCTGAACCAGTGCCGTCTCGCTGAAACTTGAATCCAGTCCGAAATTCATTTCGCGAATCAGGAAAAACCGGAAGGCATCCAGGCCGTAAATTTTTCGTAGCTGGAGCGGATCGACGACATTGCCGAGGCTTTTTGACATTTTGCTCTGTTCGATATTCCAGTATCCGTGCACATTTAAGTGCTGGTAAATGGGAATACCGGCAGCTTTCAACATAATCGGCCAATAGATACCGTGGGGTTTGAGTATATCTTTGGCGACGATGTGTTGCGCGACGGGCCAGAATTTGGCGAACAGTTCACCATCCGGGTAACCCAGTGCTGAAACATAATTTAACAGTGCATCAAACCACACATAAGTGACGTAATTTTCATCAAAAGGAAGGGTGATGCCCCATTTTAAGCGATTCTTTGGCCGTGAGATACACAAATCTTCCAGCGGTTCTTTTAGGAATGCGAGCACTTCATTGCGGTAGCGCTCCGGCCGGATAAACCCCGGGTGTTTTTTGATATGCTCGATGAGCCAATCCTGGTAGCGGCTCATTCTAAAAAAATAATTGGATTCTTTGATGGTTTCGGGTGCGCTTTCATGGTCCGGACATTTACCATCGACAAGTTCCCGATCGGTATAAAAGCGTTCACACCCGAAGCAATACTGGCCTTCATATTCACTAAAATAAATATCACCCGCATCATGGATCTTCTGCAAAATTTGGCTGACAACCGCCTTATGCGCCGCATCGGTTGTGCGCACAAAGTAATTGTTATTGACATTGAGCTCCGGCCAGAGTTTCTGGAAAAGGCGGCTTATTTTGTCGACGTATTTACGGGGGCTCAGGTTCTCCTTTTGCGCGGCGCGCACCACTTTGTCCCCGTGTTCATCGGTTCCGGTAAGGAAAAAAACATCCATTGCCAGCATTTGATGAAAACGGGTAATGACATCAGCGACGATAGTGGTGTAGGCATGCCCCAAGTGCGGGCGGGCGTTTACGTAATAAATAGGGGTCGTGATGTAAAACGAATCGGGCATATTTAGTCCTTCTGCAGGTTTAGTTGATCAGGCTTATATTCAACTTCGATATTGTCCTCCAGACGCACGGCGACCCGGTTACATATGGCATTATGGCGGATAACTTTGCCTTTGCCGCGGGGCGTCTTGACAATCTTACCCAGTCGCGGCAAATCTTTCTTTAAATATTTGTATGTTTCATACTCGTAAGTCAAGCAGCACATCAGCCGCCCGCATTGTCCCGAAATTTTGGTTGGATTTAATGAAAGACTTTGTTCTTTGGCCATTCGAATCGAAACCGGGTCGAATTTATCTAAAAAGGTTGAGCAGCACAGTTCTCGTCCGCAGCGACCGATTCCGCCGCACATCTTCGCCTGGTTGCGGATACCGACCTGCCGCATTTCAATTCGGACACTCAATTCTTTAACCAGCATTTTGACCAGCTGCCGAAAATCAACCCGGCCCTCGGCTGTGAAAAAAAAGATATATTTATTGCCGTCGAAAGATTTTTCCACCGAAAAAAGGTTCATCTTCAAGCCCAGTTTGCGAATGCATTCCAGACAATAGGCATGTGCTGAATTCTCATCTGCCAGGTTTTGCTGGCGCTGCTTGAAATCTTTTTCTGTGGCCAGCCGAAAGATCTTTTTGAGCGGTTTATGGCCCGGCGGTTTTTCATAAAGTGTTGGCGGCACAACGACCGTGCCAAAACCCAGCCCCTGTTCGGTTTCAACAATGACATGGTCGCCTTGTTTCAGGACAAATGCACCGCAGTCGAAATCGTATACTTTGCCTGCTGTTTTGAATCGTATGCCGACTATCTTTTTCATGTTTATATAGTGTTTGGCGCGAAGCGAAACCAGGCCATCACTGCTGTGCCAGTTGGATCAGCAATTTCTCCATGCTGAGTCTTAAATTGGTGTTCGCCTTCAAGCGGCGTTGTATTTTTTGAACCGCATCCAATTTGGACAGATGCACCCATATGTCCGATTGGCCCGATGCCACTTTGAGCTGGTCGCTGACATCCTGATTGATTATTTTACTGTCGTCATAATGGTTGATGATCAAATCCCTAAACCAACTTTTGATGATCTCCAATCTTGACGTAAGCGATTCTTTTTCACGGGCTAATTTTTCAGCCAGCGCAAACAAGCGTGCCGCGGGCTGCAAAGATAGGCGCTGCAATTCAGCAATCAGCCACATTCTGCCCTGCATCCAATTCTCGTCGATCATCATCTGGGCATTGCTGAGGCTTCCATTGGCCATTGCGGCAATAATTTCAGCCACCTGCAAATTGAGGCCATGTTGCTTCACAATCCATGAAGCAATGTCTTTTTCCCGGATCCGATTAAAACGCACCAGCTGACAGCGGGATGCAATTGTCGGTAGAAGATCGGACTGATGATTCGCGATCAGCACCAGCATCGAGCGATCGGGCGGTTCTTCCAGTATTTTAAGCAGAGCGTTGCTGGCAGCCGCATTCATAGATTGTGCCTCTGATATAACCACCACCCGCGTTTTGGCTTCATACGGCTTCATGGAGAGCGTCTGTAACAATGTCCGAATCTGCTCGATTTTGATAAAGGGGCCGCGCGGTTGGACCTGAATGATATCCGGATGATGGTTGGCTGCAATTTTTCGGCAGGACTTGCACACACCGCATGATTGGAGCGCCGGTCTGGCAGCGTCCTGCTCGCGGCCATCTTCTGCAATAAATCCGGATGTCTCACCCCGGCAGTTGCAGGCCATTGCCAGGGCAAGGGCAGCAGCTTGTTTGCCCACTCCTGCCGTACCAGTGAAAAGAAGCGCGTGAGGAAGAGTCCGGTTCTTTAGGAGGGTGGTTAATATTCTTATGGGTCGTTCTTGATTTATGAGCAAACCAAACCCAGACACAATCTCAATAATCTACCCGTTCCTTCAGCTCTTTTCCCGATTTGAAAAAAGGAAGTTTTTTCGGCCTTATCGTGACTTGTTCACCGGTCTTTGGATTACGGCCGGTGTAGCTTTTGTATTCCTTTACAAAAAAGCTGCACAGACCCCGAATTTCCACCCGTTCTCCCCTTGCCATGGCGTCCGCCATATTATCGAAAAAAATCTGTACGACCTTTGCGGCTTCAGCTTTGGATATGTTGGCTTCTGCTTTCAAGGCGGAGATGAGCTCCAACTTATTCATAGAACCTCCTTTTTCAAAATTCGGATCGGCAATAACATTTTGAAATGTATATGCTAAAACATAATTCGATGTCAAGCAGTTATGTCAATATTTTCGGCACGATTTCAATGTCATCTTCACTCACTTCCACTCCGGCATACTGTCCAAGGGCTTCAATATGGACAATCACGCGACCTTTTCCGCCATAGCGAATAAAGGTTCCGGTGACACCCGCGAATGGACCACGCACCACCAATACCTTATCCCCTTTTTTCAACTGATTGCCGGTTGTGATCGGATGTTCAGTGCTGACCATAATTTTTAAGGATTCGATGGTTTCTTCTGGCACCGGTACGGGCCCCTGTTTGCTGCCGATCAGTCGCACAGCGCCGGCGGTCTTGACGATTTCCAGATGGGAATGGGGGGCCAAATCGGTCTTGACGAACACGTATCCGGGAAAAAGGGGTACGCGAATCATGGCTTTACGATCACGACGCTTGCTGCGGACGGTGACTTTCGGCAAAAACACTTCAATGGATTTTTTCCCGAGACCCTCATTAACAACATTTTCGAATCGGCTTTTGGTATGCAATACATACCAAAGCACTTTTAATCGATTGTTTTGCATCGGTCCAATTCCTGTCTGTATGATCCACCCCAGAGATGACTGTTTGCCGATAGTACGGTCGTCGATTGGGCCGCCGGTGACAAGCAGATCCTGCCATAACGGAAAATCGGGAACTGGGCAACTAAAGATTGCATGATTTGGTCTTTCTCCCAAAGAAATTATTAATAGACGATCTCTCCGAGACCGGTCAATTCAATTCTAAAACCGACGCTCCAGTCATTGGGCGTGTTAAGGTAATCAAATTTAAAGGACCAGCATTGGGATCTATAAGTGAATCCGGCGCCGGTCGAGGTTCTCTGTTTGGTTTCAAAGTTGTACCCATTTTTGGCGTAGACCGATAGGGAATCGCTCAGTTTCACATTTATTCTACCCCTAATTGACTCGATATCCTTTTCGACTTCAGTTTCTTCGGATTCTCGCTCGTATCGATAGCTAACGTATAAGCTGTCACCCCGGTTGTCCCACACGGATCCCCGTATGTTGTGGCTCAGGAATTTGTCGTCATAAACGGAGTATTGGGCATCGGCAGCGAGCCAGAGGTATTTTCCCGGATAGAGGTCCAACCGGGAAAAAACAGGTGCAAACGGTCGTCTTGATTTTTCGAGGTCATAGGTTTGCGCCACTTCGAGGCGCAATATATCATTGTATAAAAAATCGGCGGCGGGTTGGTGTAGACCGCCACGGTCGGTTGGCAGCCGAGAACTCATCTCTTTGACCACCTCCATTTTTGATTTAGAGGTCAGGGTATTGATCAACGAATAGGTAATTGTGTTGGTTTCATCAATACGGTCGATCGTATCAAATTGCGGCAGGTCTGCCTGACTGGAATCGGATATATAATCATGCGTAATCTGGGGCCTGATGCGGTGCTTGATTTTTTCAAATAACCGTCCTCCAAAGTTATAGACCTTTTCAATCTCGCTAAATAGCTCCAAGCGGGTGTCAAAAAGCTCACGGTGGGACCATTGGTCAGCATCCGGTTGATCATCGAAGTTCTGCTCGTCCAGGCGGTAGAGCGTCTGGCGGTAACCGGCCGAAGGTTCGATCGTCAGATAGTGTTGAACTCGGAAAGGCAGATAGAGTCGGGGTTGCAGGTCAAGCCGTTGGCCCCGTGAGCCGCTCTCACGCCAGAAATAGTTATATTGCGAGGCGAGATCAAAATAAAATGGGGAGGTCAATATTTTCTGCTTGGCACCGTCAAAACTGAGCAGCGGCAATTGCTGCAGGGTATTGCTGGTGTTGATATCCCGTTGCGTATTGTCATTCCAGCGCGGCTCAAGGTTGAGACTGAATTGCGGCCATATTCGATTTAAATTCAATCGGTTGGTTCGAAGGGGATCGTTATAGTCATCCAACTGACGGTTGAACACTCGGCGAAAATAGTCGTTGGTATCATCATAGCCCATGTACCCTTCCCGGAATTCCTTCAGATAGTCCTGATCGCTGACAATGTCCAAGTCCAACTTGGCGGAAAAACCCAGGGGGACGGGCTGATGATGGCTCATGCGGAACCAATAGCGATCATTATTGGTGCGCAGGACCTGTTCACCGGGGTCCTGATAGCCGTAGTCATAACTGGAGCTGCCGCCATCGTCGATTTTGTCATCGTGGAACCCATCCAGCATGACGGTTCCCTTGGATTGCTCGCTGAGGTAATAACGAAATTCAGCACCGGGTTTTATGCCGCGATCGGACATGTAATGGGCGTAAAATGTCGCATCTGAACTTTCCGATATGGCCCAGAAAAAGGGTTGATAATATTGATAGCCTTTGCGCTCGGATTGACCGAACTCGGGCATCAGGAGACCGGTCTGGCGGTCAGTTCGGGCCGGGTAGTAAAAGAAAGGCGTGTAGAGCACCGGCACTTTTCTTGCGCGCAAGACGGCATGCTGTGCTGTGCCCGCACCGTCCGCTTTAATCTTGACTTTGTGCGCACTGATTTTCCAGCTCGGCTTGGAGCCATCGCAGGTGGTCAGAGTGGCATCATCCATCCGATAGGTGTCTTTACCGGTTTTTTCGATTTTTTCGGCTGTTATATGGAAATTGTTCTCCTTTAAAAACAGATAGGCATTTTCAACGGAGCCAACCTGATTTTCAAGATCGATATCCATGGTGCTGCCGGAAAGGATATCCTGGCCGACGGTTAGCACCACGTTGCCCCGGGCAAATGCGCGCTGGGTTTTGTGATCGTATTGAATAAAATCAGCTGTCAGACGGATATCGCCCCTGGATATCTGAACATTACCGCGGGCGACATATAGGTCCAGCTGTTGATCGTAGATCACCTCATCGGCGTAAAGCTCCCATGGTTGCCCGCTGTCATCTTTCAGAACCTGACCGGGTTCCAATTCAAATATTTGGGCTGGCAGCGGATACGGCGCCACAATACAGGCCAGAATCACGCAGCCCAAAAAAGCCGTCAGGAAGCCTCTTTTTAAAAAGAAAATCGAATGCAAGTGATTCAACCGTCTTCGCTGAAACTTGAATATAATTGGGATTTGGGATATAGGTCCAGAATGTTTAAATATGTCAAGATATCCTTGGAAAGTCAATTGGGTGCGTAGGGGTGCGGCTTCTGCCTCGAGATGGCAGGCGCGATCATCCAAACTGTCGAGGCAACGTGTTTGAGGACCCATCGGTGTCGTGTGTTCAACGAAACCGATCCTTGCCTTTATGTCCGCAGAAGCGGGATAAAAGGCCGTTCTGTTGACTCCCCGAGGCCTTCTGTCACGAATTTGTATTGGCAAACACCTTAAGCGTCAGTTTTTGTAAATCATGATGAATATTTTGTTGACCAACGATGATGGAATTTATGCGCCGGGTTTAGCCGCTCTTTATGTTCACCTGGCGCCTGATCATCGTGTGGCGGTCATCGCGCCGGAGCGGGAACAGAGTGCCGTGGGTCACGGCATTACCTTGAATGAACCGTTGCGTGCGCATAAAGTGTCGATCCCGAACACATTTGAGGGCTATGCGGTCTCCGGGACGCCGGCCGATTGCATCAAATTAGGCGTTCTGGAAATTTTGAAAACCAAACCGGATTTGGTGATATCCGGCATTAACCCGGGTGCGAATGTGGGTGTCAATATTAATTATTCCGGAACGGTTGCTGCCGCCAAAGAGGCGACCCTGTATGGTATCCCCGGCATTGCGGTATCCATACACAGCCGTCAAGTTGAATCTTATGACGCGGCGGCTGCGTTCATCACCCAATTGGCCCGGGATGTAAATACGAACGGTCTGCCTGCCGGCACCTTTTTAAATGTCAATATTCCAAACCGACCTCTGACAGAAATTGCCGGGGTGCAATTCAGCCGACTGGACATGGACTTTTTCCCGGAATACATTGAAAAAAGAATAGATCCACGCCATCGCACCTATTACTGGCAGGGGTGTGATTCCCTGCCTCAAGGCAAGTCCATCGATATTGACGGCTCGGCGCTGTGCAAAGATTTCATTTCGATCACACCGGTTAAATGTGATCAGACGGATTACGACCTGCTTGAAAAAATGAAAGAAGGCAAATTTCTTAAGCAACGCAAAAATTAGGGCTCAACCCTTAACCCAAAGCAATGAATTCCATGTTCATCACCCTGGAAGGTATCGAAGGCTCGGGCAAAACCACCCAGATCCATCGGCTGACGGAATTTTTCAAAGAGCGCGGGATGGCATGTGTGACAACACGCCAGCCGGGCGGGACCGTTATCGGTGAAAATATACGCTCGATTCTGCTGGACCCGCAAAACCGAGCCCTCGAGCCGATGACCGAATTGCTGCTTTACCTGGCAGATCGAGCTCAGCATATCATTGAGATTATCAGACCTGCCCTGGCGGCCGGCAAAACGATCATTTGCGATCGGTATTTTGATGCGACCGTTGTGTACCAGGGATTTGCCAGAGGACTGAGTGTCGAAATGCTTATGGATTTACACCGAATCCTGTTTGACAATCTAAAGCCGGATGTCACGCTTTTACTGGACCTTTCCCCGCAACAGGGGTTGGAAAGAGCCTGGCAGCAGTTAAACAGCGGCCAGCGGGCGGGACGTGAAAGTCGTTTTGAAAATGAGGCCCTTGTTTTTCATGAAAAGGTCAGAGCGGGCTATCTTGAGCTGGCAAAGCGTGAACCGCAGCGCTTTCACATAATCGATGCCGGCCGCAGCGCGGATCACGTTTTTGCCGAGATCAGCAAGACCCTGGCGCCTTTTCTATAAAAATGTTTACAATAACCGCCGGCTTTTTTTTACCCTAAATTGAACTAAGCGACATTAACCCAACCTTAATTAAGCGATTGTCGAGGTTTGAAACGCTCAGCGAGGATAATTTTAGGTTGACGATATGGGCAGTTCCATCCTGGATGCCATTGGCAATACGCCCCTGGTTGAAATCCAAAAGCTAAATCCAAATCCCGGTGTAAAGATATTCGCCAAGCTTGAATATTTCAATCCCGGTGGTTCAATTAAAGATCGTGCCGCGCTCTGGATGATCGAGGCGGCTGAACGTTCGGGGGAGCTGACACCCGAGAAAATCGTCATCGAACCCACCAGCGGTAACACCGGTATCGGTCTGGCATTGGTTTGCACCGTCAAGGGATACCGTTTGCTGCTGGTGATGTCTGATGCCGTCAGTATCGAACGCCAGAAGATCCTGAAGGCCCGTGGAGCTGACATTCTTCTAACCCCCGGCCATCTACATACCGATGGGGCTATTGAAGAAGCCTATCGCCTGGCGCGCGAAAATCCGGACACCTATTTTCTACCCGATCAATTTAATAATGAAGCCAACTGGCTGGCGCATTACCATGGCACGGCTGAGGAGATCTGGCAGCAAACCAACGGCCGGATTACCGCATTTGTCGCCACGTTGGGCACTACCGGTACGTTAATGGGCGTTTCCAAAAAATTAAAGACCTATGACGCCGGCATCCAAATCATTGGGATTGAACCCTATCTGGGGCATAAAATTCAGGGATTGAAGAACATGAAGGAGGCCTATTGTCCTGAAATCTTTGAAAAGGAACGCCTGGATCAAAAACTCAATGTCGACGACGAAACGGCCTATGAAATGGCACGCCGGCTGGCCAGGGAAGAGGGTATATTTGTCGGAATGAGCAGCGGTGCGGCCATGGCCGGTGCCTGCAAGGTTGCCGAGAAAATGACAGCCGGCATTCTGGTTGTCATATTCCCGGATAGCGGCGAACGCTACTTGAGCACTTCACTTTTTGCCGTACAGGAAGAGATATCTTTGAAATTGTTCAATACCCTCAGCCGCAAAAAAGAGATTTTTGAACCTCGGGTACCGGGAAAGGTTCAGGTTTATTCCTGCGGCCCAACCGCTCATGCACGCGCTCATCTGGGTGAAATGCGGCGCATCGTGTTTGCCGATTTATTATGTCGCTACTTGGAGTTTCGCGGGTATGCGGTCCATCATCTAACCGACATCAATGATCTCGATGATAAAACGATCAGCGGCTCTGAAAAACTGGGTGTCGATCTGGGCGAATTTACCGAAGCCAATATTGCCCGATTCAAGAAGGACCTGGCTGTTTTAGAGATTACCCCTGCCAATGTATATGCGCCGGCAAGCGATCATGTGGATGACATGGTGGCCCTGGGTGAGAAACTAGTGCAAAAGGGCATTGCCTATGAAAAGCTGCGCTCACTGTACTTTGACATTTCCCGACTGGATGGCTATGGTCAGCTTTCCGGGATCGATATCAATAAAGTTAAGGTCGGTGCCACAGTCGATCTGGATGACTATGAAAAATTAAATCCGCGTGATTTTACCCTTTTTAAGCGCTCCAAGCTTTCTGAATTAAAGCGGGGTATTTTTGTCAAGACCCAATGGGGAAACGTGCGGCCCTCCTGGCACATTAAATCGGCGGCCATTTCACTGAAATATTTAGGTGAGGCTTTCGATCTCCACACCAGCAGCCGGGAGTTGGTTTTTCCCCATCACGAGAACGAGAATGCGATCGCCGTTGCTTTAACTGGAAAGCCGCTGGCCAGGTTTTTCGTCCACTGCGATCGGGTGCTCATGGATGGTAAAAAATTAGATGAGCAGGCAGCCGGCTTAACGATCGCAGAACTCGTCGATATGGGGTATTCCGGCCGGGTGATCCGTTTTTGGCTGCTTTCAAGCCACTATCGTAAGCCCATATCGTTTTCAAAAGAGCGCCTGGCAGATGCCGCGCGAGCGCTTGAGCGACTGGATCGCTGCATTTACAATTTACGCTGTGTCAAAAACGGGGTTGCTTATGCCGATAATAAGCAGTTGCTGTATGATCTCAAAAACGGCTTCATGAGTGCAATGGATGATGATCTGAATATATCGGCAGCCCTGGCAGCGATTTTTACGATTGTAAAAAAAGTGAATACCCTCATCCTCAACAAACAATTAGACTCAACCGACGCCGCAAAAATTGTCGGTGGCTTGCGCAACATCGACGCTGTTTTGAAGGTACTCAATTTCTTCGATGCCTATGCTGATCCTGATATACAACGCTTGCTGAAAAATAGAGAGAGCGCCCGCGCAGCGGCGAAATGGGAGCTGGCAGATAAAATCAGAGATGAACTTAGGTCACGCGGCATACCGGTGCAGGATCAGGACTAAAGTGTCGCGCGTTGCGAGACGCGTATCTAGCGCCGCTGGCTTCTCGCCTCCGGTTGCTGTCCAGAAACCAGCGAACAGCCGCCGGCAGTCTGAACGTTGAAACCCAAACCGTTTGGCCATGTAACTTTGAACCCCACAGGTATGGATAGCCGAGTATGATAGAACCCATTTATTTCCCCTTTACCTATGTGCCGCGATGGGTGGCAGAAAGCTTTGCCGCCAGCTTCCGGCATTTTTATGTTTATCAACCCTCGGGCAAAGACTTGCCGGTAGAAATGCAAACCTGGGTCGAAAAAAATGCCATGAAGATTTGTGTGCCGGTGCCGGCGGAAGATAAGAATTTTGCCGAGGTGGTCAGGGCGTTTCAACAATTTGCACGCCTGCACACGGATGTTAAGGATCTCAAATCGGCAGCATTCTGGAATCAGCAAGGTGCAATTCCCTTATTCGATGAAACATCCGCCTCACAAATTATGGCCGATCTGAAAAAAGGCCAGAAGCCGGATACCGGGCTGTCACATCCGGAGGCGCTTTTGCGCGCACAGGTTTTTTTAGAATTTGCCCAGGAATTCGACCGGCAAAATGACGAATTACAACAGGAATTGGAAGATACGCATCGGCGTTCTGAGGAGCTGCTAAAAAACCTGAGCGGCCGGCAGGATACCGAACCCGCTTTCAACCGGTTTACCGCTAAGATCAAATTTGATGATCCGGGTGATTACATGCCTCAAGATCGACTGCAGGCATGGATTCGTCTGTTTTTAGAGAAACCGATCAATTCGGGATTTCTGGTTACCAGCAGCGCACTGATTTTTAGTACCCTGGTTGAAAACATGGGGCCGCATGAAAAGCTATTTGAAATTAAAGGATATCCGAGCCCTGCCTCAAATGATGAAGCGCTGGTGGCCTGGCGGGAAACGTTTTACCTCCAGATAAAAAATGGGATTGAATCCGAGGACGCATTTGATGAAAACGCCTTTGCTTGCAAGCCTCCGTCGCCGGCACATGCTGCTCATTTCAAGCTCACGCTTTACCGCCTGCCCGACTGCACGCCGACCCAATTATTTAAGCAGTTTTTAAGATTGCCAAACGGTGACCCCAGCAAATTTAATCAAACGGCCGACATTAAAAATACGCTGCTCGGACTCGTCGAACGCAATCCCTGACAGCATCGATTATTTTCGGTGCCCTCCAACAGCTTTCATCAACGACAATCAACTGGATTTATTTAAAAAGGTCCGTTCCGTTTAATTTTAGTAAAAAATGCCATCAAGTCTTGACTCGCTTATCCAATTGGTATATGGACTTTTCCTTTAATAGAATCCAAGGTGGGTTCCATCACCTTAATCAAATCCTAAATTCGAAAGGAGATGTATATAATGGCTTTTAATCCGATCGTTGACGAAGAAAAATGCGCAGGTTGCGAAGAATGTGTGGATGTTTGTCCGGTTGAGGTGTTCGAAATGCAGGACGGCAAATCCGTACCGGTAAATGCCGAAGAATGCTTGGGTTGTGAAAGTTGTGTTGAAGTGTGTGAAGAAGGCGCTATTGTCGTCGAAGAAACCTAATCCGATCTGACCCCCTGATCATGGGTTTCATTTCGGCTTTGGATCAGGGGGTCCTTATTCTGGTCACAATCTGATTTGCTTGCCCGCATGAGCGGGTATGGTGAATCCTGCCATCTACCTTTTCTGATAGAATCAATGCCCACATTTTGCATGAGGATGCTGGCGCCCATATGATTCTGCGTGTCGATCCCCGTTTAGCCGGATTTCGCATGACAAGCCGCCGCTGAATCATTGCGCGGCTACGGGTCTGATTTGGACTGAATTGTCATCAATAATAGATGCTTGCGGGCCTAACTGCGCCTTGCTTGCGCAGGCAAACTGTGGTAGAAGTTATCGCTAACGTGCCGCTAAGGTCCATGGTATGAGCCTGCTGGCCGCCGGGGAAAATCAATTAATATTGTTTATGATCATGCAGGGCTCCATTGACACCTATTGCAACCGGCCGGCCAGCGCTACACATTAAATCGATCCTGCAGATGACGGAAAAAGCTGGACCCGCTCCAGAGTGGATGTCTAAGACGCGGTGTATTATGAAACAATACGTAATCGATGAGCTTAGACCTGAGGACCACCTTAAGGTCAAACAATATCTGGATGAAAATTACGGCCCCGTCGAACTGGGGGGTATCTACTGGATACCGGTGGCAGCAGAGGTGCTGACGGGTATCCAGCAGCAACATGAAGATTGCCAGCCCTTTTATGTTGCCGTGGAGTTGCGGGAAGATCAGCTGGCTCTGGAGTTGCTGGTGCGCACCAGGCATCGGGTACGGTGTGCCTGTATCGGCTATGCTGTTGACCATCAGCGGATCTGGATGATCGACTTGGTCGACGCCATATTTCAACGCCTGGATATCATTACTTGAATCACGATTGTAACGATTCAATCATTAAACAGAGGTTCAGCAGATGATTCGCACCTTATATATTATGATCTGGGTTGGTTTTGCCACTCTGGTGCTGGGCCTTACGGTTTTAATTCTTTCGCTTTTTGTCAAATCCGGCGACCCCATGCACAAAATTGCTCGTTTCTGGGGGCGCTCCATTCTCGCCGTCAGCCGCATCAAGGTCACCGTCGAGGGGCTATCCAAGATTGATCCGCTGCACCCTTACATTTACATGGCCAACCACCAGAGTAATTTTGACATACCGGTCCTGCTGGGGCACCTGCCTGTTCAGTTTCGCTGGCTCGCTAAAATGGAGCTTTTTAAAATACCGATTTTTGGCCATGCCATGCGCAAGGCTGGTTATATCAGTATTGACCGCAATAATCGCGAATCTGCATTTAAAAGTCTTCAGGTGGCAGCTGAAAAAATAAAAAAGGGCATATCGGTGCTGATTTTTCCCGAAGGCACTCGCAGCCGGGACGGTAAAATCCAATCGTTTAAAAAAGGCGGATTTGTCGTGGCCGTTGATTCCGGCGTTCCCATCGTCCCGGTTATCATTCACGGTGCACGTACAATTATGGCCAAAGGCAAATTCCGCGTCAATCCCGGCCAGATTCGGTTGTCGATCCAGGAACCGATTGACACGACGACCTATTCCCGAAATACGAAGGAGGAGTTGATGGAACGCGTGCGTCGAGTCATTTGTGACAATTTTGAATCCAGCGAAACGGATGAAAGGCTATGCTAAAAATTATCCCTCTCGGCGGCCTGGGTGAGATTGGCCTGAATATGATGGTGTTTGAATACGGCGACACACTTTTTGTGGTCGACGCCGGTTTGATGTTTCCGGAAGATTACATGCTGGGTGTGGATTTTGTCATTCCGGACATGGAATATTTGCGCCAGAACGAATCTCGTGTGGCCGGTATTGTTCTGACCCATGCGCACGAGGATCATATTGGTGCTTTACCTTACTTACTAAAGGAGATCAGGGCACCGGTTTTCGGTACCCCCTTTACCCTGGGGCTGGTCCGGAAAAAAATGGAGGAACACGAGCTTGGCGGTCCTGTGGCTTTGCATTCCGTATTGCCGGATGAAGCCCTGAAATTAGGCCCGTTTACCTTGGAGTTTATTCGCGTTGGTCACAGTGTGGTGGACGGTGTGGGGATTTCCATCCAATCACCGGTGGGTCGAATCATCCATACGGGTGATTTTAAAATTGGCTATGGATCCGTTGATGGGTTGGCCACGGATGTAAACAAGTTCGCCAAATTCGGAGAAGAAGGAGTGCTGGCCCTGCTCTCTGATTCCACCAACGTGGAACGGGAGGGTCATCCCATCACCGACAAAGAAATTTGTGGCGCATTGCTGCGGATTATCACCGAAAGCAGCGGCCGTGTGATCGTGGCGTTGTTTGCTTCCAATATTGCTCGCATTCAGGTTATTTTGGATATTGCCAGAGCCAATGGCAAAAAGATTATCTTCGATGGCAAAAGCATTGAGGCCAGTGTTCATATTGCCAACGAACTGGGGTATCTGGATACCGCCGCTTACGATGTCATTCCAATCGACGAGCTCGCAGACTATGAAGATGAGGAGATCATTATTGTCACCACCGGAACCCAGGGTGAACCCATGTCCGCCCTGGCCCGAATGTCAGCCGGGACCCACAAGCATATCACCATAAAAATTGGGGATACAGTGGTTTTATCCTCCAAATTTATTCCCGGAAATGAGAAAGCCATCGCCAAAATAATCAACAATCTCTATCGCAAAGGCGCTGATGTAATCTATGAGAAAATATCAGACATTCATGTTTCCGGGCATGCATTTCGCGAGGAGCTCAAATTGATGATTAAACTGACCCAACCGCGGTATTTTATCCCTATCCATGGAGAATACCGTCACCTGATATTGCATTCGCGACTGGCCGAAGAAGTGGGCATTCCAAAAGAAAACATATTGCTGGCGGAAAACGGCCAGATTGTGGAATTTGACGAAAGTGGCGGCCGCTTCAACGGACGGGTTGTTACCGGACGGCTGCTCATCGACGGTAAGGGCGTCGGGGATGTCGGGCGCAGTGTTTTGAAGGAACGACGGATACTGGCCGAAGATGGTATGGTGGCTGTGACGATGGCCTTTGACGAAGAAACCGGTGTTGTGGTTTACGGTCCTGAGATTATTTCAAAAGGGTTTGTATTTGAAACTGAAACTGGCCATTTGCTGGAAGATGCCCAATGTGTGGTTTTGGAGATTGTCGAAGAGGTGACGCCGGATATTCATAGAAGGGTGGATATCATCCGATCAAAGGTTAAAACCGCATTGCGGCAATATTTTTTCTTTACCATCGGTCGCCGGCCGGTTATACTTCCGTTTATTGTGGAGGTTTAGCTTTTGCCTTCATTCAGAAGCGTTTGGCTGACGTTCCCATCAACCGCATATGTGCCGGTGGTCATTGGGAACAAAATTTCGAAATCTTAAATCCGAAACTCGAAACAATATCAAATGACAGAAATCCTAAATCTAAAACGGCTATAAGTGCAATGTTTATAAGGTATTACCTAATTTGACGGCAGTTTTATAATCCATTAAGTTTGGAGCATTCTAACTTTGGATTTTCGAATTTGTTTCGTATTTCGATATTCGGATTTCGGATTTCACTGCAGCTTACCCTCGGAAATTGGCATATAAACGGGCTGTTTTATCTTATCAATCGGCATATCCGACACGGACAATTATGCGCAAAGAAATTATCGGCATTTTTTGTTTTTTTCTGGTTATTTTTACCCTGATCAGTCTGCTGTCATTCAGTCCGGATGATCCCTCGATTCACAACGCTAAAGCCACCGGTGAGATTCACAACCTGTTTGGTTTGCTGGGTGCATATCTGGCCGGAATTTTAATCGGCCTGTTCGGGCTCGGCGCTTTTTGGATACCGCTTTTGTTATTATTGACCAGTATCCATTTTTTTGGCGAGCATCCAATGAAAGCCAAGATTTCAACGCTCATCGGCGGCATCTTGCTGGTGGTAACCACCGGCAGTCTGCTGGCTGTGCGCCGGGACAGCTACCTGCTGTTCGACAACCGATTTTCGGCCGGCGGTCTGATCGGCATTCCGTTAAAATCCTTCCTGGCCCAATACACCAATATCACCGGCGCCTTAATCATATTGATTTTGCTGTGGATCGTCGGCTTTATTTTGTCCACCGGATTCTCGTTGATTACATTTGGTCTAAGATGCTGGGAATGGATTTCTGCGATCGCAGACCGCATCAAGACGCTTTATCTGAAATGGAAGCAACGTCGTGAGCGGTCAAAGAAGTTTTCCCAGGTCGATCGCAAAACCACGCGTGCCAAAGCCAAGAAAATCAAAATTAAAGCTGCTTCAGCCAAGCCGATCAAGCCCGTACCAGCACCCAAGCAGGAAGAATTTAAGTTCATGAAAACCGGCAAGGGCTTCCAGCTGCCGTCGATAAATTTTTTGGAGGAACCCGAATTTCAAATCGGTGCAGCCGACAATGAAAATTTACGGATGCAGTCCCAGCTGCTTGAGAAAAAGCTTGAGGATTTCGGTGTTCAGGGAAGAGTCGTTGAAGTCGCCCCCGGTCCGGTGGTCACCACTTTTGAATATGAACCGGCTCCCGGTGTTAAGATTAACAAAATTGTCAACCTGACAGATGATCTGGCACTGGCCATGCGGGCTACCAGCATTCGAATTGTGGCACCGATCCCAGGCAAAGCCGTCATTGGCATTGAGGTTCCCAATACCGATCGTCAGGTGGTCAAATTCAAAGACATTATTGCATCCAGTACTTTTGAAAAGTCCAAATCCAAGCTAACGCTTTGTCTGGGGAAAGACATTGTCGGAAACCCGATCGTGGCTGAACTGGAAAAAATGCCCCATCTTCTGATTGCCGGCGCCACCGGCACCGGTAAAAGCGTGGCCTTAAATGCCATGATTTGCAGTCTGCTCTATAAGGCCAAACCGGATGAAGTCAAAATTATTATGGTCGATCCAAAGCGCATTGAGCTGTCCAGCTATGATGGGATACCCCATTTGATCACACCGGTGGTCACCAATCCCAAAAAGGCCACCAATGCGCTTTTCTGGGCGGTGCGCGAAATGGAAAGTCGTTATGAGCGCCTTTCGGAAATGACGGCTCGCAATATCAAGCAGTATAATAATAAGGTCGACAAAGCCGTCAAAGCAGACGACAAAGATGCCCCCGAAAAACTGCCGTATATCGTCATTGTCATCGATGAGCTTGCCGACTTGATGATGCTGGCATCCCGGGATGTTGAAGTGGCCCTGACGCGATTGGCTCAAATGGCCAGAGCTGCCGGAATCCATTTGATTTTGGCCACCCAGCGGCCGTCTGTAGATGTCTTAACCGGCATTATCAAAGCTAACTTTCCAACGCGCCTGACATTTCAGGTTTCGTCGCGAACCGATTCCCGCACCATCATCGATACCGCTGGCGCTGAAAATCTGCTCGGCAGCGGGGATATGCTGTTTTTGCCGCCCGGCACCGCAAAGTTACAGCGTATTCATGGGGCCTATATTTCTGAAGATGAGTTGAGTCGAATTACTGCCTTTCTAAGAAGTCAGGACAAACCGGAATATGACGAAGAAGTCACCGAAGTAGCTGCCATCCAACCCGCCGAAACCGATGATGATGAGTACGACGAGCGCTATGACGATGCGGTGGCCCTTATTACAAAAAACGGGCAAGCCTCCATCTCTATGATTCAGCGCCATCTGCGAATCGGCTACAATCGCGCGGCGCGCATCATTGAAAAGATGGAAAAAGAGGGCATTGTCGGCCCTTCGGATGGTGCCAAACCACGAGAGGTGCTCGTTACCAGCTATGACCGAAAAACTTAGCTACTGGCTACTGGCACTTGGTTACCGGCCACCGGCTTGAGGCCAGCAGCCAGCCTGCGACGAGCTCAGTCGAGTCGAAGCGAGCCGCCAGCAGCAAAGCGCCAGCCGCCAGCAGCGAGAAGCCAGAAGCTGATGATGAATATTGATCCCGAGCTGATATCCGCAACCAAAGGTTTTTTACACGAAGATGAGGGCCGCTGCCTGTACGAAGTTGCTTTCAAAGCCAGCCGCTTGGGGCCCTGTCTGGAGATTGGCAGCTATTGCGGCAAGTCGACCATTTATATCGGCATAGCCTGCCAGCAAAACAACGGCATTCTTTTTTCCATCGATCATCATGGCGGTTCCGAAGAACAACAGCCTGGCCAGGCTTATTTTGATCCCGCGCTTTTTGATCCCAAACTGCAACGGGTGAACACATTTTGCGAATTTCGCCAATCCATTGAAAAAGCCGGGATAACCGATACGGTCGTGGCCATGGTCAGCCGCTCCGACGTGGCCGCCCGATGTTGGGCCACGCCGCTGAGTATGGTGTTTATCGATGGGGGACACACCATGGAAGCCGCCCTTGGTGATTATACCTGCTGGTCTCCTCACATCCTGCCGGGGGGCTATCTGTTGATCCACGATATTTTCGAAGACCCATCGGAAGGCGGTCCGGCGCCCCGTCACGTTTTTAATCTGGCGCTGTCCAGCGGCCGGTTTGAAAGGCTGTCCATCATTAGAACCCTGGGAGTGTTGCAGCACCGGCCCTGATTGAGCAAAAAAAAGCACTCAATTTTGTTTTCTCAGATATACGACCAGACTCTTTCCCAGAATCGGATTCAGTAATTTGTCCATCCAGGCCACCAGATACGGTTGTTTCATGATATCCCAAGTCAGAAAACGATGGTAGAGGTTTACGGAGGCCAGATCGGATCGATCCGGTCCCAGCAGACATTTGAGCCACCAGTAGGGGGTGTGCAGGCTATGGGCATAATGGCTGGTCCAACATTTCATGCCAGAATCCTCGAGCAACGCTATGAGCTTTTTTTTGCGGTATATGCGGATATGGCCACTATCAGTTTGTGTGTAAGCTGTTGAAAGGGCCCAACAGATGCGCTCGGGCCAAAAGCGCGGTACGCTGACGGCCAGGTTGTGCCCCGGTTTTAAGACCCGAATGATCTCGCCGACCGCCTGACGATCGTCGGCAATGTGCTCCAAAACTTCTGCGCAAATGACCAGATCAAAATAATTATCTTCAAACGGTAATGCATTGGCACTGGCCATCGTCAGGCCCCAGCGGCCGCCGCCATTTTGCCCCCATCTGTCATGCAATTGCAGCCGTTCTTTGGCCGCGCCGAGCTCGGCTGCGTTCACGTCGGCACCAATGACCATCACCTTTTTAAAGTGATAGGCTGCACAGGTATGCCGGCCCGACCCGCAGCCGATGTCCAAAACGCGGTAACCCGGTTTGATCCCCAGTTTTTTCAAATCAACGGTGATCAAGAATTGCCTCCCGATACACGTCGACGGTCTTTTGGGCGGCTTTCATCCAGGTAAAATGTTGCTGAACCCGTTGATAGCCGGCGCGGCTCAATTTTTGAGCCAGTTGCGGCTGTTGCAGTACCTTTAGGATGGCATCGGCCAGGGCGTGATGGTCGGCCGGCGGAACCAGAATTCCGGCGTCCCCGACGACCTCCGGCAGCGCTCCGCCGGTGGTGCTGATGACCGGTACGCCGCAGGCCATCGCTTCTCCAACGGGTAGTCCAAAGCCTTCATATACGGACGGAATAACGGCAGCTGTTGCTTTGGCGTATAAGCGCACGAAGCGATCGTAGGAGATCCGACCGGTGTATGTGATCAGATCTCCAATGCCCAGCTGCTGTATTAATCTGCGGCTATATCCATTTTTATGGGCTGATCCGACGATCGTGAGCTTGACCGGTTGCGTCTGCGCAACCTTTGAAACCGCCCGCAGCAAGTAAAAAAGTCCTTTTAAGGGCATGTCGGCACTGTTGGTTACGATGAGCCGGTTTTTTTCGCGGACGATGCCAGGGATGGGGTAAAACAGATCGGTGCGGATGCCGTTGGGCACCACTCTGAATCGGCTGGTCGATATATGAAAATCGCGGGCGATATCGCTGCGGGCTGTTTTGGATACGGTGATAATATGGGAAAGTTTCCTTGAGACGCGTTTTTGCATGCCGCAAAACGAATACCAGCGCCATTGCTGCATTTTTCCCCAGATGTTGGCAGCAGATCGAATTGCTATTTTGCGATCAATGGTGACTGGATGATGGATGGTGGCAACAGTGGGCAGCCAGTCTTTGATGGTCAGCAAACCATAAGATAATCCCTGGTTATCGTGGACAATATCATATCGATGGCGTCTTGTGCGCAGGAATCGACGGGCGCGCACACCAAATGTAAACGGTTCGGGAAAACCCATGCTCGAAACACCGATCCACTCCATGAAATTGACCGGCTGACGCAATTCTTTAAATGACGGCATTCTGAACAAATTATCCGGATTATAGAGGTCCAGCGAGGGGATTTGATAGCAGGCAATATCTGCATCCAGTTGCGGCTCGGGTGGGCCGACAACCACATCTACCTGATGCCCCAAGTCTTTGAGGGCCCGACTCAGATTTTTTAGATAAACGCCCTGTCCTCCGCAATGCGGATTACACCGGTAACTTAAGAGACAAATTCTGAGGGGCCGGGATGTATCTGTAACCGTTTTCTTATTCGACATATAAACGTCATCGCATTATTCGGAAATAGCTCTCAGGCAATCTCAGTCATTGAATATTGAATATTCAATCTTAATTCTTCCGCTGTCTTCTGCCATGAATTTCAGCAAATGGCAATACCCATCGGCCACATCTCTCGTGCCGACGGCTAAAGTTTTTTGCCTAAAATGTCGATATCAATTTCAGCGCTTTTGGCAACCGTCTACGGTCACAACACACTGAAATTGAATAAATAAACAAAAACAACTGCGATGCGGTGCCAGCAGATACGAGCTCATGGACAGTCACCAGAAAAAGACCATTCTGTTTGTTGATGACGAGGAAAGTATATTAAGCGTATCCAGCGAATACTTTCAACGCAAAGGCTATCAGACCCGCACAGCCAAAACGGGGGCTGAAGCGCTTAAAATTCTCGCCAATGAGGCCATCGACTGCTGCTTTACCGATATTAACATGCCTAAAATGAACGGGCTTGAACTGGCCGAAAGAATCAGAAACCACGACAATACCATGCCGGTAATTGTTATGACCGGCTATCCTTCCCTGGAAAACACCATCCAGACGATTAAGAACGGGGTTGTTGATTTTTTAATCAAGCCGGTCAATCTGAAACAGATGGAATTGAGCGTGCAGCGTGTAATGCAGCAACGCAAAATCTTTGTGGAAAATGTTCTTTTGAAAAAGGAGGTTGAAAGCAAGCAGCGCCTGAAAAAATTAAACCGGGAGTTAATGGTTAAAGTCAAAGAACTCAATATCCTCAACAAAATTATGAGTCAATTTACCGCCATCGGTTCAACCAGTGATGTATTCAAAAGAGCGGTGGATATCGCCCGCACGATTGCCCACGCGGACATGACCGGATTTTACGTAATCAATGATGCGGTTCAGGAGCCAATCCAGGTATCATCATCCGTCAAAACCGCCGGTTTGAGCGCAACACCAGAGACAGCTGCCGGTATGCTCAAGCCGATGCCGTCTGCGAAAAAATGTCGGTTCTTAAATACAGGACTCATCATGGAGGTTGTCTCAGATCAGATTCCGTTGCTGATTTCACAAAACTCGGCAGGCAATGGGTTACCGGCTGAGATCCAATCTGCCATGATTGTACCGCTGAAAATCAGGAACAAGGTTTTTGGCGTCCTGACGGCTGTTGTGAATCATGGTGCTAAGCGCTTCAGCGAAAAGGATCTATATTATTTATCCTTTTTGGCCCAGAGTGCCGCACAGGCCATTGAGAATCTGGCGCTGTATGAAAATATCTATGAAAATCTTTTTGCCACCCTCTATGCCTTTGTTAAAGCAGTGGAAGCCAGGGATCTGTATACCCAGCAGCATTCAAGCCGGGTTACCGGGCTGTCCATTGTTCTAGGCAAACAACTTGGATGTTCTAAAGAGGAACTGGACGTCCTTAATTTTGCCGGGCATCTGCATGACATCGGCAAGATCGGTATCCGCGATGATATCCTTTTAAAACCCGGCAAATTGACCGAGGCGGAATTTGAAAAGATTAAGGACCATCCGGTCATCGGTGCCGATATTTTAGAGCAGTTCGGTTTGTGGGAAAAGGAAAGGCAAATTATTCGATGCCATCATGAGCGATTTGACGGCACCGGCTATCCCGATGGTATCAAACACGAAGATATTCCGTTCTTGGCCCGCATCTTATCGGTGGCTGATGTCTACGATGCCATGGCTTCCGATCGCGCTTATCGCCGAAAAATGGAAGATGATGTCATTCTTAAAATAATCAATGAAGGCAATGGCTCCCAGTTTGACCCGGAGGTGGTCGCCGCCTTCAATCAGGCCTATGCCGCCGGCAAAATTGCCCAGTATATGAAGACGGGCAACATCAACTAGCCCCTTTTGATCGAATCCATTCTTTCGGATACGCTTCTTTTTGATGGTCAATCATCGGAAACGATCAGATTTGGTGATTGCTTCCAGAGGGTCGCCTACCACCGGTTCGAAGCCAACAAAAAAAGCGGAGTAGCTAAATGGCTATCCCGCTTTTTTTGTTATAGTGTTTTACAGACGGCGATTGATCCGTAAAACATAATATCTGGTCGGGGCGAGAGGATTTGAACCTCCGACCCCTTGAACCCCATTTCCATCACACCTTTATTGCCTCCCGATAATATATAAAATATAAATTTATTTTCTATTATCGTGTATAAATAATACTATCAATAAAATCCATTCTCGGCACAAATTCGTCACGGCGGTAACTTCATAACAGTTAACGGCGTTCTGAGTCACTCGATGCTATAAATGTTGGTTTTTACGTCTTAAATATATGAAAATACAAATTTTTTCTATATAAAATGATAAACGTTTTGGATAAAAGGCTTAAATCGATCCATTCAACAAGAGAATTGACCCGAATACCCCCATCGCTTAGACGCATATCAGCGTTAGCAGGCAATTAATCCGAATATTTTAAATGCATAATATATTGATTGAAAAACACTTGACAACAAATTTGCATTCAACTAATGAGTATTAATCATGTATTTATTATAAATTAATTTTGTATTTTACTAAAATGCAAATTAAAAGCCCAACAAAAATAAGAATTATAAAGAAGTGGCATTGGGCAATTTATATCTGAATTTTGCAAGAATAAGCCTAATGATAAAAAACTAAAGTATCTAACCTTAACAAAATGGCAATTCGGCGAAGACATAATCATTAAACTTAATTACTTCAATTACAGGGAGGTAAAAATGGCAAAAGTTGATATCGCAATCACAGGTGCAACCGGCGCAACAGGTTTTGCACAGGTAGCACAGCAAATCGCATACAAAATTATATCAGACCATCCTTATTTTAATTTAGCTGCCTTGATCTCTGAAGAACCTGAAAAGGTAGGTAAATCTTTTGGCGAGTTAGATGCATGGTATGGCCCTCAAGATCTGCCTGATTCGTTGGCCAGCATGAGCATGATGCCTCCAGATCCAGAGGCATTAGGCAATGCAGGTGATATCAAACTAGTTATATCAGCCATACCACCATGGATAGACACTAAGGTTGATACTATATTCCCCGAATCCGGAATTCCACTCCTTAGTGAATCTCCACTTTTTAGATTCGATTCTGATATTCCGTTGGTAGTGCCAGAAATTAATGCTGACCATCTGAGTATCTTGGAAGACCAGAAAAAGAAAAGAGATTGGAAAAGCTTCATTGTTTCAAATCCTGTTTGTACAGTGACCGTTATCGCCATGTCTATGAAACCAATAATCGATGCTTTTGGTATGCAGATGTGCTTTCAGGTAACCCTTCAGGCTTTGTCTGGAGCGGGACCTAAGGGCCTGGCGGCCATGGATTTAGTCGAGAATATGGTTCCTTTCATTGGCAAAGAAGAGGAAAAACTTGAGAATGAAGGACCTAAAATTCTTGGCTCTGTTGGTCATGGAGAGATAATTTCAAACCCCATGCCGCTGAGTACTTCATGTAATCGAATACCGGTTCTTTACGGCCACACCATATGTATTTTTGCTCATACAGAGAAGCCAGCTACTGTGGAAGAGGCTAAGAAAGTCTTTGCTGAATGGAGTGGTCCACCTCAGGAACTTAAGCTTCCCAGTGCTCCCGAAAAGCCAATCGTAGTTATGGAACAAGAAGATAGGCCTCAACCACGCCTTGATCGAGGAAGGAACAAAGGAATGAGTGTGTGTGTAGGGCGAGTGAGAGTAGACCCGGCCTTTAAGCAAGGTATTAAATGGGTCGTCATGGGTGACAACTTTGTTCGCGGTACCGCTGGTAACACTATACTGAACGCAGAACTACTTTACGCAAAAAGCTTACTTTAACTGAAAGGAACAAAAATGGAGGTTTTGGGTCGCTACCAAGTTAAAGACATAATTGCAGTTAAAATTGAACCTGGTGTATGCATCCAGGCAGCTCTGGAAAAAGTCGTAGAAAATGAGGGCGGAAACGCTCTAATTTTGACTGCAGTAGGCAGTATAGCCAAGCTTGCATTTGCAAATCCGAAAGCATCTTTAGATAAAGAAGACATTAATATAAGTATTAATGAAAAGGAGGGCCCGTTTGAGCTTATATCTTTGATCGGAGGTGTGGGGCCAATCCACGCACACGGAAAAGGCAACAGCCATTTACATATAGCTGTATCATCCCATGATGGCCATGTCATTGGCGGAGGACTTAGATACGGAACGGAGCCTTGGTTTCCTGTACAGGTTCAATTGCTATTACACGAATAAAATTCATTCCTGTTGGTTAAGAGGTGATCGATATTTTTGAATGCAAGCTGCAATTGGTCTAAAACGAAAAATCGTGTTTAAGTCATTTATTTAAAATGAAAATATGAAACGCATATATTGCAACATTAACCATCAAACAAGGAGGTTAGATATGAAACAAAAAGTAACAGCGATTTTTTCAATTTTTTTCATTTTAATCTTCGGATTGGTAACTACATCCGCAGCAGCTGAGGTTAAATTCATCCAGATAACTTCCGGCCCGGTAGGGGGAACTTATTATATACTCGGTGGCGCCTTGGCTGACCTTCTTAAAGACACCAATCCAGGGGTTAAGGTCACTGTCACCACAGGGGGGTCCCTAGCGAATATCTCGAAAACCCAATCAGGTAAGGCTGATATCGGTTTTACTATGAACCGCCTTGTCTACGAGGCAAGAAACGATACGGGTTCATTTGAAGGCAAGGGTACACATGATAATGTTTTAGGCTTGACCTACTTGTGTGACATTTATATGAGCTTATTCTTAGTCTCCGAGGATTTTCCGATTAATTCTATTAGCGATATAAAAGAAAATAAGGCGAAAATTAGAATCCTGACTTCTCCGCGGGCAAGTTCGCCATCTGTAGCTGCAGAGCGACTTTTAGAAGGTTATGGCATTAGCTTCGAAGATATTGAGAATTGGGGAGGAAAAGTTAATTTCGTTTCCTACTCTGAAGCTGCCAGTCTTCTTAAAGACGGTCACGCAGATGTTTGGTTGGGTCCTATGGTACCCCCCATACTGGAGTGGACCGTATCCAAAAAGGTTAAGTTTCTACCCCCCGATCAAGCAGTTTTAGAAAAACTCAAAGCAAAATACAAATACGGTATTGCGACCATTCCGGCAAACTACTGGGAATTTTTAAAGAAACCGACACCGATTATGACTGAATCTATCATGATTGTTATTCGCAAACAGATACCTGAAGACATGGTCTATAATATCGCTAAAGCAATCAGTACAAATCCTGATGTTGTTCGAAAAGTACACCGTATATATTCATCCTTTGATCCTCAAAACGCCTGTAATATAACAGGAACATCCATGCATCCGGGGGCATTAAAGTATTACAAGGAAGCCGGTATACCATGTAAGTAATAACAGAAAGCCAAATTGCTATAAATTAATAATAGAACTGTTCGAGATAGAGAAAGGCTCGAG
>JASFNW010000055.1:0-27732 GCA_050116835.1 Desulfobacterales bacterium
GTTACCGGCAAACAGCGGCAGAATTTTCGGATAAATTTTCAGTGAATCAACCGTGCCCTGGATCTTGTCGGGTATGGTGAAACTGACGTCGGATACAACAACATGCGGGCGGGGAAAAAACGCCATACTGAGGCGCTGGTATTCAATTTGGCCATCCAGGTTCTCTGCATACAGGCGTTTGACTTCTTTTTTGACGGTTTCCAGGTTTATCAACTGGGGGGTGACGATCACCAGGATGATCAACACGCACAAAAAAAATGTCGCCAGGCTGATGAACGTAAACCATATTTTGCGGTGTTTAGGCATCAAGTTCTTTCCTGAATCTTGCATGAAAATGAATGCGAAGATGAGATTACATACAATTTACCATATTTTGACGCGACTGCGGCCTTTAATGTCGACGGGGACCCGCAATGCAGGGCTGCATATCATGTTTTAAAATAGAAGGCAAAATATCATAACGGCCGGTGCTTTCCGGTTGCTGCTCATTTATTAGAATAAAATAAATATTTTCAAATAGTTATATAACTTGACAACAGCGGTCGGCATCACTAACTTCAATTCATTTCCGCCTTGGAAACTTAGGAGACGAGAAAAATGTATGGGGTTCGAGGCAGCTTTGCCTGGCATCCATTTCCACTGACGATTTTACCATGGACCGTTAAAACTCCCGCCAGCGTATCGGGAATAGATCAAACGATTTTTGTCGACCCGATGCTGCCGGTAAAAACGGGTCATACCGCGCGCCAATGGGCAGCGTGTGCGTTCTGAGAATAGGTGTTGCAGAATTGGCCCAAAGATTATACAGATCGAATGGATCGTTAATAGCAAGAAAAAGGTTTGGGATTTTTGCGCCAAGTTGGGGGGGCTCTATTCGTGAAAGCAATGGTGTTAAACCGGCTGACCCTTGTCGCTGAAAATCAGGAACCGCTTGCGCTTGTGGATATGCCGGAGCCGGTTCCTGAAGATAACGAAATTTTGATAAAGATTTCCGCCTGCGGTGTGTGCCACACAGAGTTGGACGAAATCGAAGGTCGCACACCCCCGCCGAAGTTGCCGGTGGTGCCGGGGCACCAAGTCGTCGGCCGGGTGGCCGTAGCGGGAGACAGCGCCACCAGGTTCAGCGTGGATGACCGCGTCGGTGTTGCCTGGATTTATTCTGCCTGCGGTCGCTGTGAGCTATGCACAAAGGGCCTTGAAAATTTATGTGCGTCTTTTGCGGCCACCGGCAGGGATGCCCATGGTGGTTACGCCGAATATATGACCGTAGATGAAAATTTTGCCTATTTCATTCCTGAGGGGTTCACCGATTCGCAGGCGGCACCTCTTTTATGTGCCGGCGCAATCGGCTATCGGTCAATGAGACTCAGCGGGGTCAAAGATGACCAGAACCTGGGGCTGACCGGATTCGGCGCATCGGCACATCTGGTGTTGAAAATGGTGCATCACCAATATCCGAATGCGAAGGTATTTGTTTTTGCCAGAAGCAAGCAAGAAAGAGAGTTTGCCCGCCAGCTCGGCGCAGTTTGGGCAGGCGACACGGCTGTCCAACCGCCTGAAATGCTCGATGCGATCATCGATACCACCCCGGCCTGGAAGCCGATCGTCAAAGCCCTGAAGTGTTTGAAGCCGGGCGGACGTCTGGTCATCAATGCCATACGCAAAGAGGAAAGCGATAAGAAAGCGTTGTTAAACCTGGATTATACGGAGCATCTTTGGCAGGAAAAGGAAATCAAAAGTGTGGCCAACGTGGCCCGCGCCGATGTCAGTAAATTTCTATCCCTGGCGGCTGACATTCCGATTAAACCGGATGTGCAGGAATTTAAGCTGCAGGATGCCAATCGCGCTCTGGTCGAATTGAAGCAACGCAAAATCAGAGGAGCCAAGGTTCTGAAAATAGATTAACACATGCCTTACTGATATAAGGAGGAACGGAGAAATGTATAATAAAACGGTTATGGACCATTTCCGCAATCCGCGTAATGTCGGTGTCATAGAAGATGCCGATGGCGTCGGTGAGGTCGGCAATCCCCTTTGCGGTGATATGATGACGATTTATCTAAAGATTAAGGATGACCACATCGACGACATTAAATTTCAAACGTTTGGCTGCGGTTCTGCCATTGCCGTATCCAGCATGATCACCGAAATCGCTAAAGGTAAAAGTTTGGCGGAAGCCAAGAAACTGACCAATAAAGATGTTGCGGCCGCGTTGGAGGGCCTGCCGAAAAATAAACTGCACTGCTCAAATTTAGGGGCCGATGCCTTGCACCTGGCCATCCAGGACTATGAGGATCAATTGGCAGGTGTGAAGCGACAGCAACCGATCCGCAAAGAAAAGCATGAACATTCGCACGGGGAAAAATGTTACTGCCCCTATTGTGACATTGAGATCCAGCCGGACATCACTTTTTGTGATGCCTGTCAGTCCAGTCTGGAAGAAGAGCATTAAATCGTCGACAATTAAGTCAGGTAGGGCATTATGAAAGTCATCAATCTGGATCACATATCTGCAAAACCCTTATTACCCGAAGTCAAAAAAGTGATGATCGAGGCCATCGAAAAAGATTATCACAATCCGGCCAGCCAGCATAAATCCGGTGAAGAAGCCGCAGCCGTGCTACAGAATGCACGCGAATCTGTGGCCCGTTTGCTGAACTGTAAGAGTCCCAAAGAGATTGTCTTCACCTCCGGTGGTACGGAATCTGTCAACCACGCCGTCAAAGGTGTGGCCATGGCGAACGAAGATAAAGGCAAGCACATCATTACATCCAATATCGAGCACAATGCCGTCATCCGGAGTTTGCGCCGTCTCAAGTCCGCCGGATTTGCCGTTACTTCTCTGCCGGTTGATTCAAGCGGGCGCGTCAAGCCGCAGGATGTGGCCAATGCGATTACCAAAGACACGATTCTGGTGTCAGTCATGCACAGCAATAACGAAACCGGTACCCTGCAACCAATTGAAGATATAGGAAAAATTACCCGCGAAAAGAAGGTGATCTTCCACACCGATGCGGTGGATTCGGTTGGGGTACTTCCGATGGATGTTCAAAAGCTGGGGGTGGACCTGCTCAGTTTTGCCGCCAATACGTTTTACGGCCCGGCCGGCGTCGGCGGCCTGTATATTCGTCGGGGTACGCGTATTTTCCCGCTGCTGGATGGCGGTGTTCAGGAAAATAATAAGCGTGCCGGCACCGAGAACCTGGTGGGGATCATCGGGACCGGTAAGGCGGCAGAACTTGCCTTGCAGGACATGGACCGGCGATTGATGCATCTGCGTATGCTCAGAAACAGACTTCTAAGCGAATTACCCAATGCCATCGATGAATATATCATTAATACCCATCCGGAATACAGTTTGCCCAATCTGGTGTCGATTTCAATTAAATATATTGAAGGGGAAAGTGTGATGTTGATGCTCGATGATGAGAACATCGCCGTATCGACGCGATCAGCCTGTGCAACCGGCTCTTTACGCGCGTCACATGTCCTGCTCTCCTTGGGACTCAGTCATGCCGATGCCCAGGGGACACTGGTTATTTCATTCGGAATCGATAACACAGAAGCGGATATCGATACGTTTTTAAAGGCACTCAAAGCGGTGGTCACGACCCTGCGTGATATTTCCCCTCTTTATCAGAAAAAGGTGTCCGCACAACCGAATCCATAAAAAGGATCCCATCCAGCTATCCAGCGCCCATCATCAGGCTCTCGAAATAGGTATCGATAATCTGTTGATGCCCGCTAAATTTGTTTTTAAGAAGTGCTTTAAACTGCCCGTAGCCGGGCTCAGCTAACAGCTGGTCGATTTCATGCGCTTTTTGGCCAAGCTGCCGGCAGTACTTGTCGGTGATGGTCTGGGGGGCAGTGCCTCTGGTTTCAGCCACCCGGTTGGTGGCTTCAGTTCGCGAATAGCCGTTAATTTCCATCTCATAGATAACTTCCAGAATTTGCGCCAGCGATTTAGGGGTGCCCTCAATGGTGATCGAGGGGATTTCGGGCTCAACCTTTTTTTTAACGGGTTTGGTACTAGCGCCGAACAGCAAACGGCGTAAGACCGAATTGGGCGTATCGATAAAGGGCTCGGCTCGTTTTTGTAAATAATGCCAGACGCTTTCATCAATTTCAATTGGAAACATTTTCATCATTCGACCTCTGTTGCTAGCGTTTACTTCTCATTAGACGCAAAATATCAGTTCATGTCAAGTGCAACCTGATGATATACACTATCTTTATCTAGCTTTTAATGCCATACAAACTGAAACCAGAAGCCTGCACTAGCAGAGAGGAGGGATGACGACTAGGTGTGTCGCTCATGTGGCTGCCATGGCTAGTGCTGCCGGCAGAGATGGATTTGTTTGATGAGTTGGTCGGCTCTCTGATAACGCTTGCTGACCCCTTTACGCAGCAATTTATCAATCAGCTTTACACAGCATTTCGGCGTCTGGGGCGATAGTTGCGACAGGGGCGCATAGTTACTGTGAGCGATGGCATACATCAAGGCCGTAATGTTTTCACCTGTGAAGGGTTTTTCGGCGCTGAGCATTTCGTATAATACAACCCCGAGTGAAAACAGATCCGAGCGGCCGTCTACCTTTTTACCGGCCACCTGCTCTGGCGACATGTAGTTCGGCGTGCCGAAAATAATGCCGGTTTCAGTTTTGGTTGACGAGCTCATCACCCGGGCGATGCCAAAATCAGCCACTTTGATTTGATCATTTTCCAGAACAATGATGTTGGCTGGTTTGATATCTCGGTGGACAACCCCTTGCTGATGGGCATAGGCAAGTGCCTCTGCCACCGAAAGTCCGATACGGAGGACCTGATCCACCGGCAGCAAATTGTCTTTTTTGCAAAAATGGGTCAATTCTCGGCCTTTTAACAACTCCATGGCAATGTAAGCCATATCATGATCTTCGCCGACATCATAGATGGTGACGATGTTCGGGTGTGAGAGTTTCCCGGCAGCCTCGGCTTCCCGGAAAAATTGATCTTTGACCTCATTGAGCTGCTGGGCGTCGACATCAGCATAATCGAGCGTTTTGATTGCCACCTCACGATTGATGCTCGGATCTTTGCCCAGGTAAACCGTTCCCATGGCGCCACGACCCAGCTCTTTGATAATCTCATAGCGACCCAGGGTGGGCTTGGTGGTGGAATCGGTCCAAAGAAGGCCGGCATTTTTCTTATTCTGACCGACAGGTATGGCCAGTGTCTGTTCAAATTGTTCCAGCTGCTTTATTCGGCGCTTGATGTCTTTAAACGTGCCGGCCTTCAAGATATGGTTGTAAACCGCCAACGCTTTATTGAGCATTCTTTTACGCTCGAAATCGAGCCCCAGGTTGTAAAGCAATGCCTTAACCGATTTGTCGGTTATCGGGCATTTCAAAAATCTTTCGAAGGCCATATCCAGCATACCCTGACCCTGCAACGATAACCCCAGGGACTTGTTTAATTCGACGCTTTCATCTTTTTTGGCATCTGATATGCGCTGTCGACCGATAATGATAAAGCCGACGGCGGCAAACAGCGTAGGTGTAATACTGCGCAGCCATTGCCCTTGGGTCACCAGCAACAATACGGCAACGCCCAGCCAGGCGGTCAGAAATACAGCGAAGATGAGCAGCCCGGTTCGCGGCGGCACCTTGGGAACGACAACCAGCAAAAAGAAGCCAAAATACAAAAGAACCAAAATCTCCAGAGCCGCAAACCATGAAGGTCTTGAAATATGTCTGCGATTAATAATGTTTTCGACCGCGCAGGCGGTTATTTCCAAATTCGAGGCTTCACCCTGACGCGGCAGGTGATAGCGAGGGATGGCTGCATCTGCGGACAAGCCGAACAAGACCGCTTTGTTACGAAATCTTTCAGGATCAATTTTGCCTTCCATTAAATCGACTGCCGAAATTCGTTGAATGTTGGTTTCCCGTCCGCTGAAATCGAGCAGCATTTGATGCGGCCCGATGGTCGGCACGGACAGTTGCTTGATTTGCAGACCGGTGGGATGCTTGCGAATGTTTCGGATGGTTGCACCATCGTATTTCATGGCAACCTCCAAGGCTAAAGATACAAAATCTCTGTCTTGAAAACGGATGAACAACGGAACACTGCGGATCTTGCCATCTGGATCGGCAATCAGGTTAATATGGCCTAATGCGCCTGATTTCCGTGACAGCTCCTGATAGGGTTGTAACACCTGCGAGCCGCGGATGGCATCGGCGGGGCGCCGATTAAATAAGACGGCGGCTGCTTTGACCGGTAGGTTCCGCGCAGCATTTTCCTCAGGGAACCGGAGCGAATTCATTTTTAGCCAGTCCGACAGAACGGGTGCGGTCGAATGATCCGATTCGGACAGAATGAATCGAAGCGGCAAGACGACATTACGCGCCTTTCGCACTGCGGAGATCAAACGGGCATCGTGATTCAGACGGTTTTGTGTCTGGGCGAGCAGTCGGTCAATTTTTTTGAGGGTTTGTTTTTTAACGGGCGGCAGATTTTCGGGAAGCTTTTCTCTTAGATTTTGAATTTCTTCCTTGCCAGCATTTAGCTCCCGGTTGCAGTATAAAATGGAGATGCCCAGGGTATGGGCCCCGCTTTTTGAAAGGGTGTTGACAATCTGCGCTATGTAAGAACGCGGCCAGGGCCAATCGCCCACCTTATTCAGGCTGAGATCGTCGATACGAACAACGATAACCGGAATACCTTCCTTCGAACGCCTCAGGGTCGACATCAAGTCATATGCCGTGTATTCAAGTAAGCGCAACGGCTTGAAGCCAAAAAGCATGCCCGCCAGAACAGCTATCAGCAGCAAAAGGCAAACGGATCGGCTGGAAATGAATACGTGTTTAATACCCATTGGCATTACCATTAATGATTTGCGTATCCGGAAAACCGACATCCATCGAAGAAAATGGGGGGTCCAGCAGTTGCTTATCTTAATCCGAACTCAAGTTGCCAGGATTGGGCACCATCATTGACAACGACGACTTCCTGACGGATTTGATTGATGGAATAGCCTTCTACGGATTCGCCTTCACGGACGATGCGGTCATTGATGACCGCAATTCGTTCGGTAGCGACATTAGACCATGCAATCGCCTGCAGCTTTAATTTACCGTTATCCAGTCGTGGGTAAGCTCGTGCAGGCGGGACGGCTCTTGATTTTGACTTCTTCGCCGGCGCTATTGCAGGCGGCCGGGTTTCGCGTTGACCCCTATCGCCGGCCGTTGCTTCGGGACTGCCGGATATGCTGGATTTTGCTGATGATTGGGATTCCGGGCTGCGCACCTGCGGTTTCAATGTCGTCATTTGATCGGCCCGACTTTGTTGCTCTGACGGGCTGCGGGATGATGTCGCCGACGGCCGTTCGGCACGGACACGGTCACGCCCGGACGTTGCGCTGCCGGAAGGTTTTTGCCGATTTAGCGGAGCTGTATGCTGAGGTTCTGTTTGTTCGGGACGGCGGGGCGGCGGCTCAATTTTAGCCTGGAAAACCGGGGGTTTTTCAGATTGCGGGTGCGACCCGATTTTGGATATGAGCCGGTCTTTTTGGCTGTAGAGCAGCCATCCTGCGGCGATGACAACCACCGCCACGATAAGCGCCACAATCGCTTTACGCTGAAGCCAGATCCGAAAAAGACGACCCCTTACCGCTTTCTTCGTATCAATCATCGACGGTCCGGGTTGCAGATCGTCCGGTGGCGGCGTGGATTGGTCGACTCGTTTCAGCGCTTTTAAAATCGTGCTCAAATTTTTGAAGTCCTCAGTCTGAATACGTTATGAACATGATAATGATATGAATTTACCCGTTGCTCCCATGCTTGAAAGTATAAAACACGAAAAAAGGAATCTTATTTCGTGTTTTTGCGAACTCCGAATCGATTCGACTTTTGTGGGGCCAAGTCTATTCAACGCCTGAAATTTTGGTTTTATCTTCGATCCAAATCGAACTATTTGGATTCATACAGCCGCGGCATCTGAAACGAATTTTTTTCTCGATACAGGATAATTTTGGTCAGCGGGCCAACATAGCCGTCCACCGGAATTCCATACTTGGCCTGAATAGATTCAACCGCATTCTGGGTAAATGTATCGTATTTTTCGTCAATCGCCACATTCTGAAATCCAATATCCTGCAATAGCAATTTTAGCGTAATAACGGAATCTTTGTACGTCTGTGTCGGTATGGTCCCCCAGATGGAGTGAAAGTTTTTCCAGGGTATATAGGCGACACCGGACCAGTAAAATTCCAACTCCTCTAAATCAGTGACAATCCATTCAGTTTCACTTTTGTCTTTAAGCATGATTTTGTCGCCATTTAAACGGGCCAAAGTGAGATAACCCGGGCTTGAACTGCCGGGTGGATAAAATTCGAGGATGGCGGGAAGATTTAACTTTTTTAAAAACGCCATGTCCGTTTCGAGGCGATGAATAAACATCCCGTTTGGTTTGGCCGAAAGCCGAAAATACGTCTGATCATCATCAATGTCTTTCAAATAAGGTGTAAACTGAGCGCTTGTCTGCCAGAGTTTCATTGCTTGCATTAGCGCCGGTTCGCGGGAACTGCGCCCGTCCATGTGCTTGAGGTATTCGGCCAAACTGACTGTCGAAAGGCTTTTTTGAACCGGAGGTGCTTCCGTTTCATCGACGGGGTTGCTGGTCTCCACGCTGGGGGTCGGGACTTGGGCCTCAGCTTTAACCGGAACGGTTTGGCTCACGACATTTGTTTGCAAATCGTCCTGGACGGCGAAAGACGTCGTGATGGTTTCCCGAATTGGGTGATAGAAGACAACAACCAGAAACACCATGCTCAAGGAGGAAATGCCGATGAGTGCCCATTTGCCCGTGGTGATACCGTAGCTTTTTGTCTGCCCGCGTGTGGCAAGTTCTTTTACCGATGCCTTGGCGATGTGGGCTGAGATTTTGAATTGATTCATAACGAATGCGGTAAGCAACGACCGGTCACAGATAATGTTAATCAGGCGCGGAATGCCCTTTGAATATTTATAAACTTGACGATAAGCGCCGCGGTCAAATTTTATGGCGGACTTCTGAGCGGCGATGTTGATGCGATACTGAATATATTCTTTGCATTCATTAAAGGTCAAGGGGCGGAGTTGATAGCTGAGGGTGATTCGCTGGCCCACCTGCCGGAGTGCATGCGAATTGAGCATTTCGGATAATTCCGGTTGACCGACCAGGATAATCTGCAGCAGCTTATCTCGATTGGTTTCCAGATTGGAGAGTAATCGCAACTGTTCCAATACGTTGCGATTTAAATTTTGAGCCTCGTCAATCAGCAAAATGACTTTTTTACCGCTGGCCTTCTTTTTAATCAGGAAGGCATTCAGCATGTCAATCAGATCTTTTGTATTGTCACTGCGTGTTTGGATGCCAAATTCCTCGATGATGGTTCTGAGCAACTGTTTGGGACCCATTTTGGGATTGAAAATGTAAGCCGCCTCTACGCTTCCGTTCAGACTCTCAAGAAATGTTCTGCAAAGTGTGGTTTTCCCCGTTCCGACCTCTCCTGTAATTTCAACGAATCCGTCCCCCTGAGAGATCGCGTAATTCAAGTGCGCCATCGCTTCCTCATGGCTTTTGCTTAAATAAAAATATGCCGGGTTCGGAACCAGTTTGAAGGGTTTTTCCTTAAAGCCAAAAAACTTATTATACATCCAAAACCGCCTTCAAATCTTTGTCAATCGTATGAAATTCTTTAAAATTTTACGTTTGCCGTCATTGAATATTTTAGTTGAAAATGCGTTGTCCGTCAACCTTTCAATCCATCTTCACCCCCCCTTGATCCTTTAGTTATTGCAGCAGATGCAAAACAATTTGGCTGTTAGCCGGACCCGTTGCCGTGCGCTGTAAAGCGGTATGCGCATTCTGGTGATAATCGGTGAGTATGCGATGTCGTTCCTGTGGTGCTTTCTTTGCCAGTTGTCGGCATTTTTCATAAAATTTTTCCAGATCACCACGGCTATCTGACAACATTTTGCTGAATGCCGGCACCCAGTCATGATAGGTCGATACACTGATCAGCTGCGCATTGTTTAACGGTCGATTAAACCAGGCGCTATATACGGCCATTTCGGGGTGATTTGATTTTAAGTCGCTGAATTCAAGATACATCCGGTTGAAAACGGCTGCCTTTTGGTCTCGTTTCGCGTTCGCTGGCAGGCTGCTTGCGTACAGGGCCCCTAACTGGGTCCGATATTTTGAAACCAGATCAGTGAATTTTCGACGGTAACGGCGTTTGCGCTGCCAGTCTGTATAGCCCTGAGATGGGTTGTTAACGAGTTGCCAGCGTTTAAGACCTTCCTGCTCTACTGCGGTTGCAAAGCTTTCATTAAAAGCCGTATCATCCGGCACGTACAGCAGTCCGTGGGCCAGTTCATGAAATATCAACGCAACCGTATCTGAAGCACTTAAATTGATGAAAGTGCTCAAGACGGGATCATCAAACCAGCCAAGGGTCGAGTAGGCAATCGCGCCGCCGATATACACATCAAAGCCTTTTTGGGCGAGGGCATCCCCAAAGCGCCGGGCATCAGCCTCCTTAAAATAGCCGCGGTAGTTTACACAGCCCGCAATGGGAAAACACCAGGTCTCAGGTGCCAGTGAAAATTCAGGGGCCGCAAAGACATTCCAGACGACATATGGACGATTCAGCTCGACATAGCTCAAATAATGATCGTTGACCGGCAGCAGGAGCTCTTTTTCCGCAAACGTTCTTGCAGATTGGATCAATACCAGCTTCTCTCTCAGCGCCGTCGGTGTTTTCGGATTTTCGATCAGTTCGGAGATCGACTGTTGTTTTTGCAAAATCTCCATTTGCCCGTCGATGGCCTGTTCATAATAGGACAGCGAGCGGCATTGAACAAAAATTGATGCAAATACCAAAACGAGTATGATGTCTAAAATTTGTCTAGCGCCGGGAAATAATGGCTGTTTTTTTTCACTCGCATTCATGGTGTCAAAATTCGGCATTTTTGGCAACGCGACGCCATTATCAGGTTCAACGGTTCAGCGTCTAATCGTTTACAGGATAGATAACACATTTCAGGTACCGGGGGGTAGATTTATTTGATTGCAGATTTCAGAATGCGGAATTTTGGCGATGTGAGTGGGAGTGGGTTGCCAGCTTCGGCAAATAGACACCTAACGGTTTGAACCCCTGACCCTCCGAAGCCTGCTTGCCGCGACGTAACCGTTCAGGTGAAGGCGGGAACGTTGGAACCCGACGCCGGTTTAAATAAGGCTATAGCAGAACTTTTCAAAGATGTTGCGGTCAAATTTTCCGGCTTCCACGTCTGTTTTGATTGTTTTCAGGGCGTCCAGCGGGCTTTTAGCCCTACGGTAAGGCCTTTCTTCGTTGGTTAAGGCCTCGTAGCAATCGATGATACCCAGCACCTGACCGACGAACGATATTTTCTGGGTGCCTTTGGGGTAACCGCTGCCGTCCAGTTTCTCATGATGCTCACCGGCACCGCGGGCAATGTCGCCGTCAATGCCGCTTTTTACTTTAATGAGAAATTCGCCAAGCTTGGGGTGACGCTTCATGACCCTGAATTCGGTGGACGTTAGTCTACGGGGAGCTTTGAGAATGTCATCGGGTATTTCGGTTTTACCGACATCATGCAATAAGGCGCTTAAACCCAGGCGTTTGGTCTCCCTTAAAGATCTTTTCGAGTAGAAGCAAAATCCCAGCGTAAGCGCCATCACATTCACCGAATGGATAACGGTGCTGTAGTCCTTAAATGACATTGTTGCAAAAGATTTTAAAATTTGAGGGTTCTTCGAATATCCGCTGACCAGTGTAGCAATGGTTTCGGGCAATACCTGCAAAGTACCACTGCGGGGTTCCCGCAAGGTTTCTTCCACCAGATGGCAGAGGGTGGATTTGACCGCCACCACGTTGCCCGTTTTGATACTGTCGAATATATGCTGGTTAAAACCCGCCTGCAGCTCCTTTAAGGCAGCCATGCGGTCTTTCCTGCGGATGTAGAGCTCGGGCGGATGCCTTTCTTGCTTCAGGCGCAAATCGGCCATCAATCTGCCTGGCGGCTTGTATAAAACAAAAGAGCCGTTTTCCAGATAATACAGTCCAACGGCCTTATAATAATTAATCTGGGAATTTCTGATGGCTATATAATTTTTTTCCTGCAAATCGTTATTCACCTCGTTAGATTTAAGCCTGCGAAGCAACACATAGTTCATCGGCAAATTCCGTTAAAAAGTTTACCGGTATCCAAAATCTAATTTGCCCGCAAAATTTTTGTATATATTTGTACAAATTTAAGCGGAGCTGCAGCTCTGTCTTGTAAATTTAATTACAAAATTAAACGCAGAATCTCTTGCAAGATAAATCCGATTTGGTATATGGTCCTGATATTTGAAAATGGTGATCGGCAACCCCAAACGCCGTCTGCCCCGGCAGTCTGCAGAGACGATCGGTCATTGTTCCACCTTATCGAACCCACCTGTTCCAATAAGATTTATATTAATTTCAGAATATTAAACATCGGTGGGCGATATGTCTTCTCAGTCAGTTGTCAACTAAAGTGATCCGTATCGTTTACGGTCCCGAATGCGAAAATCCTATACTAGAACTAAACTAGAATGTTAACGCCCAAAAAGGATTTAATTACTAGAAGCGAGCCTTCAAAAAGATCAGGCAGCCGCTCGACGAACCGTAAGGTTGCAGAACGGGCACTCGATCAGGTGAAGATGTATGCCCGCCGATGCTTTGACAAAGCATCATCGGGCAGTCATGGATGGGATCACACACTCAGGGTGTTTCGGCTGTGTGAAATGATGGGTCCGGCTGAAACCGCAGACATGGGTGTGTTAGGCGCAGCCGCCTACCTGCACGATATCGGGCGAACGGTGCAGGATGCGTCCAGCGGCGCCATCTGCCACGCCGAGAAAGGTGCCCGAATGGCCGAACCGTTGGTGCATTCACTGCCATTCTCAAAAGAACGGCAACAAAATATTCTTCATTGTATAAAATCTCATCGCTTTCGCACGCCGAACCAACCGGCCACCATCGAAGCCAAAGTGTTGTTCGATGCCGACAAGCTGGATGCCATCGGCGCCGTTGGGGTGGCGCGAGCCTTTCTTTTTGCCGGTGAGCTGGGGGCCCGGCTGCACAATCCCGACCTGGATGCTGAAAAAAGCAGACCGTATTCTGTCGATGATACCGGATACCGTGAGTTTAAGGTTAAGCTCTGCAAAATCAAAGAGCGAATGCTGACGGCAGCCGGCCGCCAATGGGCCCGGGAGCGTCATGCTTTCATGGAAGATTTTTTTAATCGCTTTTTAGCAGAATATGAAGGAAAGAGGTGACCTCATGAGCATTAATGTTGTTGAACGGGTGGATGATTTCGTCAAGGTACAAAATATTCTGGTCAGTGTTTCCGACAAAAGCGGACTTGAACGGTTTATTCCGAATCTGGTAGACTTAAATCCTCAGATTCAGATTTATTCAACCGGTGGAACCTTCCTGCGCATTCGTGAAATTCTGGGCGATTCGGCTGACAGCCGTTTGATGCAGGTCGCAGACTATACCGGTCAGCCCGAAACACAGGGGGGCCTCGTCAAAACACTGGATTTTAAAATTTACCTGGGATTGCTAACCGAGACGTATAACGCTGCGCATCAGGGTGACCTAAACCGCACGGGCAGTGTGCCCATCGATATGGTCGCGGTCAACCTATACCCCTTCAAAGAGACGATATCACAGCCGGATGTAACGGTGGAACAGGCCAGGGGAAATATCGATATCGGTGGGCCTTGCATGATCCGGGCTTCTGCCAAAAATTACATCCGGGTGGCATCGGTGGTCGATCCTGCGGATTACGAAAAAATTCTGGCCGACCTTACTGCGAATAACGGCGCAACAAGTCTGCAACTGCGTTACCAGCTGGCCCGCAAAGCGTTTGACCACACGGCTGTCTATGATCGTACGATTGCCGATTTTTTGGCTTCAAAATCGATAAGTGATGTAACTGGTTGTTATCAAATGGAAAACAAGGAGTAAACCCATGGCTGAAGATCTGAAAAAAATGTATCGGACCGTGATGGACGACCACTTTCCACCCCAGATGGAAATCAGTTTCATCGATGCAGACAACCGCCAGACCCTTTTTTATGAGAAAGTGATCTGGGTTGTCGAGGATGTTCAAAAGGGGTTGCGTTACGGCGAAAATCCCGGTCAGGAAGCCGCCCTGTATAAACTGGTCAACGGCAATCTGGTGCTGGGGCAAACCGAATGCATTCAGCCCGGACAATATCTGGCCTCCGATATCGAGCTGCTGCAGTCCGGCAAGCACCCGGGGAAGACCAATCTGACCGATGCGGATAATTCGCTCAACATTTTGCGTTATTTTGTGGATAAACCCACGGTGGTTATCGTCAAACACAACAATCCCTGCGGCGTGGCCCGGGCCGATACGCTGGTCGATGCCTATATCAAAGCCAATATGGCCGACAGGGTTGCTGCATTCGGGGGATGTATTGCGGTTAACCAGCCGGTGGATAAGGCAACCGCCGCGGCCATTACACGGCAATATGCCGAAGTTGTTGTGGCGCCCGATTTCGAGCCGGGCGTGATGGATGTTTTCGCCCAAAAACCCAATCTGCGGGTCATTAAAATCGGTAATATCGAACGCCTGCAATCTTTCGTCGGCAGGCGTTGTGTTGAATTCAAGAGTCTGATCGACGGCGGTATTATTGCCCAGTGGTCATTCGTGCCGACCACCCGTTCAAAAGAAGACCTCAGGCTGGCTGAGTGTGAGGTTAAAGGTCAGCATTACCGGATCAAGCGCGAGCCCACCGATAAAGAATATGATGACTTGATTTTTGGCTGGCTGGTGGAATCCGGGATCACCTCCAATTCGGTCATTTACGTTAAAGACGAGGTCACCGTGGGCATCGGCACCGGCGAACAGGATCGGGTGGGGGTGGCTGAAATTGCCAGAGATAAAGCCTATCGCAAACTGGCGGATCGGTACTGTTACGAAAATCACGGTATGCCCTACAATGAACTGTCCGATGCGGATAAAAAAGGCGCCATTGACGACCGAGTGGTCCAGGAGAGAGGCGGGCTCGTCGGCGCCGCCATGGTCAGCGATGCCTTTTTCCCGTTTCGAGATGGGGTGGATGTGGGCCTGCGTGAGGGCATAACTGCCGTCATACAGCCCGGCGGTTCAGGCAATGACTATCAGTCCATCGAGGCTTGCAACGAAGCCGGTGCGACGATGGTGTATACCGGCCAGCGCTCCTTCAAACATTAGTTGCACCCTAAATGGATCTTTCTCCGCTGAGCAGTGTTCTCCGCGAGTTTTAGCCCGCGACGTACTCAAAGTACGCCGAGGGCTAAAACCCTTGTGCGGCCTTGGTCATCGAAAAAACTTCTCATTTATGCCCAACTAAACCGTTTGAAAAAAGGGATCTGACGTGATTGATCGACCCACCTTAAGCGAATTCAGAACAGCGGCAAAGCGTCTTGAAGAAGTCATTGTGCATACCCCATTGATTCCCTATCACAGTGCTGACGACACGCCGCAAATTTGGTTAAAACCCGAAATCCTGCAGGCTGTGAATTCGTTCAAACTTCGCGGTGTTTTCAATGCCGTGGCTTCTTTAAGCCCGGATGAAAGAAACAAGGGTATCAGCACGGTCAGTGCGGGCAACACGGCTCAGGCGCTTGCCTGGTCAGCCAGATATTTTGGAATATCCGCCCGCAGCATTATGCCGGATACAGCACCGCTTCCCAAAATTGAGGCCGTGAAAGCCTTCGGCGGATTTCCCGTGCTCAAACCCATAGCAGAGGTCTTTCGCTTTTTGCAGGAGCATCTCTGGGAGCAGGAAGCCTACGCGTTCATACACCCATGGACCAATCGACAGGTCATGATCGGTCACGGGAGTATGGGTCTTGAAATTATGGACGATGCTGCGGACATCGACACCGTTTTCATTCCCGTGGGTGGCGGCGGATTGCTGGGTGGCGTCGGCAGTGCCATCAAGGCGGTCAATCCTGCGATACGTATCTATGCGGTTGAGCCTGAAGGCTGTCCCGCCCTCCGTTCAGCCGTCGATCACGGCCATCCGCTAACAGTGGAATGTAAAACAATTTGTGACGGTGTTGCCGTGCCATATATTACCGAAGAGATGTTTCCGTTTCTCAATGAATTGATTGACGACGTGTTACTGGTTCCAGAGCGCAAGGTGCGTGCGGCGATCAGATCAATTTTATGGCACAATAAAATGTTGGCTGAACCGGCAGGGGCGTTAGCGCTGGCTGCGGCTTTGCAATTGCCCCCGCAGCAGAGAGGTAGAAGTGTGTGTCTTGTGACCGGGGGCAGCATCGGGATTGATCTCATGATGGAAATTCTTCAAGAAAAGTGAGGACCCATAATATGAAAAGAACAATCGTAAAGACGGCGGGGGCACCGGTTCCCTTAGGCCCTTATAGTCAAGGCGTTTTAGTGGAAGGGGGTCGTACCTTGTACATCGCCGGCCAAGTGCCTGTTGACCCTCAAACCGGACATCTGGTTGGAGATGGAGACATTCGAGCTCAAACCGAACGTGTCTTAGATAACATCGGGGCCATCCTGCAAGAAGCTGGGATGGGATTTAATGATTTGGTAAAGGTCGGAATTTTTATTGTGAACTTCGATGATTTTGGCGATGTTAATGAAATCTACGGCAGCCGTTTTAGCGACAGCCCCCCGGCGCGAACCACCGTGCAGATTGCCAGATTTCCCATAGGATTTTTAATTGAGATAGACGCAGTCGCAGTGGCTTGAGCAGATGTGACATTCAGGGGAAAAAGGTAACCCGCGCGTGGCCGGCGGATCGTTTCATTTCAAAACTTTCGCAAAAGCCTGCAGGGCTAATTCGATATCATCTTCCGTTATCTGATAATAGGTAACCGCTCGCAGGAGACGGGGGCCCATTGCGGCAATTTTTATGCCCTCCTTGTCCAGGCGTCTGACCAATTCGTCTTCGCGTAAATCTTCGCGATTCGTTTCAAAATACACAATGTTGGTTTTAATCATGGTCGGATCGATGGATAACCCGGGTAGCTCAGCCAGACCTTCAGCCAGTTTACGGGCGTTGGCGTGATCTTCGGCCAAACGATCGATCATCTCTGTGAGCGCTACGATGCCTGCCGCTGCCAGTATACCCGCCTGGCGCATGCCACCGCCAACGAGTTTGCGGGCCCGGCGAGCTTTGACAATAAAGTCACCTGTGCCGCATACCACCGAGCCGACCGGTGCCGTCAATCCTTTGCTCAAACAAAAACTGACTGAATCGGCATCGGCAACCAGATCCCGGGCGTCTACTTCCAAGGCAACAGCGGCGTTGAAAAGACGGGCACCGTCGACATGTATTTTTAGCTTATATTTTTCGGAGAGGGTTTTTACAGAGCGCATATATGCTGCGTCCAGCGGGCTGCCGTTTTTGCGATTATGCGTATTTTCCAGTATGATCAACCGGCTGCGCGGGTAATGGATATCATCCGACCGGATGGCAGCCTCAATATTATGTAAAGCAAGTTTGCCATCGGGCAGGTTTGGTAAGGTACGTGGATGAATGCCGGCAATAGCGGCTGAACCCCCCTGTTCGCAGTAAAATGTGTGAGAATTATCACCGAGAATGATTTCATCACCGCGACCACAATGTGCCAGCAGACTAACCAGGTTGCCCATCGTGCCGCTGGCAACATACAAGCCCGCTTTTTTCCCGAGCCGTTCGGCGGCCATCTCTTCCAGGCGATTCACCGTCGGATCCTCGCCGAAAACGTCATCGCCGACCTCGGCTTCAGCCATGGCTCGGCGCATGGCCTCAGTGGGTTTGGTCAGCGTGTCCGATCTTAAGTCAACGACGTGCATTTAACATCTCCTTGATCGCTAGTAGTCTGAAAATCACTGATATCCAAAAACCCGTCAATCTGCAAGGTATAAAAGTGGTAGAACTGAACAATTTATGACCTACCATATTGACTATTGCCCGGTTTTGAAGCTAAATAATTGATAGGTCGGGGTGTTTTTCTTAAATCGATCGCGGAATGAATCATCACCGACTTCATCGCGCAAACTCATGATCAAGGGAGCGTAGCGAAAGAACAGAATTCAAATATTACATAACGGGTTAAACATAAAATCAAATTTGTGTCCATTGGTGACTTTGAGGTTATGGCTGTTCTTTCGCAACGCTCCCTAAACCATTCAAACCGTGCACGATTTCGCTGCCGATAATTCATTCCGCCATTATCAGGGGGTTGATAAAAAACTCCCCTCAAATAAATTGCATCCGGGCTGCCCGAAGGATAAAAATTAACGCGTTAAAATGAACAAAGGGGGATGATCATGGCGAAACTATTGTGGGAGCCTACCGAGCAACAGATTAAACAGTCGAACATGAACCGTTTCATGACCGTCGTCAATGAAACGTACACTCATAATTTCAAAGAATACGCCTCTCTTTACGACTGGTCGGTTGAAAACATTGCTGAATTCTGGGCGGCTTTCTGGAATTTTGCCGACATCATTCACTCCAAATCCTATGATCAGATCATCGATGATGCCACCAAAATGCCGGGAGCCAAATGGTTTGCAGGCGCCCGGCTTAATTTTGCTGAAAACCTGCTGCGTTACCGGGATGATCGGGTGGCCTTGATTTTCAAAGGAGAAGACCGGCCCTCAAGCCGGATAACTTACGCCCAGCTGTATGATGAAGTGGCCCGCGTAGCCAAATCATTACGCGAGCTGGGGATAGAGCCGGGCGACCGCGTGGTGGGATTTATGCCCAATATGCCGGAATCCATCATTGCCATGCTGGCGGCTACCAGCATGGGCGCCACCTGGTCGTCCTGTTCTCCGGATTTTGGTATCAAAGGGGTTCTCGATCGCTTCGGGCAGATCCAGCCCCGAGTCCTGTTTACGGCCAACGGCTATTCGTTTAAAGGCAAAAAATTGGATTCTCTGGAACGCATTGCAGACATTATCAAAGAATTGCCGTCCATTGAAAAAGTCGTTGTCGTGCCCTACACCGAACAGAAGGCGGATATCGGTGCCATTGCCAACGCTGTTCATTATCAGGATTTCCGCGCATCCGAATCCGGCCTGGAAATTGAATTCAAACAACTCCCATTTGAACACCCCCTGTACATTATGTACTCCTCAGGCACCACCGGCTTGCCCAAATGTATGGTGCAAAGTGCCGGTGGTATTCTGGTGCATCACTTAAAAGAACTCATGCTGCACACCAACTTAAAGCGTGAGGACACCATTTTTTATTTTACCACCTGCGGCTGGATGATGTGGAATTGGCTGACCAGTTCATTGAGCGTCGGTGCAAGCCTGGTGCTGTATGACGGCAATCCGTTTCACCCGCATCCGGGGGCCCTATGGGAAATGGCCCAGGATGAAAAAATTACCGTTTTCGGAACCAGTGCGGGATATATCGCCGCATTGCAAAATGCAGGTGTAAAGCCCGCCAAGACCTATGACTTATCACCCTTACGCGCCGTTCTTTCCACCGGCTCCCCGCTGTCGATCGAAGGATTCGAGTTTATTTATCAGGAAGTCAAGGCCGATGTTCAGCTGGCATCCATTTCCGGTGGCACGGACTTAAACGGCTGCTTTGCCATTGGCAATCCTATGTTGCCGGTCTATGCCGGTGAACTTCAATGCCGGCCATTGGCCATGGATGTGCGCGCATTCGATGAGCTGGGCAACGAACTGATTGACGAACAAGGGGAGCTGGTCTGCTGCAAGCCTTTTCCGTCGATGCCGATTTATTTCTGGGATGATCCGGACGGCCAAAAATACCACGACGCTTATTTCGATGTGTATCCCAATGTCTGGCGCCATGGCGATTTTGTCATCGTCACCCGGCGCGGCGGTGTTGTCATGCTCGGTCGATCGGATGCTACGCTCAATCCCGGCGGGGTTCGCATCGGCACGGCCGAAATTTATCGACAGCTGGAGCAAATGCCGGAGATCGCCGACAGCGTTGTGGTCGGACAGGATTGGAAAAATGATGTGCGGGTGATTCTCTTTGTCAAGCTGGCCGAAGGCGTCGAACTGACGGATGACTTAAAAGACAAAATCCGGCAAACCATTCGCACCAATGCATCGCCACGGCATGTGCCCGCCAAGATCATTGGTGTGCCGGATGTTCCCTATACGCTTAACATGAAGAAAGTGGAACTGGCGGTTAAAAAGGTGATCCAGGGCCAGGAGGTGCTCAACAAAGATGCGCTCAGCAATCCGCAGGCGCTGGATCATTTCGCGGATATAGCGGAGCTTCAAACAGATTAAAAAGTATTTATTTTTTTCAACAAATCTGAAACCCGTTTTACAAAATTATACAATGCCGTTTTTGAACTTTATCGGGATGGAGAGCCTTAATGCCGGAATCTTTTCAAATATTTCCTGTGGGTGTTGTCAATAAAAAAGACGAATCAACTTGGATCGACATCTTTGAGCCTTATGCCGATGCGCTATTGGGGTTAGCGGGTTTTTCTCATATTCTGGTGCTTTTCTGGTTCCATGAAAACGACACCACCGACCGGCGCAAAACGTTGCGGGTGCATCCCCGCAAAGATGAAAAAAATCCCTTGACCGGCGTATTTGGCACCCATTCCCCCCTGCGACCCAACCTGATCGGACTGACGCGCTGTAAAATAAATTCAATTGAAGGACGGCGTATTCACATCGAAGACATCGATGCCTTTGATGAAACACCGGTGCTCGATATCAAATGCTATATTCCGGATTCACCGCCTGAGTCGGCAATAAGACTGCCAGATTGGGTGTAAACGTTCAGATTTAATGTTATCCATAAATCCAAGATTTATAGCCGATAAATACAGGAGTATTGGAGTGGTGTTGATTTTGGATTTTGGAATTTGGAATGCGGATTTAGCAAATGGGAAACGAATGCTTCAACCGGTCCGTTTTTTATCAAATCCAAAATCCGGATTCTAAAATCCAAATTGTGAATTACGCCATCACTCCAGAGCGAAGCTTGTAAGCAACTGACTTGTCTGAGTGTATTATCCATCCATTTTAACTCATAACCCGTAATTGGACGATCCTAATGCTCACCGAATTATCCGGTCAGATAGAAAGAATCACCTTCACCAACGAAGATAACGGCTATACGATAGCCAAGGTCAATGTGCAGGGAAAAAAGGATCTGGTGACGGTCGTCGGCAATCTGATGGCGCCGATGCCCGGCGAGATTCTCGCCATGCAGGGTGAGTGGACGATCCATCCTAAATTTGGTCAACAATTCAAGGTGGCGCAGTTTAAAACCAAGGTTCCGGCAACCGTCCATGGCATTCAAAAATATCTGGGATCCGGCCTGATCAAAGGGCTGGGCCCGGTAATGGCCGGGCGTATTGTCGATCGATTCGGCGAAAAAACACTGGACGTCATTGAAAATCAGATCGGGCGTCTGGCGGAAGTCAAGGGTATCGGTAAAAAGAGCCTGGCCAATATTGCCAAAGCCTGGCAGGCGCAAAAGGAAATCCGCGACGTGATGATCTTTTTGCAAAGCCATGGCGTCAGTGCTGCCTATGCCACCAAAATTTTCAAGCGCTACGGGGATCGTTCGATTGCGGTGGTTAAACAAAACCCCTATCGTCTGGCGACGGATATTTTTGGGATTGGATTTCTAAAGGCCGACAATATTGCAAAAGAGCTCGGCTTTTCCGATGATGCCGGCGTAAGAGTTGAAGCCGGTGTTGTCTACACGCTGCACCAGCTATCCGAAGATGGACATGTCTTTTTTCCTTACGAACCGTTGATTGAGCGCTGCCGCGAAATTTTAAACGTCGAGCGGGAGCCGATTGTCGCCGCCATAGGTCGCCTGAATGCAAACAAACAGATCGTTATCGAAGACATAAATGATAACATTGAAGACTTTCGAGAAAATAACAAGGCCGTTTACCTAACCCGATATTATCGGTGTGAAACCGGCATTGCCAATCGTTTGAAAGCGTTGCTATCCACGCCGAAATCCATGCGAACCGTTGATTCTGCACGTGCGATCCAGTGGGTCCAGGATCAGCTTTCCTTTCAGCCGGCTGAAAAACAGCAGGATGCCATTCGATATGCTTTAGAAAATAAGGTTCTGGTCATAACCGGCGGGCCGGGTACCGGAAAAACCACCATCATCAGGGCCATTCTTAAAATTTTTTCGCAAATGAAGATCAATATCTTGCTGGCGGCACCGACCGGCAGAGCTGCAAAACGCATGAGTGAAATGACCGGCCACCCGGCTAAAACCATCCACCGCCTGCTCGAATACAGCATCCATAAACTCGGGTTTCAAAGACATGAAAACAACCCGCTTGAGTGTGATGTACTGATTGTGGATGAAACCTCTATGATTGACACGGTGTTGATGTATCATCTTCTCAAAGCGGTTCCTGCCACCGCGAGCTGCATATTCGTGGGTGATGTCAACCAGCTGCCATCGGTCGGCGCCGGTAATGTCCTCAACGATCTGATTGCATCCGGCGCCGTTGCCGTTATTGAGCTGACCGAGATATTCCGTCAGGCCAAATCCAGCCGCATCATCGTCAATGCCCATAAAATCAATGCAGGTGAGCTGCCGGTCATCAATCAATCTGACATTTCAGATCCCCAAAATGATTTTTATTTCATCGAACAGGATGATCCGGAGAAGGTTTTAGACATTATTTTGGAGCTCGCTCACACCCGGATTTCTGATCGCTTTGGCTTTGATGCCATTGACGACATTCAGGTGCTGACACCGATGCATAAAGGGATTGTCGGAGCGGTCAATCTCAACAATCGGCTGCAAACCGTATTAAACCCCGGAAGCGGTGGTCTCGTGCGCGGGGACCGCACCTTCCGGATCAATGATAAAGTGATGCAGATTCGCAACAACTATGACAAAGAGGTGTTCAACGGCGACATCGGGCGTATTGCTGCTATTCAACCTGAAGAGCGCCGGATAACGGTCCGCTTCGATAAGCGACAGCTCGTCTATGATCTTGGCGAACTGGATGAGATGGTGCTGGCCTATGCTGTTTCCGTTCATAAATCACAGGGGTCGGAATATCCGGTCGTCATCTTACCGATTTTGACCCAGCACTATATTCTGCTGCAGCGCAACCTGATTTATACGGCGGTCACCCGGGGCCGTCAGCTGGTGGTGATGGTCGGCAGCCGCAGAGCCCTGGCCATCGGTGTCAACAACAATCAAATCCAGCAGCGATTTGCCCGTTTGCGCCATCGACTCAGCCCTTTCGGGCAAGTTCGTACCCCTCCGGAGTGAGATAGGCTGCAAAACTATCCACCTTGTCGGTATCCACCACGCCTTTTTCAAACAGGGCTTGAATAGCGGCTTTTGCCTGCGGGACAGTCATCTGTAAACGTGCCGCAATGGTTGTCGTTTCGATATAACCCGGCGGCCCGGCTTCATCCCATTCATCTGCTAACAGTTTAAGCAAATCATTTTCTGTTTGATTTAATTCCATTATAAAAATTTAAGCTTGCATGACTGGGATCGCAACACGGAGACACTATTTTTCCTGGAGAAACACGCCAAACCACCTGCCAATTGACTCTTGGTCATTTGTTGACTATGATTAAACTAACATATAAGATACACGCTAGGATTTTGTGGACACCTTTATTCAGCATCAAGGGAGGTCGGATATGAACGGTTTCAAAAAAATACTTGTTTTGGGATTGGTGATGATTTTCAGCGGTTGTGCAGCGACAGTCGAAGTCCCCAAGACGGTTACCTGGGATTACAATGTTAATGTGGATTTTTCAAATCTGCGAACCTATGATCTGAGACCGATACCGACAACCGTTGGCATCGAAGATCTGATGATGGAGCGGATCCAAACGGCCGTCCATACAGTTTTACAGGCTAAAAATGTGCAACGGTCAACGCAAAACCCTGACTTCCTGGTCCAAATTTACGGCGTCAAATCTAAGATTTTTACCACTGCATGGCGCGGGTTCGATTCGGATTTAATTGTTGAAAAAGGGAAGCTGATCCTGCAGTTTGTCGACCCGAAGACCTATCAGGTCATCTGGTGGGGTGAGGCACGTACGATTTTAGATCCCAACCGCAATCCGGCAGTCGAAACGAAGACGGTAAACGATGTGGTTCATCGAATTTTAACCAAGTTTCCACCGCTTTCTTCATAAAAAAATATGGGGTATTGGAAGAGTGGAATGCTGGTGCGTTAACCTCATAAAACCAAATTTTATATTAAAGCAACTGAATCACTTCTGCTGAGCTGTTCTGGGTTTTATGAGTTTTTTTCTGATATATCGATATGCATCGACGACCTTATCTCCAATGGTTATCACCAGCGGCGTTCGGATGTGTTTATAGCCTTGGTCGGTATATACGTTTCGGGCGTTTTGCGGTGGCGCGGAATCCGATACGTGCTTATGGCCATTGGAATCCGTCCAGTAATACAACGTTATGCTGGGTTCCAGCTGCCGCTTTTGGGTTTTATCGTGCCAGTCCCATCCCAGATACCCGCCGATGCCGAGTATGACAATGATAACAATAATGAACGCTTTGCGCATACTGGGTTCTCCCACTTCGCTCTGAGATTCCTGCCAATGTTATTCACCTTTACATATTATATATAATTTTACGTTAAAAAGCGATCCTTGGGGGTCTGAATATGAGATACCCCTGGTGCGTGTCAGCTTGACACCGCATGGGCATTTGCCTATACTTCCGCATCGAGATTGCCTTTTTCCTTAAAAATTCCATGCTCTGAACATAGGAGCCTTTCCATGAATTTATCAAATTTGGAAGCGATTTCGCCGATTGACGGTCGCTATCGGCGGGCGGCGGCACCCCTCAGTCAATATTTTTCAGAAGGGGCCTTGATTAACTACCGGGTCCAAGTCGAAATCGAATATTTCATTGCGCTGTGCCGCCTACCGTTGCCTCCCCTCAAGGGCATCGGCAAAAAGGCCTTTGATTCTCTGCGTAATATTTATGAAGTATTCTCTCTTGAAGATGCCACCAGAGTCAAACAAATTGAAAAAGTCACGAACCATGATGTCAAAGCGGTCGAGTACTTTTTAAAGGCTAAGTTTGACGAGCTGGGTCTGGAAGCGTACAAAGAGTTTATTCACTTCGGATTGACTTCCCAGGACATTAACAACACAGCGCTGCCGCTATCCATCAAAGAAGCGTATCTGGCCGTGCTGAAGCCAGCCCTGGCCGAAGTTTGTGAAGACCTTAAGACAAAATCCGAAAATTGGGCCAATGTCCCCATGCTGGCGCGCACCCATGGTCAGCCGGCTTCCCCCACTACCATTGGAAAAGAGTTCTACGTGTTTGTCGATCGTCTGGCCGTTCAGACCGATCTATTGGAAACCATTCCCTTTTCGGCGAAGTTCGGGGGCGCCACCGGCAATTTCAATGCCCACCAGGTGGCTTATCCGGATGTTGACTGGGTTGCATTTGCGGATCAACTGGTCAACAAAACGCTGGGCCTTGTGCGCTCCCGGATCACCACTCAGATCGATCACTATGACAATCTGGCTGCATTTTGCGATAATGTTAAGCGCATCAACACGATTTTGATCGATTTGAGTCGCGATATCTGGACCTATATCTCTTTTGATTATTTCAAACAGAAAATAAAAAAAGGAGAAGTCGGCTCTTCAACCATGCCCCACAAGGTTAACCCCATTGATTTTGAAAATGCGGAAGGCAACTTCGGTGTTGCCAATGCGATTTTCGAGCATCTGGCCGCCAAACTTCCGATTTCAAGGTTGCAGCGGGACCTGACCGACTCGACGGTAACCCGCAACATCGGCGTTCCGCTATCCCACACACTCGTAGGGCTAAAATCTTTGATGCGGGGCTTGACTAAGTTGATCTTAAACCCGGAGGTCATCCGCGCGGATTTGCAGCGCAACTGGGCGGTGGTGGCCGAAGCCATCCAGACCATTCTGCGCCGCGAAGGCTATCCTGAGCCTTATGAGGCACTAAAGGCACTGACCCGCCACCATAAAAAGATTGATCAGAATGCCATTGCTGAATTTATTGAAGCCTTGGATGTTGACAGATCTGTCAAAGATGATTTGTTGAAAATTACGCCCGAAAACTACACCGGCATCATCAAGTTCTAAAGGTCGAATCTCTACCGTTAATTCGTGTTGCCACCGAATAGCAGACGGAACTGCTCGTCCGTCAGGATATTTCGGCAATTGCTGATATAGGCGCTGTTCAGCTCGTTTTTTATTTTTTCAAATTCCTGAGTCGGGAGGCTGCCCTCTTCGTGTGCTTTGACAATGACGGCCAATTCCTGTTTGCGTTGTTGATGAAATCCTTTTAGCGCTTCGATGGTGCGCGCATCAATTTTTTCTTCGATCATTTCGATGCTGGTTGCCAAATTTTCAACCGGAAAGCCCAGCGGCTCATCGGCGCTGTCGGTCTCGTCCGTTTTTTCTGCGGCCGGCTCGGCAAAAAGGGCCTGGTATTGCGCCGGATTCAAAATCGACGAATGCACCTCCTGAAACCAGTTGAGCAGATGGCCCACCTGTTTTTCAAATGTATCCCGGTTTAGCTGATCTTTGCGGTAGGCGACATCCAGCGCGTCTTTCATGTACAGAAACGAGGTGTGAATGCGGGCGACGGTTTTTTCTGTTTGGACATCGAGATCCGGCAAAAGGGAACGGACATACTGCATCCATTCCCGGTGGACGGGGTCTTTTATAAATTTGGTGCGATACCGGGTGATAGTCGCGGGGGCAAGGCCGACGGCTTGAAGCACAGGTTCCGGGTAGTCAATCGGCGAGTCCTGAGCTGCCGCGGCATTCACTTGAGCAGCCCACAAGACTGCCGTGAGGAGTATAAGCGCATTTGCCGGCAGCAGGGTATGCAATTTCATGTTGGCCTCTGTTTTTACCGTTTTGGGCGAGTCGCTTTATTTACATCCGGGTCGGGCGGCGGTGTCCGACATCACTGGCTAAGAGCCCTGCTCGGATGGATCGTCAAAGATCAATTTGAATTCCTCATCGGTTAGGATTTTACGACATTCTTCAACGTAAGTCGATTCGATTTCATTAAAGAGCGGCTCAATTTGTTCCGGTGTTATCTCGTCGGCATCGAGCCGCTCGACCAGCGTATCCCTTTCAAAATTCTTTTTCTCGTAAAGAAAATTGAGACTATCAATTTTATCTCTGGCCAATTTTTCAGCAACCATTGCCACCGAAGTCTGCGGGTTCTCGATCTTAAATCCAAGCTGATCGATGTCCGCGGTGCCGACAACGGCGGGCGGCTCGGTTTGGGTGCTGCCGGATTCCAGGTTCTCAATCGATCCGAAAATCAAATTAATTTCCTCCGGGGTCAGGATCTCCTTGCATTTCGCAATGAATTTTTGCTGGCTTTGATTTAAAGCCGCGCGCGCGTCGTCCTGGGTCAGTTCGCCGGACTCGAGTCGCCGGCCGATGTTATCTCTAAAGAGCATCATTTTGTTAAAATTGACATTGACATCTTCCAACTTATAGGCTTGGACCTGCTGGGTGACTTCTTTGGCCGGAATTTCCTGATTTAAGATAAAGCTGTAACGGGGAGCTTCATTCACCATCGCGTCGATAATCTGGTCGGCATCTTCAGGCTTGAATTCAAACAGGGCCTCATATTCGGTCGGACTCAAAATGGCCTCATAGGTTTCCTGATGCCATT
>JASFNW010000056.1:0-27691 GCA_050116835.1 Desulfobacterales bacterium
TAGGAGAGCTGACGGTCAACACCCAGCAAGAGTTGCTGATCTCAACGCCGTATTTCATTCCCCATGAAGATTTTTATAAGGCTGTACCAGGTAAGATTTCAAGAGGTGTTCGCGTCGTGGTTCTGACGAATTCACTGGGAGCGACCAATCATCCCATCGTCCACAGTGGCTATAAAAAGCACCGCAAAAAGATGCTTGAAATGGGAGTTGAGCTTTTTGAGATGCGGCATGACGCTTCTGACAGAGGAAAATTTGATACCCCGCCGGTGCAATCTAAAGCCTTTGGCCTGCATGCCAAATATATGGTTATCGATCGTCGGTTTACTTTTGTCGGATCCCTGAATCTGGATCCGCGCTCCATTTACTTGAATACCGAAATGGGAATGATCATCGATAGCGCCAAATTGTCCCAGGCCGTTGCTCAGGAATTTGAAGAAGAAATAAAACCGGAAAACTCCTGGCGGGTGCTGCTGGATGATAAAGGCCGTTTGGTCTGGCAAGCGGGTGACACCATCACTCGCAAAGAACCGGCTCGCAATAGCTGGCAGCGTTTTCAAGCCTGGTTTTTTGGATTATTTGATCTCGAAGACCGACTCTAACCTGGGTTTTACATGAGAATAGATGAGAATTTTTAATTTATATCAAATTCGATTAATATCTTTTTTATTTCTCATCTATTTTCACCCTTCGGGCGAGCCGGAGTTTTCCATCTGCCGCGTTATTCAGAGCGAAGCATAGTTTACTATAGCTTCGCCCTGAAATGCCTTGCATATGAAAACTTCCGACCCGTGCAAAAACCAGGTACTAACGGGATCTTACATGAAAATGAAACATTTGATTGTTCTTCTTTGCGTATTTTTCTTACCTGCCTTTGGCTGTGTCAATATACCGGATACCTCGAGCGTTGAATATCGGTCGCAAAAATTCGATGTACGGCCCACTTATAGTTTATGCCATCCGGAGCTGGTGGCCTCAAACCACCTATCAGCTTCCTTAGCAACCAACGGTTTAAATCCTACCGGTTTCAGCGTGCTGAATTGGAATATTCAAAAAGAAAACCAGGCAGGTTGGGAAAGTGACCTGGTGCGCTTCTCAGAAAATGCAGATATCCTCATCATACAGGAGGCTTTTTTAACAGAAAAGCTCAGGGGGTTGTTGAATCCCAGAACTTATTACTGGCAACTGGTGACCGCCTTTGAATATCAGGATGTCAAGACCGGGGTGTTAACGGCTGCGACCGCTGCGCCGGATTTTATCTGCCCGCAAAGGGCCACGGAGCCTCTGATCCGGGTCCCTAAAACCATATTGATCACACGCTATCCTCTGGCCAATACGCATCACTCGCTGATGATCGCAAATATTCACATGATCAATTTCGCGCCGGACACAACCGCATATCGTGACCAAGCGCAACAAATGATGGGAATCCTGCAGCAGCATCAGGGGCCGATGATCCTATCGGGTGATTTCAACATCTGGAATGGGCAACGCTTGGCCATCATCGAGAGTGTGACCGGTCGTCTTGGATTAAAACTCGCGGAGTTCAAAACCGATCTTGCCACCACTTCGGCCATGCCTTGGATCGCGTTTACTACCGTGGATTGATCCTGGAAGATGCAACGGTGATTGAGGTCACTTCCTCGGATCACAACGCATTGTGGGTCAGATTCCGGCTGAATGCTCAAGGCGAATAAAGCCTGTTATCTTATTCTGATTTTTGTTCAGTTTCTTCTGGTGTTTTGAGCATTTCTGCAGGATCTTTCATAATCTGCTGCGCCTGGCTGGCAGACAGCAGAAACGGGTATTTGCTGCCGGTTGAGATCGCCGGATAATCTTCAGCATCTTTTTCAAGCTTGGCAAAGATGTCCAACCGATGTTCCTGAATCCCATTTAATCTCACCGTGTAGATCGGATCTGCAAATGAATCCTTGTTGCGATCATCGATATAACCGCTGCATTTAAGACTGCCCAGTGTGGTCAGCAGGCGATTGAGGTTCTGATCGTTGACTTTTTTTCCGTTGCGGCCCTGCCATTCGAATTTTGCGGCAGCCGGCGGGGTCGTTCCAGACGTTTCGGCTTGCGGCGCGGCCGGTTCGATCGAGACCTCGTGGCGGACGAGCTCCTCAGATGCTTGGTCTTTTGTAATCTGAACGGCCTGAATGTCGCCGGCTTTAAAGGATAAGACAGAGCGGTCGCGCAGGCTTTCCGGGGTTTGCTCAAATTGACTGCGAAAATTGTCATTGGCGTGATATACGCGACTGTCATCGGCCAATCTGACAAAGGTGTGTCGAAATGAAGGCGCTGCCTTTCCGATATCCAGACTTCGCCTGAGGGTATCATCTTGCCAGGCCTTGACAGTGATGCGTTTGGCCGGATGCAAATCATAGCGCTGGTAATCCTTTGACTCTGAAACCATAGCGGCCAGAGAAAGGTTTTCTAAGACGCCGAGCATACTGTCGACCTTGCCGGTGTCGGCCGGATATCCCTCGGGCTCAAGGTACCATTGATTGTTTTTCTTTTTTAATACAATCTCATCCCCCTCTTTTGTAATTTCAATCTTCGTAATGTTGCCGCGTTCCAGGTCGGTCAGTTCCGGCAGCCGGTAATGGGTGCGATCGGTGCTGCGCATAGCCAGGTAAACGGATAAACCGATTATGATCAGACCAAGGATGATGTACTCTTTTTTAATCTTCATTTTACCGTTTCCATCTGCAGATTACAAAATTCTATAGTTTGGATTATTCCGGCAGGTTCCAGTGTTCATGTTGCAGAAGACTGAGGGCAGATAATAATTCAAAAGGCGATAGATGGCTGTATCAATCCAAATACCTTATGTCCGCTTTTTCTGACCTCTGGCCTCTGTCATCTGGAACTAACCACCCATGAACATCATTTGAATATTCTTTTTGCGGGTGTGTCGGCGAAACCAGACGGTAATACCGAAAAGCACCACCAGCACCGGCAGACCAACAATGTTCAGCGTTTTAACAAATGTTCGGGTCGAGGCCGCCGCGTCATCGAGCGGATTGAAGCGCTGCTGTTTTCCGCGCATGATGGCGATGTCTTCCCGGCCGTTCAGATAATCGATGACATTCTGGATATAGGTCGCATTCGGACCCCTGCCGCCGGCGTCCAGCAAATTGTCTTTGAGCATATCACTTGAGGCCATCAGAAAGATTTTTCCGGGTTTGCCCTTGGGCAGAAATTGACCGCTGGCCGTAATTTTGGAAAGATCGACAGCGGGTTGCTGATCGGATGCCTGGCTTTGTTCTTGCTGCTGATCCTCCGGGCTGTCGGTCTCTTTGGCCGCAGGTTCATCCACTGGCCTTACCGGTACCGGTTTGTCGGCAAAGTAACTCGGAAATTCTCCGGTCACAATATATGCCAGCGCTTTGCTCTGCATTTCATCTTTTGACTGAGGCGGCTGGATAAACATCGGATTCAATGTAATTCGACCACTCATCTCCCACGATTTTTCCGAGGATGATATCAATCGAATGGCTTTAATACCATTAGCCTTCAGGCGCTCAGCGTCAAGCTCCAGGGGAGAGATTTTCAGCGTAATCATGCCCTTGATGTTTTCCATAAAGTCCAGCTCTTTATTGATACGCCGGTTTTTAATAATCGGCGCATAATAAATCGGTTGCTGCCCGCCACCCAGCTGGGCCGGTAATTCCTGCTGAAAGCAGTTTTCATCCATGACGTACGATTGTTTGATGCGAATTCCGTAATGGTTTAAAAGTTTTTCCAACCCGGTGTCTAAAGGAACGAAAACCGCCTGCTGCCCTGCCAGGCTTCTGCCCTGTTGATTGGCGGGTTGTACTTCCCGGAGACGGTCCAGAAACAGGATCAGGTTTTTCCCTTTCATTAAAAACTGGTCAATTTGAAACAGTGCGTAGTCGGAAAAGGGCTCCGTCGGTCGGGCAATAACAATGGCATTAAGATTATCCGGAATAGCCCCTTCGTCTACATCCACCGGTTTCAAGGCGTAATTTTGCGAGATGAGCGTTCGAAAGTTTAAGACCGCATCCGGGTTTTGCCGGAGATTTTGGCGCGTCGGTGATATACCGCCAATATCCAGTGTTCCGTGGCCCTCGACAAAACCCAGATCCTGGTTGATATCGATCAAAGCTTCGATATTACGGTTAATCTGTCCCTCGACGTCTGCGACCTCCATCAATTTATATTGGGTGCCGATGAGCGGGATTTTGATTACCTGCAGCAAAGAAACTACAATAGAACGTTCACCGAAGGTCATGACCATCCCGATGGCGCCCTTACCGGGCGGGATGGTGCCTTTGTCCAAAGCCGGCCATTTGACGGTCATGATTTTATATTTTTTGACATCCGCCGCCAGAGATTCATCTACTGAGGGGTCCAAGAATTCGAATGCGAGTTTGTCGTAATTTTTTTGATTCAGCTGCGCGACCATTTTTTCCAGCGCATCGGGAAACTGCGCCAGCTGTTGTAGACCGATATAGGGCGCTATCTGATTGAGCGATGATGATTGAAACAGTTTGACCTGAATTTTATCCGGCAATCCCAGCAGGGCACTGATCTTATTGTTCAGCTTCTGGATGGCCGTGGTCAGTTTATATTCAAGTCCCTCTGTGGTGGTTATGGTCGGAATACGTTCGATTAGATCGCCGTGGATAATCACCAAACCCATATAAGCGCGTTGAAATTTGACTTCGTCCTTTTCGATGGCCTGAATTTGGACGGGATGAATTCCGTAATTATTGGCGAGCCTCTGATTTTCCTGTTTTTCTTCGGACAATTCGCCCTCTTCAGCACTAACGTCGTAAAAACTGTAGTTAAAATAGCGATTGGCATGGATGGCATATTCTTCGAGCAAATCATGTAAATAGCGCTCGGTGTTGTTGTGAGGGGCGGGCAGGTTTTTGGTAAAAAAAACTTTTATGGTCAACGGTTCGTTCAAAGTTGACACCACTTTTTTGCTGGCATCGGAGATGGAATACATCTTATTGGCACTCAGGTCCAATCTAAAGAAGAGGGTAATGCCTGCGACGTTGACCAAAACAACGATGATCAAATAGATCAAAAATTTAATGTACTTCTCCGATCCTTTTTCCGCCTGCATATTTGGTCTCCTTACTGTTTTGCCCGCAGAGCCAGATAGGCCGCATACAGACCCATAAAACACACGCTGACAAAATAGAGAATGTCACGACTATCGATGATGCCTTTGGCAATATTCTGAAAATGAAAATCAGCCCCCAGATAGGCAAAAACGCCCAGCAATGATCGGGGCAAGAAATACAGCAATTTATCGATCAGCGTCAGTGCAAAGCAAATCGCCAGGCCGATGATAAACGCAATGATCTGATTGCGTGTCAGTGCAGAAGAGAACAGCCCAATAGCCGAGAAAGCGGCGCCCAACAGGATGGCGCCGATGTATCCGCCAATCACCGGTCCCCAGTCCAATTGCCCCATCAATGAAACCGTCAGCGGGTAGGCAAAGGTTGGGATGAGCATCGCCACAACCATTGCCAGGCTGGCCAAAAATTTGCCGAGGATAACATCGCGAGCGGTCACCGGCAGCGTCAGTAAAATTTCATCTGATCCCACGTTTAATTCTTCGGATATCAACCGCATGGTAATGGCCGGAATGACAAAAGCAAAGACTATCGGCAGCAGCGCATAAAATGTCCGCAAACTCGCCTGGTTAAACAGGAAGAAGGTTGCAAAAAAGAACCAGCCGGTTACCAGAAGGAATATTGAAATGACGATGTAGGCAATCGGAGAAATAAAATAAGCATTGAACTCCTTGCGGAAAATATGGATCACCTGGCGCATCTTAGTTCTCCTTGGTGAGCTCGCGAAAAATGTTTTCCAAGGATTGGGTCTCCTGGTGGAACTCCAGCAGGACCCAATCGGTTTCTTTGATCCTGCGATACACTTCCGGCCGCAGGTCCGTTGACGATGGATAGCTCAGGTTGACGTTCAGGAGGGCGTCGGTTTCAGAAACACGTTTGATATTATCCAATCCCGGGATTCCCAGCAGCGTCTTCCGTACGGTTTTAAAATCTGCGTTTTGAACGCTCAGCTTCATGATGTTTTGACCATGGGTGGATTGCTTCAGATTTTCGGCACTGCCATCCGCCACGATTTTGCCCTGACTGATAATCACGATTCGATCGCAGGTGGCCTCGGCCTCGCTCAGGATATGCGTCGACAGGATGATGGTTTTTTGTTGGCCGATTTCTTTGATAATTTTACGAATCTCAACAATCTGATTGGGGTCCAGGCCCGAGGTCGGTTCATCCAGAATTAAAACTTCCGGATCGTTCATCATGGCATGCGCCAAACCAACACGCTGTTTGTATCCTTTGGAGAGCTCACCGATCGGTTGGTGCATAACTTCGTTAATGCCGCACAGATCCGCCAGATCCCGAATACGTGCCATCATTTCATTGCCATTAATCTGGCGAATAGCTGCCACATAATTCAGATAATCTAAGACCAGCATATCATGGTACAGCGGGGCGGATTCCGGCAAATAGCCTAATATTTTTTTGATTTCCAAGATATCCTTATCAGCGTTTAATCCCTTGACGCTGATATTTCCCGAACTGGGCTGCAGGTAACCGGTGAGCATCCGCAGGGTGGTCGTTTTACCGGCCCCATTGGGGCCCAAAAGCCCTACGATTTCACCTTTTTCGATATTGAAACTGATCTGATCCACCGCGCAGAGCGTGTGATAATATTTGGTGAGATTTTCGACCTGGATCATTGGACATCTCCCTTTCGAAACGCTATCTCAATGCTTCTTCTAACACTTTCTGGTTGAGATCGCTATTTGTCAGCCGTTGGCCCGTAAGGAAAATGAATAAAAGTATCTACCAGAAGAGACAGGCTCAAGGGGCCAGCCGAACAACCGAACTGGTTGATCATTTGCTTTTAAAATCGAATCACTTTGCATCATCTTCCAAGGCCAGTGGCTATAAAAAAATGCTGGGCTGATGTCAAGGCCTGCTATGCATTTCATTCAGCCGCGCTTATGCTTCACTGTTAATGGGGTGGCGGAACAGGCAGGTGAACCAAAATACGTTCCATTGTACCCAACCAAAAACCTGGAAATTTTATTTGCTAAAACCTGGAAAAGATGAGAAATAGATTTATTTTAAAGTTGCACATACCCGGGTACGGCTCGTATACTTTGATGGCATCTTAATACAGGAACATCAATTTTGCAAGTTGCGTGACCCTCAAATCAGCGCCTGTCGAATCAAATCGGTGCACGCTAAATAGTCGTCGTTGCGTAATTTACCTACCATAACGCCAATTGGCAAACAACCGTTGTTAAATGAGTGCCCTGAAAGGAGTCAGGTCGATGCGCCCCCCTAATACTGGTGTTGGAAAATGGTTAATGTTGGCCCCTGTTTTGATCATGCTTGGAGTGTTGGTCGGTTTTTATGAGATCGGTGATGACGACTGGGGTACCAGCGCTTATGCCAAAGAAACGCCTTATTTCAACGCACCCGCCAATTTCAATCGACTGGCAGTGTTAGCGAGCCCTGCGGTGGTCAATATCCGGACCGTAAAAACGATTAAAGGTGGCGGGCCGGTTTTTCGCCAATTTCAACGCGACCCTTGGGACAAAGAAGGGCCCTTCAAAGAATTTTTCGAGCGCTTTTTCGGCGATGAAATGCAGAAAGAATTCAAACAGCCCAGCCTTGGGTCGGGCTTTATTATTGATAAAGCCGGGTATGTCGTGACCAATAACCATGTCATCGAAGATGCAGACCAAATAAAGGTCAAACTCAAGGACAAACGTGAATTCAATGCCGCTATTGTCGGACGGGACCCGAATACTGACATCGCCCTACTGAAAATTGAATCTGACGAAAACTTTTCGACGGTGGAGCTTGGCGATTCCGATGTACTTCAAGTCGGGCAATGGGTGGTGGCCATCGGCAGCCCTTTCGGGCTCGAACAAACAGTAACAGCCGGAATTGTCAGCGCTAAAGGTCGGTTCATCGGTTCCGGACCGTATGATGACTTCATCCAGACCGATGCCTCCATCAATCCGGGTAACAGCGGCGGGCCCTTGCTCAATATGCAGGGTGAAGTGGTGGGTATCAACACCGCGATTGTTGCCAGCGGTCAGGGAATCGGTTTTGCCATACCGATCAATCTGGCCAGGGATATCATCGTGGCGCTTAAAGATGAAGGTGAGGTGACCCGGGGGTGGCTCGGGGTTGCCATTCAGGATTTAAGCCCTGAAATGGCCGAATACTACAAAACCGAGCGCAAAAAAGGGGTGTTTGTGGCCGACGTTTTTGAAGGCGATCCGGCAGATCAAGCCGGCATCCGAGCCAAAGATATCATTCTTGCCGTAAATGGGAAAAAGGTCGAAACCAGCCGCGAGTTGACGGGGCTCATCGCCAAAATTCCGGTAAATGAAAACGCAAAAATAAAGATTCTGCGCGACGGCAAAGAAAAAACAGTCACCGTTAAAATTGCCAAACGTCCGGAAGAAAGGTTGGCCGGACGGGGACGGTCCCCTGAGCAGACAGAAGAATTCGGTATTCGCGTGTCGAATCTAACACCTGAAGTTGCCCAGCAATTTAATATCGATGAGAGCGAGGGTGTCATCGTCACCCGGGTGGAAAGCGGTAGCAAAGGTGATGGCGCTGATGTGCGTGTCGGAGATATTATCAAAGAAATCAATCGCCAGCCGGTTAACAATACTGCAGAGTACAAGTCAGTATTGCGGCAAATTGAAGCCGGTGAATCGGTTAACCTGTTTATTTTTCGAAAAGACGCCGGATTTTTAGTGGCGAAACTGGTCAAATAAAATTCGAAAGCGTTGCTTTTGAATTTTAATCGCCGATCGTTTTAGTCAAATCCGGTATGGTCTCCGGTCTGCCCCGTTGCATGTAACGGCTATCCTTGCCGCGGGCGGTGACATTCTCATAGACGCCATCGTCCCGCTTAACCAGCTTGGTAAAACCTAGATCGCGCAATTCGCTATTGGTTTTCGGACAGCTGATATTGATGCGCGAAATAATTTTTTGCACCGGACCGCCGCACTCAGGGCACTGAGTCAGTTGATCATCCGATAATGTTTGCTTGAAATCAAACACTCTCCCCAATTTACACGCCCGTTGAACATGTTCATACTCATAAATTGGCATGTTTTTCCCCGTTAATCGTCGCTTGCTGTTTTAAATTCGGTCATATTGCATGTGCAGATGCTGCGCTGCTGGATATCAGACGAGCAAATCCACTAATAAAATTATAAATGGAATTGTAGTGGTTGTCAAAAAGACGTTCCGATTGCGGAACGTTATTTTGCTACAACACTTATGCCGCCATCCTTTTTTCGGAACATTAAGATGACAAGCGGCGCAAAATTCTGTCAAGCGAATCATCGCTGTTTGGCGCTGCCATGATGAACACCCCAACTGAGCTTAACCCCCTAAAGTTTTTTTAAAAGCAGCCGATAGCGGTAATGGGTTTGGGTGAGTTGTCTGAACATGGCTCCTTTCCAGTGAATTTTGTCATACAGACATATGTTAACAATCGCGTTCAAACTGCCTGCACGGCAAGTCCCCTTAAAACGTATGCGCATTTAAAAAGGTCTGGAACGAATTATGAGCAAGGCACAGCCGGTTGAACAACCTGATATAAATCTGAAGATCAAAGAGGCTGATACCTGTCATTCCATGGGGATGATACAAGAGGCGTTAACCCTCTATGAAGAGGTGCTTTCCTTATCCTCTGATGAAGACGATTCAGCAAATGGGAATATTAAAAATAAAATTAATAATTTAAGAAAAGAGCTCGAGCTTCAAGAGATGGCTGAAAACCAGGGCCTGTCGGCAGAGGATATTTCTCTATTTAGAAAGAATCTATCCCTGGCTGATGATGTCCCCACGATTTTGGATGGGGCCCGTGCTTTAAAAGAACTGGGGCTGATCGAAGAAGCTATTCTCGAGTACGAGAAGCTTTTGCAGTTTGATTTCGGAAAATCCGACTATTCAAAATTGGATTATTCCCCCGCCCAGATTATAGTGGATTATTTAACCTGTCTGCTCCAAACTCAACAGACTCAGGAAGTTATCCGGAAATCCAATAAGGCTATCTATCAACACAATTTGAAAGACAAAGAAATTGCTCAGATTCAATTCTGGTTGGGCTGTGAGATGGAAAAACACGAGCAGCGTGACCAGGCCCTTGAGCTATTTGAAACCGCGGCCAAAATTGATTCCCAAAATCACGATATCTCAGGCAAAATCGAATCCTTAAAATCGAGCATGTCAACCAGCTCAAGATACGATTATCTGCTGCGAAACCAGCTGGTAACAACCAATCAGCTTCAGGATGCGCTGGCAATTTCTAAAAAGGCGGGAAAGAGCGTCGAATTTGTTTTGACGGATCGTTTTAAGGTTAAAAAAGAGGAAGTGGGCAAATCACTGTCGTTGTTTTACGGGATGCCGTTTCGCAGTTTCGATCCGGAGGTCATGGTTCCGGTTGAGCTGACCAATAATTTAAAAAAATCGTTTTTGCTGTATTATGTCTGGGTGCCGTTGAAATGGAGTAAAAACGGGGTTGAAATACTGGTCGACGACCCCAAGGATCTTCGCAAAACTGATCATATCAAAGCCTTGATGCCCAATCAGAAGATTAATTTCTCGGTGGGATTTAAAGAGGATATCGAAGGCTACATCAATCATTTCTTTGATCCGAAGGTCGAAAAGCTAACTGAAAATGCCTATGAAAATCTGGACGATATTATCCCGGATATTTCGTTTGAAGAGGAAGAGGAGACTGATGAAGACTTAACTGGCTTGGACGAGTCCTCAAGTCAGGTGGTCAAGTTTGTAGATCAGGTTTTGGTTACCGCCTTTCGCAACAAAGCCTCCGATATTCATGTTGAACCATCGGCCATCACCCGCAAGACCACCATTCGATTCCGCACCGACGGAGTCTGTCACGAGTACATCCAGGTGCCGAATGCCATGGCGCCGGCTATCGTATCCCGATTAAAGATTATGGCCGATCTCGACATTGCTGAGCGACGTCTACCTCAGGACGGGAAAATACGGTTTAAGCGCAAGGGGATCCCTGAATTTGAACTGCGGGTATCGACCATGCCCACTACCGGCAGATTTGAAGATGCGGTCTTGCGTATTTTGACCAAGTCGGGGGCCTTAAAATTGGACGAACTCGGATTCAATAAACGCAATTTAGATGTACTGAAACGAACCATTAAGCGTCCATACGGTCTCTTCCTATGCGTGGGCCCGACCGGTTCGGGAAAAACGACCACCCTGCATTCGGCGCTGGCAAGTGTCAACGACCCGGAAGTTAAAATATGGACAGCCGAGGATCCCGTCGAAATCACCCAGGCCGGATTAAGACAGGTACAGGTAAAACCGAAAATTGGACTGGATTTTGCGAGAATCATGCGCGGTTTTTTGCGTCTCGACCCGGATATTATCATGATCGGTGAAATGCGGGATCGTGAGACAGCCGCCACTGCCATCGAGGCTTCCCTCACCGGCCATCTGGTGTTGTCTACACTGCATACCAACAATGCCCCTGAGACTCTGACACGACTGCTGGATATGGGGATGAATCCGCTCAACATCGCCGATTCTTTCCTGGCGGTGGTAGCGCAGCGTCTGGTTCGAAAATTGTGCGTCGAGTGTATTGAAACCTACCACCCGGATCAAGAAGAGTTTGACTACATCATCAAGGACTACGGGGAAAAACCGTTCCAGGCACTGGGCGTCGAGAATGATCCCAGCTTTGAACTGCAACGCTCTATTGGCTGCGAAAAATGCAATGGATCCGGTTATAAGGGCCGGATGGGAATCCATGAAATAATTGAAGGTACGCCGGAAATCAAAATGCTGATCAAAAAGCAGGCCACCTCCCAGGATTTGGCCAAGCAGGCTATCAAAGATGGGATGACGACGTTAAAACAGGATGGTGTTCATAAAGTTTTTGACGGTATCACGGATATGCGTGAAGTTCGCCGGGTCTGTATCGAATAAGCTTAAAGGTGAAAGAAATGGAAAAAAAAGCACTGGTGGTGGATGCTGATTATTTTTATGTCGAATTTGTCAGCGAATTGCTCACCAAAAGAGGATACACCGTCACCAAAGCATACGACGGCAAAGATGGCATATCCAAACTGGAGGACCTGCCACATGATGTGATGTTCGTGGATCTGATAATGCCTAAAGTCGACGGTTCTCAGTTTATAGATTTTGTGCGCCTTAAATATGGGCCCAATCATTTTCCCATTGTGGCCTTATCGGGCGTAATGGTCGAGCAACTCGGCAGCCTCAATGAAATCGGGGCTGATTATTACATTGCCAAAGGACCGATTGACAAACTGACCATCCAGTTGAACGGGCTTATGGCGGAAATTGAAACGCAACCCCAATCCCCACCGGACCAATTTAAAGTAATGCAAACCGGCGGCGTCTATCCCAGACGCGACGCCGTCGGACTGCTCAACGCCCTGAAATTTCATCAGGCGATTATTGAGAGTATGGCCGTTGGGGTTATCGTGGTTGATACTGACGCCCGCATTGTGAATGTAAATCCCGTTACCTTTGAAATCCTCGGCAAATCACCGACCGAGGTCCTCAATCGCCCGGTACTTGATATTTTCCCGTCGGAAACCAAAGGCAAACTGGGTGGCGCCCTCAAGCAGGTGGCAAAATTGCCAGATCGGCCGAAGATGAGTTTTCTTTCAGACTTTAACGATCGGTCGATCCGCACCAGCGTATCGGTTATATCGCTTTCTTCGGGTAATGCTGGCTGGGTTATCGTTCTGGAAGATACAACCTGTGCCTGAGAATGTGACAGAAACCGGTTTCTCCATTCAATCTGGTGCCCGCAATCCCGTTCTTCAATATCCCGACCTGCATTCTCTCTGGGGCCTTTGGCTGAATCCACTTGAAGCCAGGGCCTTAATCTGGTAGAGAATCACATTTAAATAAAAATTGCAGCTAGCCGAGTTAGGTTTCAGATAACCTAATGGAGCCGGGGGGTTTTATGATGCGGGTTGGTGTTGTCGGTGCCACCGGTTATGCGGGGGCGGAGCTGGTCAGAATCCTTAGCGGGCATCCCCAGGTTGAACTGAGCATTTTAACATCACGCCAATTTGCCGGAGTTCAATTCGATCGGGTTTACCCGGCATTGGCCGGGTGTGTCAACTTGATCTGCGAGGAATTGGATGTCCAAACCATTTGTGACCGAGCAGAAATTGTTTTTCTGGCGCTGCCGCACCAACTGCCCATGACCCTTGTGCCGCAGTTTCTTGCACGCGGGGTTCGCGTGGTGGATTTGTCCGCAGATTTTCGGTTTAATGATCCTGCGGTTTACGAATCCGCCTACCAGCCGCATACGGCCAAGAAATTGCTCGATCAGGCCGTTTATGGTTTGAGTGAAATTTATGCCGAGGCCATCCATACCGCTGATCTGATCGGCAATCCGGGTTGTTATCCGACCAGCGCGCTGTTGCCGTTGATTCCGCTGGTGCGGGAAAATTTGTTGAATCCAGATACAGTGATTGTCGATTCAAAATCCGGCGTCAGCGGTGCCGGAAGATCCCTGGCCATCACCAGTCACTATTGTGAAGTCAACGAATCGTTTAAGGCCTATAAGGTTGCCAACCATCGGCATAATCCGGAGATGAACGTCATACTGAGCCGGGAAGCCGGCCGGCCGATTGAACTGACATTTGTTCCACATCTGGTTCCCATGAGTCGGGGAATGTTAACCACCATTTATGCCACTCCAAACAGCAATCTGCAGGAAGCGGACGTTCGTAATTGCTTGCAAAACACTTACGGGAATCATGCCTTTGTTCGTTTATGCCCTGATGGGCGAGGGCCCGATACGTTGCATGTCAAAGGTACCAATTTCTGTGATATCGGATTCCGGTTGGATGCCAACAGCAAGCGGCTGATCCTGATATCCGCCATCGATAATCTGGTGAAAGGCGCTGCCGGCCAGGCGGTTCAAAATATGAACATCATGCTGGGTTTAGATGAAACCATCGGCTTGAATCCCATACCGTATCCACTTTGAATTTCAGTTATTTGTTATTAGTTATTGACTTTTTGTCTGGAATGAATTGTATGTAACAGTTGAAATTTAGCATATCAAGAATAGCCTGCTCCTAACCCGAACAGGACGTAGCCGCAAAAGATAAATCAATCACGAAAGCGTGAATACACGAAAACACGGAAAAGGAATATTAGAAATTTGGTGCTTTTTAAATTTCGTGTTTTCGTGATGGAAAAATTCTATTTAAAATAAAAAGGAATTACACTTAAGCACTGAATAAACAATATTGAAAGGAGGACACTGATGACAGCAAAGTTGATTAAGGGAACTGAGATCCGCGAAGAGATTCTAAAGGAGATTGCAGATGAAGTAAAAGAAATTAAGGAAAAACATGGTGCGGTTCCCGGTCTGGTAACGATACTGGTCGGGGAAAATCCAGCCTCCATTTCTTATGTCACCCTCAAAATTAAGACCGCCAATCAGCTTGGCTTCAAAGAGATTCAAGACAGCCAATCTGAAGACATATCCCAGGAAGATCTTCTGGGTCTGATCGACAAGTACAATAACGATGATTCGATTAACGGCATTCTGGTGCAACTCCCGCTGCCAAAGCATTTGGATGAAAAAAAGGTTCTGAATGCCATTGATCCGGACAAGGACGTGGACGGATTCCATCCGGTAAACGTCGGCCGTTTGATGATAGGGGGCAAAGAGGTGAAATTTCCGCCCTGCACGCCTGCCGGGATTCAAGAGATGATCGTGCGCGCCGGCGTGGAGACCAGCGGCGCCGAAGTGGTCGTTGTTGGCCGCTCAAACATTGTCGGCAAACCGATTGCCAATATGATGCTGCAAAAAGGTGATGGTGCCAATTCAACGGTTACTGTCGTTCACACCCGCACCAAGGATCTGGCCGCCCATTGCAAGCGGGCCGATATTCTTATTGTGGCAGCCGGTGTTCCGGGCCTGGTCAAACCCGAGTGGATCAAACCGGGGGCATGCGTAATTGACGTCGGTGTCAATCGGGTCGGTGAAAAAATCAGCGAAAAAACGGGTAAGAAAATTGCCATTTTAAAAGGTGATGTGGATTTTGATGCGGCCAAGGAAATTGCGGGTTGGATAACTCCGGTGCCCGGTGGCGTGGGACCCATGACGGTTACCATGTTGATGAAAAATACCCTGAAGTCCCTCAAATTCCAGCTGGGTTTGGAATAATGGCATCACGGTAGCCTGGCTGCAAAAAAAGCTAAAGTAACGGGGCACGGAGGCCGATATAGCGCATAGACTGGATTATTTATATTGACAAATGAATTGCACCCTAATATATTGTTTTTAGGACATTTTTTATAGTTGAAAGGGCAAAGTCACCGAAAGATGGCGACGCAAAACCATGGGTCTAACGCCTTAGCGGTCAAGACTGCCAGGTTGCCGAGATTGGTGAAAGAGAACGCTTTTGGGTGATTTGGCCTAGAAGCGTTTTTTCTTTGGGTTTCGCCTTACGGCTATGGTGAAATATTCAGTAGGCGGAACCGAATTGCAATGGGTGCTTGCACCCTTGACAGGCGTTGTGCGGATATGATACCAAACTCCAAAACGCCAGTCATTCAAACGTCTTTCCCATGCCCGTAAGCCCAGTTTCCTCCGGTTCTAAGCTGGGACCTATTGGGGAATATTGATAATCCGGGCAAATCCAAAATCTGTTTCAAGGTATACTGTCATGCGAAAGAAAATTTCTTTTGTCATACTCAGCAACAGCGGGACGCCGGCAAAACAATTCTGTGCCTCCAAGACCGCCATTCGATTTTTCGCTGTATTGCTTCTGGCCGGTTTCACGGTTTTTGGCTATGTCGTTTACGATTATTTTCAGCTAAAAAACACCACCCGGCACCTACAATCCCGTGAAGTTTATCTGACCAGCGAGCTGGGCGAAATTCAAATTCAGCGCAAACAGATACAAGAATTTGCCGACGAGATCAATTCCTTAAAAAATAAACTGGTGTCGCTCAACAATTTTGAGACAAAGATCCGCATTATCGCCAATATTGAAAAGTCAGACGAATCCAGCAATTTATTCGGTGTCGGCGGTTCTGTTCCCGAGGACTTGGATGCCCAGCTGCCGCTGATGGAGAAACACAACAGCTTGATACGCGAGATGCACGAGCAGATCGATGAACTCAATCGGGCCTCAATTCATCAGCACCAAGAATTCGAATCCCTTCTTAAATCCCTGGAAGATCAACAAAACCTGCTGGCTTCGACGCCGGCCATCCGGCCCATTTCCGGTGCAGTAAAGTCCTGGGTGACGTCCAAGTTTGGTTTCCGGCGATCGCCTTTCACCGGACAAAGGGAATTTCACCACGGGTATGATATCTCTTGCCGCCAAGGCACGCCTATTTTGGCGACGGCTGATGGTGTCGTCATTTTCGCCGGCAGTAAAGGGCTGCTGGGGAATACCGTTATTATCGATCATGGCCACGGTATGGTGACCCGCTACGGCCACGTCCAGAAATTTCTGAAAAAACGCGGTGAAAAAGTAAATCGCTGGGAACCCATCGCTCTGGTTGGAAATACCGGGCGTAGCACCGGTCCGCATGTACATTACGAAGTGCGCTTGAACGGCATACCTGTAAATCCGATGAAATACATCTTAAATTAGTACTTTCAGAACAGACCTGCTCCCATCCGTTCTCAAAGCCGGCTTCCCCAAACACATATCCAGATGTCCATCTGGCGTATGTCTGACGATATGTTGCAATAGAATTTCTCAAGCAACTCGATTGACCTTGCAACCGGTGCTCACCGCAGTTATATTTGAACCATTGCTAAATGATGATCTGCGCATGTGTTCTCGATTTTGTTATTGAGACAAGCCGCAAATTTGGTATAATTCCCCCAGGAGATCCATTTTTCACGTTGAATAAAAGGTGTAGGGCACTTGTGAAATGATACTCAACGCATTGACCAAAGTATTCGGCAGTAAAAATGAACGCGAGTTAAAACGAATCCAGCCTCAGGTTGAACGCATCAATGCCCTGGAACCGGCCGTTCAGGCCATGAGTGATGATGAACTCAAAGCTCAGACCGGCAAATTTAAGGAACGCGTTGATCGCGGAGAACCTCTTGACGATCTGTTGCCGGAAGCCTTTGCGGCTGTCAGAGAAGCATCGCTGCGGATATTGAAAATGCGCCATTTTGATGTGCAGTTGATCGGCGGCATTGTGCTGCACGAAGGCAAGATCGCCGAAATGAAAACCGGCGAGGGTAAAACACTGGTGGCGACTTTGCCGGCATATTTGAACGCATTGACCGGAAAAGGCGTGCATATCGTGACCGTCAACGACTACCTGGCCCGGCGAGATACCGAATGGATGGGGCATATCTATCAATTTCTGGGCCTGACGATGGGCACGATTATCCATGGTTTGAACGATGCCGAACGCCAGAAAGCCTATGCGGCCGACATTACCTATGGAACCAATAATGAGTTTGGTTTTGATTACCTCAGAGACAACATGAAATTTGATCGCGAATCTCTGGTTCAACCCCAGCTGAATTTTGCCATTGTCGATGAGGTCGATAGTATCTTGATCGACGAAGCCCGCACACCGTTGATTATTTCAGGCCCGGCTGAAAAGTCGACGGATCTCTATTATCAGGTAAACGGCTTGATTCCAAGACTTTCCGCCGATCAGCATTACAGCATAGATGAGAAAGCACGCTCCGCAACCCTGACTGAAGATGGTGTCGCACGTTGCGAACAACTGCTGAAAGTGGATAATCTGTACGACGCGCGATATATCGAACTGCTGCACCATATTAACCAGGCGCTGAAGGCACATACCCTCTTCAAGCGCGATGTCGACTACATTGTCAAAGATGGAGAAGTGATCATCGTTGATGAATTTACCGGACGCCTGATGCCCGGCCGCCGTTACAGTGAAGGGCTGCACCAGGCCTTGGAAGCCAAGGAAAATGTTAAAATAGAAAACGAAAACCAGACATTGGCCACCATCACTTTTCAGAATTATTTTCGCATGTATGACAAGCTCGCCGGCATGACGGGCACCGCAGACACCGAGGCGGCCGAGTTTAAAAAGATTTACGACCTGGACGTCATGGTGATTCCCACCAACATGCCGATGATTCGGGATGATTTTCCGGACGCGATCTATAAAACCCGCAAAGATAAGTTTGATGCGGTTTTAGACGAAATTAAGGAATTGCACACCAAAGGGCAACCGGTTTTGGTCGGCACGATTTCAATCGATGTTTCTGAAAGCCTCAGTAAGAAGCTGAAAAAAAGAGGCATCAAACATTCCGTGCTGAATGCCAAAAATCATGAAAAAGAAGCCGAAATTGTTGCCATGGCCGGGCAGCCGGGCGCTGTAACGATTTCAACCAACATGGCCGGCCGCGGCACCGACATTGTGCTGGGAGAGGGCGTTACCGATGTGGGCGGTTTGCATATCATCGGCACAGAGCGGCACGAAAGCCGCCGGATCGACAATCAGCTGCGGGGTCGCTCCGGCAGACAGGGCGATCCAGGCTCCTCGCGCTTTTACCTGGCTTTAGAAGATGATTTGCTGCGCATATTCGGCGGTGAACGCATAACCGGCATCATGGAAAAACTGGGCATGCCAGATGGTGAGCCGATCGAACACAATATGATCAGCCGAGCGATTGAAAATGCTCAGGCTCGCGTGGAAGGTCACAATTTTGAGATTCGCAAACAGCTGCTGGAATATGATGATGTTATGAATCAGCAGCGGGAAGTCATCTATCGCCAACGTCGTGAAGCACTAGGCGGTGAAAGCTTGAAGCCCGCCATTGTTGATATGATCCGCGAAAAAGCCGGGGAAATTTCCGCTGATGCCGTCGGTGAACAAGCGGTAACCGAACAATGGGACAATAAGCGCGTTCGTGACGCGGTCTTTAAGCAGTTTAATTTTCATTTAAATGGCGACGGCGAGGAGGCGCTGGAAGATCTCGATCAAGAGTCTCTATCGGATTTGATTTTTGAGGCTGCCCAGACGCTTTACGATCAACGCGAAGCGGCCATTGGTGCTGAAGAGTTCAGGAAATTGGAGCGCGTGGTTATGCTGCAAACGGTGGACAACCTCTGGAAAGATCATTTGCTGTCGATGGATCATCTCAAAGAAGGCATTGGTTTAAGGGGCTACGCCCAGCAAAATCCACTGCTGGTCTATAAAAAAGAGGGCTTTGAGATGTTCAATGAAATGATTGCCCGGGTTAAAGAGGAGACCCTCGGTATTTTGTTTCGCATCCAGATTGAAGAGCCCAAGAAGATTGATGACCTACAGGCTCCCAAAGAACAGAAACTTTCCTTTTCAGGGGGCGAGGGGCCGGCCAAACCCAAACCGGCGCAGCGCAAAGCAAAAAAAATCGGTCGAAATGCCCCATGCCCGTGCGGCAGTGGTAAGAAATACAAAAAATGTTGCGGCCGTTAATGTCGATCAAAATAAAAAAACTTTCCGGCCCTTTACAAGCAACGATTCAGATGATTATTATAGATGCAACAGCCGAATTGGAACATACTGTGGAAACGCTTTAATTTGTAAGCATCATCTGAGGTTGGAGTGTGTCCATGGGAGATTTCAATACCGAACTGGAAGAAGGCGCTCGTTCAAAGACAAAAAAGAAGGTTAAAGAACCTTCAAAGTATAAGGTCTTGCTTTTAAACGATGACTACACCACCATGGATTTTGTCGTTGAAGTCCTGCGGTTTGTGTTCCATAAATCGGTGATTGACGCGACTCAAATTATGTTAAACGTGCACCGTAACGGTTTCGGATTGTGCGGGATTTATCCTTTTGAAGTGGCGGAAACCAAAGTTAATACGGTCGAAGCGCTCGCTCGTGAGCGGGGTTTTCCGTTAAAATGCACCATTGAAAGAGAGTAAATCATGATCAGCAAGGAACTCAGTGCAACTCTTGGATTTGCTGTTAAAGAAGCCAAAAAAAGACGCCACGAGTATGTCAGTATCGAGCATATTCTGTTTGCCATACTCAATGATCCCACCGGCATTGAAATTGTCGAAAACTGCGGCGGCGATGTGGAGAATCTTATAGATGCGCTTGAAAATTTTTTTGATGAAAAAATTGAGCGCATTCCAAAGGAAAATGATTATGTCCTGCAACAGACCATCGGGTTTCAACGGGTCATACAGCGGGCGGTTAATCACGCACGTTCAGCCGAAAAACAGGAAGTTGCCGTTGCGGATGTACTGGCCTCTATTTTTCTTGAAAAAGACTCGCACGCTGAATATTTCTTAAGCTCCGAAGGCATCACGCGCCTGGACGTGCTCAACTACATTTCCCATAATATCAGCAAAGATTCATTCGGCGACAGCCGCGACAGACTGGTAAGGCCCAGCAGAGAGGAACGGGACCGTCGGCGGCAGGCCAATCCGCTCGAACAGTTTACCCTCAACTTGATAGATCTTGCAGCTGAAGGCAAACTGGACCCTCTGATCGGACGCTCGACCGAACTGGAGCGTACAATGCAGGTCTTATGCCGCCGGCGCAAAAACAATCCGGTCTTTGTCGGTGATCCCGGTGTGGGCAAAACCGCTATGGCGGAAGGGCTGGCCCAAAAAATCCAGAAAGGAGACGTCCCGGAGCTGCTAAAGGACATGGAAATATTTTCGTTGGATCTGGGGGGACTTTTAGCCGGCACGAAATTCCGGGGCGATTTTGAGCAGCGCCTCAAAGGCGTTATTTCAGAGCTGCAAAAAAAATCCAAAGCCATTTTATTTATTGATGAAATCCACACCATTGTCGGTGCGGGCGCTACCAGCAGTGGTTCAATGGATGCCTCCAATATTTTGAAACCGGTGTTGGCCAGCGGTGAGATCCGGTGCATTGGATCGTCCACCTTTGAAGAGTTCAAGAACCATTTTGAAAAGGATCGTGCGCTTTCAAGACGATTTGAGAAAATTGAAGTTATGGAACCGCCGGTCTCTGAAACGGTTCAAATCCTTAAAGGTCTGCGTCCCCGGTATGAAGAACACCATGGAATCGCCTATACCGATGCGGCCCTAAAGACAGCTGCAGAGTTATCCGTAAAATATCTCAGGGACCGGTTTTTGCCGGATAAGGCCATCGACGTCATTGACGAAGCCGGTGCATTTATCCGGCTTTCCGGCTCCTCACGTCGCAAAAGGATTAATCCGGCCGATATTGAAAAAATTGTTGCCAAAATGGCACGCGTTCCCACTCAGAGTGTAACCACCTCCGATCGCTCCAAGCTTGAAAACCTGGAGGATGGTTTAAAAGAGGTTGTATTTGGCCAGGATGATGCCATCAGAGCCCTGGTGACATCCATTAAACGTTCGCGGGCCGGACTCGGATCTCCGGAGCGCCCGGTAGGTTGTTTTTTGTTTACCGGCCCCACCGGGGTTGGTAAAACAGAAGTATCTTTGCAAGTGGCGCAAATTCTGGGTGTGGAGTTCATGCGTTTTGACATGAGCGAGTATATGGAAAAGCATGCAGTGGCGCGTCTGATTGGAGCGCCACCGGGCTACATCGGCTTTGATCAGGGTGGATTGCTGACCGACGGCATCCGCAAACATCCCCATAGCGTCCTGCTGCTCGATGAAATTGAAAAAGCCCACCCGGACCTGTTCAATATTTTGCTTCAGGTCATGGATCATGCCACCTTGACCGACAATAACGGGCGCAAAGCAGATTTTCGTAATGTGATTTTGATGATGACTTCGAATGCCGGTTCAAGGGAGATGAGCGCAGCCAGCATCGGTTTCGGTCAGACACACAAAGACGCCCAATCCAAGGGTAAAAAGGCCATTGAAAAGCTCTTCAGCCCTGAATTCAGAAATCGGCTGGATGAGACGATTACCTTCAATCCCTTGAATTTAGAGATCATGGAAATGATCGTCGATAAATTCATTGCCGAGCTGAATCAGCAGCTGGCGAGCAAAAAGGTAGCGCTGACAATTTCACCGGCGGTGCGGACCTACCTGGCTGAAAAGGGGCACGACCCAACCTACGGCGCCAGACCCCTGAGCCGGGTTATCCAGGCCGAAATCAAAGACAAGCTTTCTGAAGCGATCCTGTTCGGCGAGTTACAAAATGGCGGACTGGTATCGCTTGATCTGTCTGAAGACCAGCTAACCTTCAATTTTGGCTAATCTCTTAAATGATTAAGTGGTCAATTCGTCATCTGCAAGCAAACGACATAATGCATGTGCAATGACTATCTAACCAATTGACTAATGCCTGTATACCTTTTATCAGATGAACTCATATTTCCCTCCCCCAAACTTGCTGCCCAGAAAGGCCTTCTGGCTGTCGGCGGTGATTTAAGCCAGGAGCGGCTGCTGCTGGCCTATCGCATGGGCATATTCCCCTGGTATTCTGAAAATGAGCCGATTATGTGGTGGTCTCCGGATCCACGATTGATACTGTACCCAGATTGCCTCAAGATTTCAAAGTCACTGAAAAAAGTGATTAATAAGGGTGATTTTGATTTGACCATGGATCAAGATTTTAAAGCCGTCATAACCGCCTGTGCGGAGAGCCGAACCGAAACCAATGAAGGCACCTGGATCGTTGATGACATGATCGCCGCTTACTGTAAACTGCATAAATCCGGTCTGGCCCACTCGGTTGAAGCCTGGATGGACGGTCAATTGGCCGGCGGTCTGTACGGGGTTTCAATTGGCCGTTGTTTTTTCGGAGAATCCATGTTTACCCGAATCAGCAATGCCTCTAAGGTTGCTCTTGTGGGCCTGGTAAAGTATTTACAAAGCATGGATTTCCATTTGATCGACTGTCAGGTGACCACTTCTCATTTGTTAAACTTTGGGGCTTATGAAATTTCGCGCGAACGATTTCTGGATGAACTGGCCACTGCATTAAAAGCGCCCACTTTAAGAGGCCGATGGTCGTTTCAACCCTCACATCCGGCTCAATTCCTCATTCAGTAGGCCATTGTTCGGTTTCCAAGACGATGTTAAATTGATCAATAGAGAATTTCTTGACAGAAACGGACTATTGCATTTAGATGGCAAGTTTAAACACGGATCAACTCTCATAACGCGAATCGCTAAACGTCCAAAAAGGAGGCCTTGTCAGCATGGAAAAGGACTGCATTTTCTGCCAAATCGCCCACGGTCTAACCGATACAAAAATATTGCACGAAACCGACACCCTGGTGGTTTTTAAAGACATTAACCCCCACGCGCCGGTGCATCTGCTGTTTGTGCCCAAAAAACATATTCGCAGTGTCAACGATCTGACCGGCGACGATCAGGAGATCCTTTCCGAGCTGATCCTGGTGGGACGGGATATGGCCAAAGAACACGGTGTTTCAAAGTCCGGATATAAGCTGCTGTTCAATGTGGAAAAAGGCGGGGGGCAGGTGATATTTCACCTGCACTTACACCTCATCGGAGGCTGGTAATTTTCTGTTTTGAGATGGATATTTTTCCGATGAGCGGTGTTCTCCGCGGATTTATATTGTCGACGTACGCTCAGTACGCCGACAAAATAAATCCTTGTGCGGCCTTGCTCATCAAAAAAATCTCTCAACTCAAAACAGAAAATACAGTTTTTACAAATTATTTTTTCAATGCTGAACGTATGGAGGTTGAATCAGAGCAGGTTAAATCTTTAGGCTATTGATAAACTTTTGAATCGAATTTCGCCGCGCTCTCTTGAAATTTAACCGGGTGGAGTGGCTTTCAGCCACGATCGAAACGCTCTGCTTTAAATCAATTGTGGTCTATCAGGATCAAAATGCCCTTGAAAATGCGTTTACCCAACAACCAGAATGCAGGGCTGTACGTTCACATTCCCTTCTGTGTCAAGAAATGCCGGTATTGTGATTTTTATTCACAAACCGACTTGTCGCTAAAACCGCAGTTTCTTGATGCCCTGATGGCTGAAATGGAAATGGTTTCCTCTGAAGGTCTTCGCTTTGATACGCTTTATATCGGCGGCGGGACTCCATCAACGTATGATCATGATGATATCGGCCGAATCGTTAAGGCAACCCAGCGATATTTTGATTTTCTACCGGATGCTGAAATGACCATCGAAGTCAATCCTGGAACCACCTCCATAGGTCAACTTGAAGGATACCGGGCAGCCGGTATCAATCGTCTCAATATCGGGGTGCAATCATTTGATCAACGACATCTTGATTTTTTAGGACGCATCCATACCGCTGCCGAGGCCGGAAAAACTATAACCACGGCGTTTCAGGCGGGCTTTAGGAATATTGGAATTGATCTGATATACGGTCTGTCGGCGCAATCCAGAGCGGATTGGCTTGAAGACCTGAAACAGGCTGTTGGAAACGAGCCCACCCATTTATCCTGTTACATGCTCACCTATGAAAAAGGGACTCCTCTGCATGGCGATTTGAAAAGCGGTCGGATTCAAGCGCTGCCCGATGACCAGGGCCGGGCGCTTTTCGAGGCGACGATCGAGTTTTTGGAAGACAACGGCTTTTTTCAATATGAGATCTCCAATTTCGCCAGACAGGCAAAGCCTCCGGCAAGTCACATCTCGCGACACAATGTAAAATATTGGACACGAGCACCTTATGTAGGCCTGGGACCGGCGGCGCATTCGTTTATCAATTCTCGGAGGTCCTGGAATGTATCAAATTTGGCCCCATATCTAACCGCAATCGAATCCGGACAAACACCGGTCGCCGGTAAAGAAGCTCTCACCGTCGAGCAGGAAATGATAGAAGCCATTTATCTGGGATTGAGAATGACGCCGGGAATTGATTTGATCTGGTTTAAAAAAAAGTTTGGGATAGATTTTCTTGAGACGTATAATGAAATCATATCTGATTTGGAAAAAAGCAATTATATTGAGGTCGTCAACGACCATTGCGCATTAACCCGCCGGGAAAGGGTTTATTTGGATAGCATTGCGGCCATGTTTGTTGCCGAAGATATTTCCGATATCATCCCTTGCGCAATTTTCTGACGTCCCCGACGCGCAAGGTCACGCTGGTTGAGTCAAAGTATTCCGCCAGCGGGATGACGAATTTGCGCGACACACCGGTCATTTCCTTAAATTGCGGGGTGGTAATCTCTCCCTGAGCCTCAAGAAACTTCGTCAGCTTGAGTTTGAGGTCCTTGATTGCCTTCGTATGAAAAAACAGATCCTCTTTGACCTTGACGATGGCTCCCTCGGCAACCAGATGCATGAGAACCGCCTTGGCGTGATTGACATCCGATTCCAGGGATTTGGCGAGCTCCTTGAAATAAGGCGGCTGCAAACCGGCCTGCCTGTAGGTTTTCAAAATCTTATCCTTTACATCCGCCTGCTTGCCACCGAGAGATACCGCATGCGAAGCTAACCTGATGATATTTTTTTCCTGAGCGATGGTTTCTTCTTTGGTCATCTGATTAAAAGCCAGGTTGAATAGCTTTGACTTCGGCAGGGTAGGAAACTTGGTTTTTAGTTCCTCTTTGGACATGCCGGCTTTTAGAGGGTTGGCCCGGTGATAATTGCCAAGTTGATGCCGGATTTGGTCTTTGAGCGCTTCGAATCCGTTGCTGTGAATGTAGACCCGGTTTTCCTTATCGACCTGTATGAGTGTTTTTTGCGATAATAAATTTTGAAGAATTTTTTCAAGTTGTTTATCGGGCAAATTGGTCATCATTTTTAAATGCGCGAATGAAACCCCCTGGTATCCGGCGGCTTCAACCTGAAACACAATAATGGCCTCCGGCGCCTGATGTTCCAGGGCCTTTAAACCGTCAACCACATCAGGTTTAAAACGTTTATGTTTTGGGGGGATGGGATTGAGCACTTTACCGCCGCCGATGGTGTACACCGGAGAGTAGCTGCGGATCACGAAGCGGTCATCTTTGACCAGTGCCACCGGCGCATCTAATCTCAGCTGAACAGGCGTGGCCTCATCGGGCGCAAGTTCTTCACGATCCAGCAAAATGATGTTGCCCAGCACTTCGCTGGTACCGGTGTGAAATCGGACCCGCCTGCGATTTTTCAGCGGTTTTTTATTGCTGGCCAGATAGTGTAGGGACGCATCTACCATGTAGCTGGCTGCCAAACTGCCCGGTTTGGACAACACCTCACCCCGGCTGATGGCTTCTCTTTCAAGTCCCTGAAAGTTAATAGCGGTGCGCATGCCGGCGCTGGCATGGTCCGAACTTTGATTATGCACCTGGATTCCGCGCACTTTAGAAGTGATTTTCGAGGGATAAATCATAATGGATTCACCCACCCGAATCTGACCGGAAATGAGGGTGCCGGTGATGACGGTTCCAAATCCCTTCATGGTAAAGACGCGATCAATGGGCAGGCGGAACAAATCAGAAGGAGGGCGATCGGGGATTTTGGCAGCCAGCTCATCCAGTATGTTGATAAATTCAGGGATGCCTTCCCGGGTTTTGGAAGAAACAGTTGCGACCGGAACGTCTTCTAAAAAGGTCCCTTTGACAAAATCGCGGATGTCCTCAAGGGCAAGCTCCAGCCATTCTTCGTCGACCATATCGATTTTGGTAACGGCCACCAGGCCGTATTCCACACCCAGCAAGGTGCATATTTCCATGTGCTCGCGCGTCTGGGGCATAACACCCTCATCGGCTGCGATTACCATAACCACAATGTCGATCCCGGTGGCCCCGGCCACCATATTTTTGACAAATTTTTCATGACCGGGCACGTCCACAATGCCCAGATGCTGGCCGCTGGGCAAATCCAGCGCCGCAAAGCCCAGTTCGATGGTGATGCCGCGCTCCTTTTCCTCTTTGAGGCGGTCGGTATCCGTACCGCTGATGGCTTTAATCAGGCTGGTTTTGCCGTGATCAATGTGGCCGGCAGTTCCCAGAATAATCTGCTTCACCTAGGGGACTCCTTATTGTTTACATCTCACAAAAAGACACGGCTTTTCGAGACGTTTTCAACGGTTTTGCTTTACGCCTTTACGTCTTTGCGTGAGGGATTCAGGATTTTTTTCTTTTTCGCAGGTATTCCGCAAAATAGGCCAAGCCCACCATTATAATGGCCAGGCCCACAACATACGCGGGATTGAGGCTGCCAAAAAATATTCGGCTGAGAATAGCCGCAACCGCCAGACCCACAATGGCTCTGATGATAAAAATAGTCAGTTGATTCATTATTCAATTCCCGGTTTCGATTCAGGTTAATTCAATTGTACCGAACGGCCGGCTAACTAAAAATTAACCACTAAAGGGTAGATGCCAATGTTTATCTGAAGAACGTGGATTACGTCAATACCTGGTTTTTGCGCTTGAATTCATACTATATATTTGCTAATAATCTGCATCCGTAAATCCGGAATCTAAAATCTGCAATCCGCAATCAAAACATGGTGGGTGTAGCTCAGTTGGTAGAGCACCGGGTTGTGGCCTCGGTTGTCGTGGGTTCAAATCCCATCACTCACCCCATTTAAAAGCCTCAATTGAGCGGTGCTCAATTGAGGCGCAAAAATTCAAAAATATTCGTTTTTACGAATAACAAATAACCAATAACGCAGAATTGAGCATCCTCAATTCTGTTCTGCGCCCGTAGCTCAGCTGGATAGAGCGCCGGACTTCGAATCCGTAGGCCGCAGGTTCGAATCCTGCCGGGCGTACCAGTAAAATCAA
>JASFNW010000057.1:0-27611 GCA_050116835.1 Desulfobacterales bacterium
GGGCATCAACAATCGGGAGGGCGCGCTACCGGTGTGGCGGGCGATATCCATGACCACCGGCAGCATCAGAGCGGCCACCGCCACATTGTTCATGATGGCCGACATCACTCCGGCGGTGATCATGATGACAATAATCATAACCACCTGGCTGTCGCCCGCCAGGCGCAAAACAAATCGCCCGATGACATTGGCAACGCCGGTTCGGGTCAGACCGCCGCTGAGAATAAAAACCGCCCACACGGTGATCACCGCGGGGTTGCTAAACCCGGCCAGCGCTTCAACCGGGCTGACCAGACCGGTCAAGGCCACGGCGCCCAGAACCAGAAGGGCGGTGACCTCCATCGGAATCCATTCGCTGATCAGCAATACGATCGCGACTGCCAGAATCGACAGTACCAGTATAATCTCAGGTGTCACGGCAAAAATCCCTCCGAGGGAATGATGAAATCGAGCGCAGTCCGCCCCCATTAATTGCTCTATTATTCTATCGATGAATTGGAGAAATCTTAAGCATCAAAGTCCCCGTGCGCAAGCCGCAGCGATTCTGCCGCAAATGAGATCCGTCAGAAACACGCACCTTCACAGGGGCGTCATCGCTGATAACGTCTACGGAGGCGGATCGGCTATCGTTGGTGACGTGTTGCCCTGCGCCAAAATCCTGACATAAAGGGTCGGCAGGAAGGTCCGGAATTTGACAGCAGTCTACCAAAAATTCGCAACAGGCGCGCCTTCGAGACGAAAAAGTCAATAAAAATGACCGCATGTGCCTTAGCGCCGAGGCTGAAGATTCACCGTTCATTATCCATGTGCGCACCGCACAATCCATCGGGCTGACTGCAGACGGTGCCGAGCGGTTTGGCCGCGCGCATGCAATTTCAGTGGCATACGATTTGCAATTTGAAAATCGTGCTTAATGTATAGCTTTGCCATTTTGGATGCATTCAGCCCGTTTCAGCCACATCCCGCTGCAGAGTTGATGAATGCCTAAATATGACTAAAGGTTAACCGCTGTTTGACCGATATAATCTGCGGAGACTCATTTTTTGGAGATAGGACGATGTTTGCAGAAATCATAAATGGAATTGGCAGCGTGTGCTTTGCCCTGCTGGCGGGCATGGGTCTGGTGGCCCTGTATCGATTAAATGCCCGTCAGATTCAGAAGCATCAAAACTCAATGGAGTTTTATCTGTTTAAAATTTCGCGCGTGACCGGACACAGCGAATACGATGTTTTTTGTAAGTCGGCCGAAGACTGGCCGGTGGCCAACGTCTCCAAAGCGAAAATAGACGCTGATTTCAAAGACTATTTAAACCGCTCGGTGGTTCCGCCTTACGTGCATCATTTTGTCAGGGAAAACAAGCACCACATCGACGAGCTGCACCTGCCGCGCTTCTAAAAAGCGCATCATTTCGGAAACGGGCCATCCGAAAGGATAGCTGCAACTGCTCTCCCATTTGGCCTTTTGGTTGAATGCACTTCCGCGAAAACTTTCCGACCGCTGTAAGTCAGCTGATTGAGGCGCACCAGAGTTTTTTGCCCTACACCTCATCATAGCGGAATCATGAGTTTGCACGATGAAGTCGCTGATGATTCATGCCGTGATCGATTTAAGAAAGACTCCCCGACGCCCAAGCTCATAATGGTTACTGTCGGACCCTATTCATCCTGGATCATGAGCTTGATCTCATCGGAATTGGCTTTCAGCTCCGGAGCGTACATGGCATAGCCTCTGGTGGGCAATGCACTGAATTTGCCCGGAATTTCCGCCCGCAGCCGATAACTGAGACTGTGTTGGCCACGCGCCAGGCGATGCACGAAAAAAGCGACCGTTTGATCGCGAAATTCAACATAGGCCCCCATCTCATTGCCGGTGTAGCCACTGCGCACCTCAACCGGTTCAAAACCGGCAGCCTTCATATCCTCAAAAACCACGTATTCATAATCATTTTTGCTGTCAATGATCAGCTCGACTTCAATCAGCTCTCCGCTCTTCAGAGTCGCCCCATTGTCAAGCAGCTGGCGCTCGTATTTTTCCACCCGGCGGTCGACGACTTGTCCGCGCGAGCCAACAGCCTTAATTTTTTGGTCACTTTCGGCTAAGCGAAAGACCCGGCGCTGGACTTTAATCTCCAGACCCGCTCGGGTGATCAAGTCCTCGAGGGAAAAATAATCCAGATAGGCATTAAAATAGAGCGGACCCCGACCGGATTTTTTAAGCGTTATGGTCTGGGTTCCACCGCGAATCTGTTTGCCGTTCAGAACCCATTTATGATCGAATGTAAACAGGTTGCTGGCATTCATGCGAACGGTTTTTATCTTTTGGCCGTTGAAATGAATGTCCAGGGTGACATCCGGTGCGGACTCACCGCTGGCTGCCAGATAATCGGCAAAGGCTTCCACCACCACCGCCGTATCCCGGGTGCTGTTCCAGTACGTGGCGTGCTTGCGATTGTTGAGCAGATATTTAACCAGACCTGACGCTTTTTTACCGGTCGGGTCTGTACGCGTCAACAGCTTGAGGTAATAGGCATGGGCTTCGGTTTCCGATCCATACCAGTACCACCAGGAATGGCTGTTGGGCAAGTTCAGATAGGCGGTCTGGTTTTCATCGTCGACGACCAGAAACTGTTCAATATTTTGAATTACCATGGCCAGCTTCTCGTCATCATCGACCTTGAACAGCGCCAGGCCGAACATAGCCTTAGCATAGACCGCCAGCCGGTTGCGGTCCCGATACAGATAGGCGCGCATCAAGTTATTTTCAGCCGCCGCATCGGTTAATACCATGTAGACAAAGGCATCCAGATTGTCGGTCCTGGGCTTTCCTTTCTTTTGGGTGCGATCCCAGAGGCGCAGGCGCTCTATTTCTTTGGCCTGATAATCTTTGAGCCACTGGATGCCCCGGGTGAGCACCTGCCCGGGAAGGGTCACTCCATTTTGCCGGGCCATCTGCAGCCCATGAACCACCAAGGCGGTGGTATGTGGATAGGACTGCTCGCGGTAGCCGCTAAACCATCCCCAGCCACCGTCGGACAGCTGCATGGCAGCCAAGCGCCGGATGCCGGCAGCCACCATGGATGCGACTTCATCTTCATCAAATACCGGGTTGTGATCATAGCGCTGCCACTGTGCCCGCCGGCGGGTGTCTGCACCGATTTCCTGGGGATTTAAATTAGTGCGTTTGTTTTGAATATCGGTCAGATCAACGCCCATGCGTTTTAGGGCTTGCTGGGTGATCACGGTGGGCAAAAAGCGATTCAAGGTTTGTTCGGTGCAGCCGTAAGGATAGCTGACCAGATACGGCAGGGCATCCACCATGGCGCCGGCCAACGTCGGAGAGTAGCGCAACTCCAGGCGGGATTGATCCACACGCCGGGCGGCGGGCACCTGAAACTGAATCCGGGCCTGGTTCTGATCGGCACGGATGACACCGCTTCTGGGTACATGCTTAACCATGCCGTGCACATAAACCGGAAAGCGCATCTGCATGGCGTCGGATTCTTCATCGGTCAGCGCCAGCATGCGAACCACCGCCTCACCTTCCTTGATGACCTTAACGCGCCAGTCCACCCGCTGCTCGCCGTCGGCTTCAACGAATACGGAGCGGGTTGGTTTCTGGCCTTTAACCAGAACCAGGCAGCCGCCGTCTAACTCGAGAGTGACGATAGCGGATTTGCGGCTTTTTAAATAATTATGGACGTTGGCCGAAAGCACCACCTCATCGGTTTCCACGAAAAACCGGGGGGCCTGCAGGCGTACGATCAGGTCCTTACGGGTCACCAGGGCCGCATCTCCCTGGCCGACCCGCGTGCCGTGTCCCATAGCCCAGACTTTGGCCCGCCAACCGGTCAGGTTTTCGGGCATGTTGAATGCGACTTCGGCCAGACCCTGTGCGTTTGTGGTGATGTTGGCCGACCAGAAGGCGGTATCGGCAAATTTGCTGCGCACCGCCGGCTGGATCAGGTCGCCGCCGGCCGACGCCTCCTTGTCGGCCGGCCGGCCGGTTTCGTCGGCTTTTTCCTCTAGCCCAGCCTCGGCCGGCGCGGGCGCCCTGGCCGACCCGGCCTCAGGCGCTCCCTGCAAACGGGCCTTTTCTAGCTTGACGGGCGCTTCTTTTCCGGCTGTATCGGTTATGATCAGATTGCCAAAGACCCCGATGGGCTTCATGGGTGTTTCATTTTTTTTGAGCAGGTTGGCAAACCAGCGAGCCAGACTGGACTCCTGATAGATCTGATGGTGCCGTCGCCATTTCCAATAAAAGGAGCGAATTTCAGGCACGTTGGAACCGCCGGAAATGTATTCGACCGAACGGTCATAAACACTGATGACCGCTGAGCCCTGAAAAGGCTCACCATCAAAATCGGTTAACCGAACGCTGAGTGCGGCTGTCTGCCCCGGTCGATAGTCTTTCTGGGCGGGGGTGACGCTTACATTGAGCACCCGTTTTTCAGGTGGCACCACAATTTCACGCGCCTCCGTGTGCACCTTGCCGCCATAAACCGTGAAGGCCTCCACAAAAAAGTTGGGCATGTCCTTTTTTGATATATAAATCTTCTCGCGGGTGCTTTTGCCGCGTGGGGTGATGACTTTGGGCGGCAAATAGATGCCGTTTACCGGGCGCACGAAAAACACCACGGTTGCCCCCGCACGATCGGTGTTGATCTGCAGCTGTACCGTTTCGCCGGGCGCATATTCGGCCTTGTCGGCAATCAATTCGATCTTGGCAAAACGATAACCGGCACCGTCATCCCCCTGGCCGCGAACGGTAAAAATATAGCCGCCTTCAATGGCATGTCCTTTGGTATCCGTGACGGTATACGACAGGCGGTATTGACCGGAACGGGACGCCTGAATCTTCAGGGCGGCACGGCCCCGATCGTCGGTGTTCAGATCCCAGCTGGCCACTTCACTTTCCACGGGCCGGTTGTTGCGATAGGCAATGCGCAGCAGTTTGAGCCGGCCCTGACCGGCAACCGGATCCTGACCGAGGGTCTGGGCCTTGAATCTGGCGGTGATCGGTTCACCGACCCGGTAATGGCCGCGATCCAGCCAGACGTAAACCTTAAACGGTTGGCGAGCCACCAGCACCTGACCCTGGCCGACAATGGTCCGCCGTGACTGATCCCGTACTTCGGCCTTGATGGTATAGCGATGGTCGCTGTCGCCGTGGATCAGTTTGGCCAGGGCGGTATCAATGGGGATCTTGACGGTGCCGTCCCGGCCGATGTTAACCTCACCGTCGGCCACGATTTCCGGTGGCGGCTGCGGCTGATGCGGCCACCAGCTCCAGATCGGCCTGAGGCAACCCCAGTCTTCCCAGCCCGGGTACCAGGAATAATCATAAGCATACCACCAGTAGCCCGGTCCATAAAACCAGTCCCAGTAAAAATGCGGATACCAGCGGGTGTCGTATTCGGTGCGCAACACCCTGTATCTAACCCGGGCCTCAGTGACCGGTGAGCCGAAATAATAGGTGGCGTTGATCGTAGCGGTGATCTTTTCGCCGAGCATGACCGGCTCAGCGGGCGCTTCCACGCTGACCTCAAATTCGGGTTTTTTGTATTCTTCCACCCGAAAGGTCTGACCGCCGTAAACGCTGCTGCGGCCATGGGAGATGCGGTATACACCCAATGGCGCCTCTGATGGGATATTAAACTCACCCGTGATACCGCCATAAGCATCGGCCGTCAGGCGTTGAGAATAGACTTGCTCGTTTTTTGGGTTGTGGATTCGAACGTTAAACTGCAAACTGGCAAAAGCAGACGTATCGTCTTTATCATAGCGAACGTGTCGCACCCAGGCCTTAAATTTGACCGTCTGGCCCGGCCGGTACACCGGGCGGTCGGTCATAACAAGCGTTTTGGTCTGGTTATATTCGGTATCGGAATAATTCGGATACCAGACATTTGAAAAACCCAAAAAGGCCAGACGACCGGTGCGGGAGGTTGCGATGGCCAGCCAGGACATGTTTTGAGCCATCTGAGACGGCTCGACGATCACCAGGCCGCTTGAATCAGTTTCTTTGTTTAATTCCCGGTGAAGGATGCGGTAACGATTGGTGCCTTTAATGGAGCGGGTGCGGTAGCCGAAAAATTCTAGGTTGACGCCGGCAAGCGCTTTGCCGCTGACAGCATCGGCCACATAATAGAGCATTTGTTGTTTGAGGGGTTTTTTAACGATAACCGTATCAGCCACCCAGACGATGATGCGGGCGATGTTGCCGTCCTGCATTCGGGCCGTGACCAGGTAGGCACCGGCTGTTTTGAGGGCATCGGGGAAACGAACCGTGACGTGCCGATCCCAGTGTCGCTCGTCAGGTTCCAGATTCAGTTGCCAACCGGCCACCTGCTTGCCGACATACCGGGTCTGATTTTCATTTACGATGCGCCAGCCGATATTATTAGGATTGATGCGTTGCCAGTCCAACCGCCGGTTCTCAGCGCGGATATACGCTTTTACATCTTCAAGCAGCCGCTTGACCCGGATGCGTTGGGCGCTGAACGCCACACGATGGCCGTTGCGAAAGCGATATTCAACCCGGGGTGTTGTGCCGGCGGGCTGCGTGCCGCTGGATTCAAAAACACCCCAGTTTTGGACGATCTGATCGATTCGCTTTTGGGCGGCAGATCGATTCGATTTTTTATACAGCAGCCAGTATTGGACGGCGCGGTCATACTGCCGTCGGTTTTCATAGATTTGAGCCAGCGTCCGGGCTGCATTGGCGGCCTGGCCGTTGTTGTAGTTTTCAAGAATTTTCTTAAAGGCCTGAATAAAATTAAATTCAGGGAGCAGCTCAAAACGCCGTACGCCCACCGCCAGCCGGGCGATGGTTTCATCATCGCTTAAGGTGTGCACTGCATAGGCGCCGCTTTCGTCTTTTTTGTGCGTTGCTCTATCCACAGAGCGCCCGCGGCCGTAAAGCATGCCGTAATCTGCCAGCGTCTGAACGCCAAACTGCTGGTGCAAAAAGCTGGCCCAGGTATATTCAACACTGGCCTCCAGCGCCGGATCGAGTGTTACGGCCCTGGCCAACAACCAGCGCCAGCGTTCCCCGTCTGAAGTTGCGCCGTTAAAGTCCTTCGGAATTTGATAATAAACCGGCCGGCCCTGCGCATCTACCGGTGCATACTGGGTGTGACGGCCATGCGTGTGGCCGTACCCGGGCCCATAGTCCGGCAACCGCGCAAGATCGGTCAGATACTGAAGACGCCAGGCCTGGACGGTTCCGCGATGCTGCTGGACGATGCGGGCAAATTCCATAAAAAACTGGGCCACTTCGGTTTTTTGCGGGTCCGATTCAGCCGGCGCCATGGCCTGTTGCAGAAGTTGCAATGCGCGCACCCGATCACGGGCAACGGCATTGACATATTTTCCGCCCCCCCGGTGGTGACCGCGATGAAATTCTCCGGCGATCATATAGCCCCAATGGGTGTTTTGGCTGTAGCTGCGGGCGGCAGCAAGCAGCAGCCGCCAGTTGGTGGCATGTTGTTCAATGACCGCTTCGCGGAAATCGTCCAGCTGATCCAATCGGTTTAGCTGACGCAAACACTGCCAGGCCTGGATAAAATCTAAGCCCACCCTTTTTGGCTCGGTCCCTGGATCCAGGCTCAGCTGGCGATTCAGTTCAAAGGCTTCCTGCCAGTTGCCGTCGGTGTAAGCCTTTTGGGCCCGACTGCGAAGCTCGCGCTGAGAAGTGTCTTCGGCTGCGGCAGGTACGGCTGTCAGGAAAAGCATCGTCATGCAAAAAAAGATATGCGTCAATTTCATGAATGAACCCCCCGGATGCTTTGATGTCTGCTGGATGTTTGTTTTTAATCTCATACTAAAATTTTATAAACACTGATCCTGACAGTCAATATGGGTGGGGTATGTTTTACACAACTTTTACTTAAAATGAGCGGTTTAAATTTTAAAAAATTTAATTAAAGTTAAAGGAATTCTATCTTTATAATTTTTAAAATTTAAAACCCCAGGGGGCTTATCGATCTTACTGCATCTACGGTGTTAGATGGCGTTCCGCATAGTACACTATAGCGGAACACCATCTGCCGTGTAGCTGCAGCAACCTCGATAAGCGCTCACTTTAAGCATTGCCTAAGCCGAGCGTTTTAAAATAAAAATATGGAGCTATTTTCCTTAAAGTCATACCGATGAAGCTTAAAAAATTGACAGATGAAATTTTGTCAGCTGCCCACGAGGTTCATTGGGGCGTCGGACCTGGCTTGCACCCAGCTGAATATGAGGAATGCCTTTGTTACGAACTCAACAAACGCAAGCTGTCTTTTGAACGCAAGAAACCCATTCCAATGCAGCAAAAGTACAAAGGCCAAATTCTGAATTGCGGCTATACTCTGGATTTGGTCGTCGAAAATGCGATAGCCGTCGAATTAAAATGCAGTGAAAAAATCGAGTCGCTTGACAAATCTCGATTCAGGCTATTTTTAAAGCTCGCCGATATCAAGCGGGGACTGTTGATAAACTTCAATGACGCCGATCTACTGGACGGTATCGTATGCATTGAAAACCCGCAAGAAGACGCATTTTGAAAATCGATTTAAAGATTGTGCTTGAAGAAGTTAATCATGTCCTGAATCTTGACGCCGATAATCGGCCAGAGCTGCCAGGTTAGAAAGCCAAAGGACAGCAGAAGCAAGATGATGGTCAGTATCATGGTTAAACGACGGACGCCGTTTCTAGGGGGCTTTACATGAATGGGCGGCGGGGTCGCTTCATCGATGGGAAAGGCATCTGATTCAAAAGAAAAAACCGTCGGCCTCTGGACAGGTGTTAACTGTTCGGAAGCAGGTTTTTCGGTTATATGGGGGATAAACACAGCATTTGCCCCGCATTTTTGAATCGCTTCGACGAACAGGAGCGCTTTTTCGGCTTCAATATTATGGCTAAGTGTGTACGGTGCGTTTCGAACCTTTTTGGTTAACTCAATAGCGGAAGCATTTTTTGCAAATTTAAACAGCAACGCAACGACTTTTTCTTCAGCTTCTCCGGCCGGCACTGCCTTTAGAACCAGTTTCCCGCGTTGTGTGTTATCCATTCCAAAAAGCCTTTCCTGCTGCTGCGGTTTTGATGGACTGAAACCAGACCCCTCGGTTAAAAAAAATGGACGCTATTCGAAGTGATGACCAATTTAGAAATGGATCACACATATTATAGCTTTTTTTCTTTAAAAAAGTCAAACCCTTACACGAGAAGGAGACGATTGAAAAAGACTCAATCGTTGCCGGCTTGTGCTTAAAATTCGATATTCTGTGGTGTCCTTGGGAAGGGAATCACATCTCTGATGTTGCGGATGCCGGTGATCATCATTAAAAAGCGCTCAAAACCAAGACCAAAACCGCTGTGCGGCACGCTGCCGTAGCGGCGGGCATCCAGATACCACCACAGCGGGGCTTTGTCCATCTTCAATTCGTCCATTCGGACTTCCAGCACGTCCAGGCGTTCCTCACGCTGGCTACCGCCGATGATCTCACCGATGCTCGGTACCAGCACATCCATGGCACCCACCGTCTCCTGATCGTCATTGACCCGCATATAGAACGGCTTGATGGATTTAGGGTAGTCATACACAATGACAGGCTTTTTGAAGTGCTCTTCGGTCAAAAAGCGTTCATGCTCGGTTTGCAGATCTTGGCCGAAGCCCACGGGATACTCGAATTTTTTATGGGATTGAGTTAAGATGTCCACCGCTTCACGATACGGCAGTCGGATGTAGTCGGATTGGGCAATATTTTCCAGAGTGGCCATCAGCTTTTTATCCACCCAGCGGGCGAAAAGTTCCAGATCTTCGGCACAGGTATCGATGGCGTAGGCGGTCAGTTCACGAATGAGTTCTTCCCCCAGAGCCATGTTGCCGTCCAGGTCGCAGAAGGCCATCTCCGGTTCCACCATCCAAAACTCGGCGGCATGGCGGCGGGTGTTGGAGTTTTCGGCCCTGAAGGTGGGCCCGAAAGTGTAAACATCCCCCAGGGCGAGGGCAAACATCTCGGCCGACAATTGCCCTGAAACCGTCAGATTCGCCTCTTTGCCGAAAAAATCCTGTTCGAAATCGGTCTTGCCCTCCTTTCGGGGCGGATTGCTCAGATCCAGAGTGGTCACCTGAAACAGCTCCCCGGCACCCTCACAGTCCGAGCCGGTCAGAATCGGGGAATGCAGATAACGAAAGCCACGCTCGCGAAAAAACTTATGAATACCGTAGGCCATTTCAGAGCGGATGCGAAAAGCGGCACCATACTTGTTGGTGCGGGGTCTCAAATGCGAGATGGTTCTTAAAAATTCATCGCTATGCCGCTTTTTTTGCAGCGGATAGTCTTCAGGCGCCTGATGGATGATTTCCAGACGATCGGCCTGGATTTCCCAGCGCTGGCCGCCGCCCCGGGATGCAACCAAACGGCCACTGACAGCGATGGCAGAGCCGGTGGTCAGTTTTTTGATGTCCTCATAATTGGATAATTTTTCATCCGCAACAACCTGAAGGTTTTTCAGGCTGGAGCCGTCATTGACCTCTATAAAGGAAAACCCCTTGGAATCACGCCGGGTACGTACCCAGCCTTTGATCAGCACCTGATCCATAGGATCATCAGAATTTAAGAGTTTAAATATTTTGGTGCGTTCCATGACCTCTCCCTTCAGTAGAAGCTGGTGGAAGGAGTTGCAAAACCCCTTTGGGGTTCATTTTGCGGTCTTTTCAGAAGCCGCGAACCAACCCAAAAGGGTTTTGATGCGGCTTCTTATCAATTTCTTTATAGCATCCTCATATCTAGTCGGCAAGATAGATCTACTCTTGAAAGATGAGCGCGAGAAGACTAAGTTGTTTTGAACTGACATAAATGTTTGATGCAGACAACAAGGAACACTTAGCGGATGCTGTGGTTCAACCTCTCATTTTTGACGGCGCTGGCGGTGGCCTCCCATGATGCCTGGGTAAAAAAGTTTTTCTCCGATCTGAGCACCTACGAGATGCTGGCCTATCCGCTGATTTACAGTCTGCCCTTGCTGGTTCTGACGTTACCTTTTGTGCCGCTTCCACCTCTGGACGGCATCTTTTTCAGCGCCTTTTTAATCAGCCTGCCCATCAACGGCATCGGATTTTTTCTGCATTTGCGCGCTATTCAGGTTTCACCCCTGAGCCTAACATTGCCGTATCTGTCGTTTACACCGGTCTTTATGATTTTGACCGGTGCCCTGGTGTTGGATGAAATGCCCAATGCCCCGGGCATACTGGGCATATGCATTATCTGTGCGGGGGGCTACATTTTAAATCTAACTCCCGGCAGGCATTCTGCCCTAGCGCCCCTAAAAGCGGTTTTACGGGAAAAAGGATCCTGGCTGATGCTTATTGTGGCCTTTGTTTACAGTCTGGGTGCCGTCTTCGGAAAACTGGGGATTGTGCATTCATCGCCCCTGTTTTTTGCGATCACATTTTTTACGGCTTTAAATATCGTCTTGCTGGCTTTGTTTCGGGTCTACGGCAAAATCAAATTTTACACCTTTGCCACCCGCCGACGGAAAGGAATCGTCGCCGGTGTTTTATTTTTTGCCCACATCCTCTTGCATGCCGTTGCGATTTCCCTGACCAAAGCAGCCTATATGATATCGGTCAAGCGCTTTAGCGTCATCATCGGGCTCATTTATGGGGGCGTTATTTTCAATGAAAAAAACCTGGTCATGCGGACCATCGGCACCCTGCTGATGGTGTCCGGTGCAGTGGTGATTACCCTATGGGGCCGGTAGGTTTTAAAGTAAAAGGCTACAGGGTTCAAGCGTTCAGAGGTTCAGTTTCGAGCATCAAGCAGCCAGCGACTAAAATGTTGAACTTCTGAACACTGAACCTGGGTACCGATAAATGAAACCTGAACCATAAAAACTAAACTGTCAGATCCAAAAATAGGCCGGTCGGATCCACATCAAAATCGGTGCCGGCTTCCGTCAGGGCGGCACGCAACTGGTTGAGCAAGCCCTCGGGTTCGGATCTAAAAAGCGCTTTGCGCACCGCAGCTGAGCTTTGCGGGGATGCCAGCGCCGCTTCAAATTGACTGCGGTTGGACTTGGAGAAAGAAAATACGCCTTCTTTGGTTTTTTCAAAGTCAAAACCAATGCCGAAGTTGGTGTTGTATTGAGGCCCCTCGGAATCAAACCACGATGCAACTGCATCCCGAACATTATTTCGAAACGTTTCGGTATTGGCACTTGAAGAAGCGCTGATGGCCGCATCATCGAACAGGACATTCATGGAATCAGATATGATATCAACAAGTTTGCCCAGCATTTCGGTATTAGCGGGCGTTGCCGCCGTTTCCGGGTTTTCAGCTGTTGCCGCGCTCAGTTCAGTATCGTAGGCTTCTGCATATTCTGCCACCAAATCCGACGCATTGACAGCATCGACGCCTTCGGTTTGCACCTCGATGGTTTCATTAACCGGCTCATAGGTGCCATCTGATATGTTCACTGCCGCAAAGAAGTTTGTCGTCCCGCTGTCAAGAATAAGCGGGTTCTCGGTGTTGTTGGCGGTCACAGATACCCGTTCAGAAGAGCTGTTATAGCTTGCCGCAACGTCTGCGCCGGAGGCGGTAATCCGATCGAGAATATCGTTCAACGTATCGGTATTGACGTCGATGTCGATGGCAACACTATTGACAGTTATGGTGCCGCTTTGAACGCTGGCGAATTGCGCCTCTTCTGCCAGCGTTTTTTCAGGTTCCGCATCCTCTCCGGGGGTGGTCGTGGCGCCCTCCAGTTTTACGGCCGCCAGAAATCCGGATGTATCGTTCTCAAGGACAATGTCAGGGGTGGAGCCGGACGTATTCTGAGTCAATAATATCGTTTCAGAAGCAGCGTCGAAGGTGGCCGTTACACCGGCTTCGGATTGGTTGATTTTGTCGAGTACGGTGTTGATGGTATCTTCTGTTTGAACGTTGATGGTGGCGCCATTGACCTGAAACGAGCCGCTGGTTACCTCAAGACCATATTGAAAGTTGGGATCATCACTGCCCGTCCCGTTAAAGGGCTTGTCCGGGTCCGCTGTGTTTTCGACGGTGTCATAAACCGCCATTGTGAAGGTGTCGTTTTTCTTCAAATCACCGGCGCTGAAGGTCAATACAAGGCCATTATCCATCGTGTATGGTTTGTCAATGGCATCATTTTTTTTGATATCGATGCTGTCAATTTGATTATTGTTGGAATCGTAGACTTTTATCTGGAGGTTGACATGACCGTGAGTGCCGCCCCGGGTGACCTGAAAGGTGAGCGTATCGGTGCCATTCGAGCCGTCGTATTCGCCGTTGACCGTGGCCTGTACCGTCGATGCGCCGGCCCATTCCGGCGCGGTCGTTGAATAAGAAGTGGTGGCGCTGTTGACTTCTTCGGTTGACTGCAGGGTCGTGGGCGTTGCGGAAGCCAACGGTTCTAAGCTAACATTTGAGGTCGAGGTTGTGCTTGCTGCTACGTTGACTTCAATTTCAGAAGATGCAGCAGACGATGGCATGAGCTCCTTGACGGCCTCCATTGCCTTGCGCATCCGCAGGACATGCCGTGTGGTTTCGTCCATCTGTTCGCGATACCGTGAAACCGGTTGCTCATTGAGCGCTGGTGATACGGTATGCTGTTTTTCGATACTATCGATGTAATCGAAACCAAAGCGGTGACTTTCGTATGGATTAATCCCCCCGTAAAATGATATTTTATCCCCGCTATCGAACGGCAGTCCAAGCAAAAAAGCTGAGCCAACCCGTTCCGGGCCTCCCAGCTTTTCAGCCTCCCCAGGCAACCCGGCCATCCACCTCCGGCGGACCCGTGGTTTTCCGTCCCTTGATTACTCAAGGTTTGGCATTATCGAGAGAAACGTTTTGTGCAATGATAACAAAATCCGGGCCGAAACCATCTCCTTTTGTGACTGATTTCGATCCAATATTCTTATCGGTCTAAGGCGAGAAGAACTTTAGGAAATTTTTATCTGCATCAGAATCTTGTCCGGCTGCGGCGGACAGATAGTTCTTACAGCGGCAGACACAAGAAAACGATCTGATTCTGCATGTCACTTTTAAAGCCGATATCGATTTTGGGTGCTGGCAGCAAGTGCTATTTTTCAATGACCAGGTTTTTTAGTTCATTGGTATCGTCGGGTTTGACCGGAAAATGCGCTTCCAAAAAATCCCCGATTTTTTCAATCGCTGCGCAGATGGCATCCGCCGGGCGCTGTTGTTTGATGCCCTCTGTGATCAGTGTAATGATATTATCCCACTGGTTTTGTTCGACTTTGGCGTTGATGCCCCGGTCGGCCAGAATCCAGACCCTACGTTCAAATACCGATATCAAAACCAGTACACCGGATTCATCGCGGGTGCGGTATAAACCCCGATCGAAAAACTGAGTCACGGCGGCTTCTTCAACTTCGTCATCGATCTCTTGCTGTGAGATAAACAAACGCTTGAGCCACCCGCTGCGTTTGATAATTTCATGCAAAAGGATAAAAAAAACGGTCAAAAATCCCAGAAACAGCCACATATTCTGTGCGCCGATCCACAACCATGACCCGGTCAGCGGCGTCAGAATCAGGGCCAGCGGCAGCGCAAAGGTTGTTGCACCGATAACGTTGGCCAGGGGATATTGATAGCTGGCAGAAATGATCATGACCACAATTTCACCGGCGGTTCGTTTTTCCACTGCGTTGACCGCATTTTCGACCTGTTTGCGTTCATCTTCTGTTAAGAAATGTTGCGCCAGATCCTTCATTCGTAAATCCTTGGTATGGCGTGTCAAAATTTCCAAAAAATTCAATAATTCTTATCTACCAGCCGCCGGAAGCCCCACCACCGCCGAAGCCGCCGCCACCACTACCAAAACCGCCACCAAATCCGCCGGTTGAAAATCCGCCGCCTCCGCCGGACCACCAGCCGCCGGTGCGCCGATGATGGTGATGCCCGTGGCCGAATACCAGCGGCGAGCCCAGAAAACTTAATATCAACCCCGCCAGTAAACCGATGGGAATCGACAGCAACAGCCACATGGAACTGAGATTAAAGAAAAGGGATGCTGAGACCGGTGCCAGGATGCCGCCGGCGGCAATACCCAGCGGACGGCGAAGCCGGCCCAACATGCTGATAAAAAATATAAAGGCGAATAAGCCGCCAAGTCCGGCAGTGCCTTTTTTTTGCCTTTGGCCGCTACCGGCCGGCCCTTTTTCGGACGTTTTGTATTCGCCCCGGACGACTTTGATCATCGTCTGGACGCCGTCAATGACTCCCTGATCGAAATTGCCGGCTTTAAACTGCGGCACGATGACGTTGCGAATGATGCGGCCGGCCATCAAATCGGTCAGGGAGCCCTCCAAACCGTAGCCGACCTCGATGCGAATTTTGCGGTCCTTTTTGGCGATCAACAGCAAAGCGCCGTTATCAACACCCTTCTGGCCGATTTTCCACTGATCCACAACTTTGATGGAAAATTCCTCCAGCACCTCACCGTCCAGCGAAGGTATCGTCAACAAAACAATCTGGGTGGAATCGGTCTGTTCCAGACGCGCCAGGACGTCCTCCAGCTGCTGTCGGGTGGCTGCCGAGAGCATACCGGCGGTGTCGTTTACGCGAGCGGTGAGCTGTGGGACCTCCAGCGCCGCCAGGTGAGTGACCCCGAAAAGACAGATCAACCCGCCCACGACCAGAAGCTGGACGAACCGATGGTGTTTTTGCAATTTCATAGCAACAGTTTAACCGGCAAATGCCTGGTGTTAATCGGTGAACTTGACTTCGGGCGCACGCGCGGCACCTTCTTCGGCTTTGATGTATTCTTTGCGTTCCAGATGTAGCAGCAGTTTGTTGGTCAGGCTGTTGGGAAATCTGCGAATCGAGAAATTAAAGGTTTCCACGCTTTGATTGTAGCGCTGCCGGGCCACATTGATACGGTTTTCGGTGCCCTCCAGCTGGTTTTGCAAATCCAGGAAATTTTGATTGGCCTTTAAATCCGGGTAACGTTCGACCACCACCATCAAGCGGGCCAGGGCCGAAGACAGCGCTCCCTGTGCGGCCTGCAAGCGCTGCATCGCTGCCGGGTCGCTAAGATCGGAATCTGACAGTTGAACAGACGTGGCTTTGGCGCGGGCATTGGTGACCGCCTCCAAAGTTTCTCTTTCATGAGCGGCGTAACCTTTGACGACTTCCACCAGGTTCGGAATCAGATCCGCCCGGCGCTGCAGGTTTGATTCTACGTCGCCCCAGGCGCTGAATACCGCTTCCTCGTTTTGTTGCATGGTGTTGTAACCGCAGGCGTAAAAGAAAGACCCAACCAGGCCCACCAGCATTATCCGCAGCATTGCTCTTTTCATAAGAACCTCCCCAAATCCCTTCGAGACAAAATTTATAGTTTTACCGTTATGTAATACCCTTGATCCCCTCTTTGCAGCAGAACGACTACCGATTGTTTTTGCCGATACTTAACAATGGCTTTTTTAAAATCTTCTTTGTTTGCAATATTGAAGTCGTCAATCTGGCGGATGACATCACCCGCGCGCGCCCCGATGCGATCCAGATGGCTGCCGCGCGCAATTTCGGAAATCACCACGCCCTCACGGGACAGGATGCGATAATAGTTGCGGTTTTTTGCGGTGAGATCGTCGACCCGAATGCCCATAATACGAAAGGCCAGAGTTTCGGCCTGCTCCAAGGGAAAAACGCGGGTTTTGATCGATACGGTTTTGACTTTGTTGTCGCGCCAGATACGGGCCTTGAGTGTATCACCCGCGACAAACGTTTTTTTAATGGACCAGTAATCCTGGGGCGATGCCATTTTTTTGGATCCAATCGCTAAAATGATGTCGCCTTCTTGCAGATCGGCCTTGAATGCCGGACTGTCGGGTTCTACGGCTTTGACGACGACACCTTTCTCATTGGGCACATTCAGGTAGCCGGCCAGTTTCCGGTCCAGGTTCTGGACGCTGATGCCGATCCAGGCATGGATGACCTCGCCGAATTGAATTAGATCGGCAATAATTTTTTTGGCCTTGTTGATGGGAATCGCAAAACCGATGCCCTGGGCTTTGGCATAAATGGCCGTATTAATGCCGATTAGATCGCCGTTTATGTTTAACAGCGGTCCACCGCTGTTGCCGGGATTGATGGAGGCGTCGATCTGGATAAAATCATGAAACACCATTTCTTCGCTGCGAACACTGCGATTGATGGCGCTGATGACGCCGGTGGTCACCGTATGTGAAAAGCCAAAAGGATTGCCGATGGCAATCACGGTTTCGCCGATCATCAGGTCATCGCTGCTGCCCATCTCAATCGCCGGCAAGCGGTTTGGGGACTCGATCTGCAAAACAGCCAGGTCTGAATCCGGATCGGCGCCGACGATTTTGGCATCATACTCGCGTTCATCTTTCAGCACGACTTTGATCTTGTTGGCCTTTTCGATGACGTGGGCATTGGTGAGAATCAAGCCACGCTCACCGTCGATGATAACACCGGAGCCCAGGCTGGCGCTTTCCTGTCGGCTTTCAAAACGCGGGTCAAAAAAATCTTTGAAAAATTCTTCGAAAAACGGGTCCATGCCGAATCCGGAGAAAGGATTGGCGCGCTTGCGGACGGCATGCGAGGAGCTTATATTTACCACAGCCGGGCTGACTTTGCGCACGGCGCGCACGACCGGGCTTTCGCGCTCGTTTTTCAGGCCCCAGCCCGGTTGGGCAAAGACCGGCGCAAAAAGAAAAAAAAGTGAGGCACAAAGGATAGTAATGATGTTAACTTGTTTGCGTATAGACCGCTTACACATATATTTCCCTTCGGCACGGTAGCCTGTTTTTATCGGGCCCTTGAGTTCAATTGAGTTGCTAAAAATATAAACATCGTGTTGTGAAAATAAAGATATCTTCTTTTTTTAATGGCGATCTGGTAAAATGCTGTAAACTCGAATAATTTCCCCGAGCACTATGAGCATCAAAACCCTCGAAGATATACTGCCCCTGGTCGAAAAACCCAGCCGCTATCTGGGTGGAGAGATTAACCAGATCAAAAAGGATCCGGCCGACGTCAAGCTGCGTTTTGCGCTGGCTTTTCCGGACCTTTATGAAATTGGCACATCCCATTTTGGGATGCAAATTCTGTATCATATCCTCAATGCACACGCGGATATTGCCGCCGAGCGCGTGTTTGCGCCCGGCAATGATATGGACCGGCATCTGAGAGCAGCCGGGCTGCGCCTGTTTTCTCTGGAATCCCGTCAACCGCTTGACCGCTTTGATATTATCGGATTCAGCCTGCTTTATGAACTGAACTACACCAACATATTAACCATCTTGGAGCTTTCCGGCATTCCGTTTTATGCCGCCCGGCGGGACGAATCGTTCCCGTTGATTATTGCCGGTGGCCCCTGCACATGCAACCCTGAGCCGGTTGCGGATTTTTTTGATGCCATGGTGATCGGCGACGGTGAGTGCGCTATTCTTCAGCTGGCTGAAAGCTGGTTGGAATGGAAAAAGAATGCCGGCAACAATAAAGACGCGCTTTTAAAACGCTGGTCAAAGATCGAAGGCGTTTACATTCCATCATTTTTTAAACCGCGATATGATCACTGCGGTTTTCAGAAACTGGAGCCGCGCTACGCAGATTATGCCCAGGTGACCCGAACCCTTGTCGCCGATCTGGATCAGATACCGTTTCCGCATAAACCAATTGTTCCTTTTGGCAAACCCGTGCACGATCGCCTGCGGCTGGAGGTCGCCAGAGGCTGCACCCGCGGCTGCCGCTTTTGCCAGGCGGGCATAATCTACCGTCCGGTTCGGGAACGCTCACCGGAGTCTCTAACCGACCTTTGCGACCAATCCATCAGCAGCACCGGATACGAAGATATCTCCTTGCTGTCCTTAAGTACCGGCGACTACGGTTGTATCGTGCCGCTGATGGAGCGATTAATGTCGCGCTATGCAGGCCAGAATGTTGCGGTATCCCTGCCGTCTCTGCGGGCTGGAACGTTGACACCCGAGCTGATGAAACTGATCAAAACGGTGCGCAAAACCGGCTTTACCATTGCTCCCGAAGCGGGCAGCCAACGGCTGCGCGATGTCATCAACAAAAATATCAGCGACAGCGAAATTATAAAAACAGTCAAAGATGCTTTTGACCTGGGCTGGCAGGTCATCAAATTGTATTTTATGATCGGGCTTCCCACCGAAACCGAAGCGGATTTGACGGCCCTGGTCGATTTGATCAAATCCCTGAGACAAATCAAACATAGCACCGGGCGTCGGGGTAAGATTAATGTCAGTGTGGCCACCTTTATTCCCAAACCCCATACCCCTTTTCAATGGGTTGCCCAACTGCCACTGGCCGAATCTAAAGCGCGCATCCGTTGGCTGCAGCGGCGGCTAAAATTGCCCGGGATCCAATTTAAATGGCAGGATCCCAAAGTCAGCTGGCTGGAAGGGGTGTGGGCGCGCGGCGATCGAAGATTGAGTCGTTTGCTGGTGGCGGCTTATCAAAAAGGCTGCCGGTTCGACGGCTGGAGCGACCAGTTTCGATATGACCTATGGCAGTCGGTTTTTAACGAGCAGGGCATGGATCTGGATTTTTTTACCATCCGCGAAAGAGATGTCTGTGAACCCTTGCCCTGGGATCACATTGACGTCCAGGTGACTCGAGAATTTTTGGCTGCTGAGTGGGACAATGCGCTCAAGGGCGCTTATACGGCCGATTGCCGGGTGGACGACTGTAACCAATGCGGTGTGTGCGATTTTGAACGAATCGCGCCGCTAACGCACCAGCAGTTCGATAACAATGCCTCTGGGGGGCAGAAGGGCACCGCGCAAGAACCGGCGGTTTATCAAAAATTCACTGTTTTTTATACCAAGCGGGATCAGGCCCGCTATTTCGGCCATCTTGAACTGGTCAACATTTTTCAGCGCGCTCTAAAGCGGGCCGGGATTGCCGTTCGTTTTTCAGAGGGATTTCACCCCAAGCCCAAAATCTCCTTTGATGATCCACTGCCGGTGGGAATCGAAAGCCAGCAGGAGCGTTTTACGCTATCCGCACCGGACGACGTCCGACCCCGGCAAATCAGAGACTTGTTAAACGCACACCTGCCTGCCGGTCTTATGATTACCGATTGCCTTTTGACCCCTAAAAAATTACCGGGCAACCCACAACGACCCATCCGTTACACAGTGGATCTGGCCGCAGGGCAGTTCGATGAAGAACTGCTAAAGGCATTTAAAGAGCAGTCGGAGTTTACCATTTTCCTGAGCGGTCGAAAAGGGAAGTTGAAAAAGATCGATTTAAAGGATATTGTAGTAAGCAGTGAATTGCGCGACGCCCATCATCTGGAGCTGACGCTTCAAACTGAGCCGGGAAAAACCGTTCGGCCGTATGATGTTTTGCGCCATATATTCAAATTAAGCGAAACGCAGGTCAAGCAAGCAATCATTACGAAGCTCAAAGAGGCATAGAGCGAGCAGCCATTTCGATTTTCGACATTAAAACTTCGTGTTTTTTGACAAAATCGCGATAAAGCTTAATAATCCCCTTTGTGCTCAATTAAACTTAATTTTAGCTAGGGTGCCGAAATCGGATGTACAAACAGCTGATCATCAATGTGCTGGATCATGAAACCCGCGTAGCCCTTCTGGAAGACGGAACCATCGTTGAATTGTACATCGATCGCGGGGATGATTCGGATATTGCCGGCAATATCTATAAGGGCAAGGTCTTGCGTGTGTTGCCCGGAATGCAAGCCGCCTTTGTGGATATCGGCCTTAATCAGGCGGCGTTTATTTACGTGGATGATGTTTATAGAGCTGATGTAAAAGAGTACGAGCGCCTTTTTCAGATAGAGTCCGAGGAACTGGATGCCGAAAGCGAAATCGATCCGGAACCGGAAATATTTGAAAACCGGCGCGACCAGCACATTGAAGAGTTGATTTCAGAGGGTCAGGAGATTATGGCCCAGGTTGCCAAATCACCAATGGGCACCAAAGGCGCGCGAATTTCATCCTACATCTCTTTGCCCGGCCGCTTCTTGGTGCTGATGCCCTCATCCGATCACATCGGAATTTCGCGCAGAATCGAAGATGAGGCCGAACGCGAGCGTTTACGGCAGGCAATTGTGAATTTGCGCTCCAATAGCCATGGCTATATTGTGCGTACCGCTGCGGAGGGCGAGCTGGAAGAAAAACTGGCCTCTGAGATGGCCTTTTTAAATAATCTTTGGGCCAACATCCAGAGAAAGTACGAAAACGCCCCCGCACCGTCCATCCTGCATCATGAAATATCCGTCAGTCTGCGCGCAGTGCGGGATTTGCTCATTCATGAGGTCGAAAAACTGGTGATCGACGATAAATCAACCTATCATTCGGTTTTATCCTTTCTGGATACCTACATGCCCACCTTAAAAGAGCACGTTGTGTTCTACCAAGGCGCTGAGCCGGTCTTTGATGCCTATAATCTGGAGGGCGACATTTCACGTGCCCTAAAGCGCAAGGTCTGGTTGAAATCCGGTGGGTACATCACCATCGAGCACACCGAGGCGCTGGTGGCGGTAGATGTCAACACCGGCCGCTATGTCGGCAAGCACAATCTGGAAGAAACGATTTTAAAGACCAATCTGGAGGCCGTCAAAGAGATCGCCTATCAGATCCGACTGCGGGATATCGGTGGTATTATCATAATAGATTTTATCGATATGGAGAAAAAGTCCAACCGTGAGAAGGTTTACACCGCTTTGAAGGAGGCGTTGCTAAAGGACAAGAGCAAAACCCATGTGCTGCCGATGTCTGATATGGGGCTCATTCAGATGACCCGTAAACGCACACGGGAGCCGCTGACACGGATTTTATGCGAACCTTGTTATTACTGTGACGGTGAAGGCTATATCGTTTCCAAGCAAACCATTTGTTACACGATTTACCGGGAGATTTTGCGGGAGTCCCGGGATCTGAATGGCGTCCGGCTGACGTTGAGAGTCAATCCCCAGATCGCTGAGTTGTTGCACGACGAGGAAAATTCCTTGATCGCTGCGCTTGAAAAAACCATCGGCAAGCAAATCGTCATATACCCCAACACCACCTATCACCTTGAAGAATTCGATATATTTGAAATTCATCAGGAATAAATACACGATCAAAATTTTGATACCATATTTGATCTTGACACGGTTTCAAGCTTGTGATTTATATCATAAATTTCGGTTACGCACGCTGAGGCCATATAAATCGGCATTAGATGCCTGCCATATAATATAAAAAATATAATAAAACGGGGAAGTTATAAAAATGAAGCGTACTTTTCAACCCAGCAGAATCAGACGCGCCAGAAATCACGGATTTCGTAAACGGATGTCGTCTAAAGCGGGTCGCAAGATAATCAATCGACGCCGGGCAAAAGGCAGAGCACGACTTGCCGGTTAAATCGATACGGCCATTGAATCGGGTGATGGATCACGATGCGCTTTTCCTTTAAAAAGGAAGATCGAATCCTGAAGCGATCGGAATTTTTAGAGCTCACCCGATCCGGGCGCAAGGTACAAAACGATTGCTTTATAGCATTTTTCAAACCGGGCCGACTAGATCACTCCAGACTGGGCATTACGGCGACACGAAAGGTCGCAAAAGCTGCACGCCGAAACAGAGTTAAACGTTTGATTCGTGAATATTTCCGACTAAACCGGCGGCGCTTGAATCAAAACTGGGATATCAACATTGTAGCCAAAAAAAAGGCTGCCGACCTTTCAGCTGAGAAGGTGTTTTCATCCCTTCAAGATTTGTTTGAGCAGATTGTGAATAGTGTTTATTAAAAAAATCATATCAATATTGATGCTCTCATCAATCAGGGTATACCAGTATACGCTATCTCCAGTATTGGGTCCCTCTTGTCGTTTTTATCCGACCTGTTCGAATTATGCCCATCAGGCTATCCGCCAGCATGGTCCCTTCAAAGGCCTGTTTCTGGCAACCAAACGTCTGCTACGATGTCATCCCTTTCATCCGGGTGGCGTTGATCCGGTTCCTCAATCTGCGCCTGACAAAGCAATACGAACGCCGTTTACAGGATAACAGGTGAATCGTTTAAGGCGCAGCTCCCGTTCACCCTGCGTAGACCCCGGACGCAACATCTGTTTGATCGGCTTTTTTTGATTCAAAAGAAAAGTGTCGCAATTTGACAACCTGCTCTTAGGAGAAAACCATGGAACAGTCGCGATTGTTATTAGCCATCGTGCTCTCTTTGATCATTTTTCTGGCGTATCAGTTTTTTTTCGCTCCGCAGCCGCCCCAGCAGCGGTCCGCCAAAAAAGAGGATACGCCTGCAGCGACTCAGGATCAACCGGCTCAGGATCAACCGGCTCAGGATAAAGATCAGCCGCAGCCCCATTTGGCCGACAGCAAATCAACTGACGTTAGCCCACAGCCGGTCACCCAAGTTGAGGCGCCCTCAACCGCCAGAACCATTACCGTGCAGACGCCGCTTTATGAAGCTAAAATCTCTGCAGACGGGGCTGTGATTTACAGCTTTCTGCTAAAACAATATCGTGAACACGTGCAGAAGGATTCTCCATTAAAACAGGTGCTTACAGACAAACAAGCTTTTGGTGTCGGCCATCTGGAATTTCTTGGAAAAAGCGTTGCGGGAATGGACAAGGCGGTTTTCAGCACAGATCTGGATGCCGATCAACTGGTTGTCAATGAATCCACCGGGAGCCTTACCTTTTTATGGCGTTCGCCCCAGGGTGTTGTGGTCCAAAAAACGTTTAGTTTTGATGCCGCTTCCTATGTTGTCGGGCTGGATGTGACCGTCAAAAATGGATCCGATCGCAGCCTCCAGGACAGACTCGCTATCGACATAAACGGCAGGTCGCCGGAGAAGAGCAAACGCCGGTATACTTTTCAAGGCCCAAGTGCTCTGATTGATGACAAACTCAAGCAGGTTAAGATCAAAAAGTTGAAAGACCAAAATACCTTTGACGGTAAAATCAAATGGATTGCGATTCAAAGCCGGTATTTTATGTCCGGGCTCATCCCGGATCAAATCCAGGAAGCCCGCTTACAACTGGCCTTGAAATCAGATAAATTTGTCGTTGCTCAGTACCAGCAGCCGGAAAAAGTCATTCCGTCGGGGAATCAGTCTTCTTACAAATACCGGCTTTTTATCGGTCCGAAAAAAATAAGTATTTTGAAAAATGTGGGTAATAATCTGGAAAAGCTAATTAATTTTGGCTGGTTTGATTTCCTTGCGCGACCCTTCCTGTGGCTTTTGAATTTATTTTACAAGGTAATCCCCAATTACGGCGTGGCCATTATTATTTTAACCATTCTGGTTAAAGCCCTGTTATGGCCCCTGGGACAAAAAAGTTACAAATCCATGAGCGAAATGAAAAAACTCCAGCCGCTGATGAAGGAGATCCGTGAAAAATACAAAGACGACAAACAGCGCATGAACCAGGAGGTCATGGGCCTTTATAAAACATACAAAATCAATCCACTGGGCGGCTGTCTGCCCATGGTTGTTCAGCTGCCGGTATTTTTTGCTCTTTATCGCATGCTGTACCAGGCCATCGAACTGCGGCATGCACCCTTTTTTCTCTGGATCGATGACCTGTCGGCACCGGACCGGCTTTTCCGTTTCGACTTTTCAATACCGTTTATGGAGCCCCCTTACGGTATACCGGTTCTGACGGTTATTATGGGAGCCAGCATGCTGCTACAGCAAAAAATGTCACCCCCGATGGGGGATGCCACCCAGGCTAAAATGATGATGTTTATGCCCATCGTCTTTACCGTCATTTTTATTAATTTTTCATCCGGCCTGGTATTATACTGGCTGGTGAATAATATTCTTTCAATTGCCCAGCAATATTATACCCAGAAAAAATTCGCCTAACGACGGAGGTTTATATATGTCAGCCAAGCTGGAATTCAAGGCCAAAAACGTTGACAAAGCGGTCGAACTCGCCAGCGCCGAACTCAATTTACCCAAAAATGAGCTAAAATACGAAGTGCTTTCTTACGGATCCAGCGGCATATTCGGTTTGTCCAGAACCAAAAATGCCAAAATTCGGGTTCAGCTGCCGGAAGATACGATGGCGCCAGATGAAAAAACCGAATCCGCATCCGCTGTCGACGATACCATGAAAGTGGATGACATTAGCCCATCCAACGATACTGTCGCTGTGGATGCCGATAATAAGAATACGAATCCGGCCGACAACTCGAACGGCAAGGAACTTTATTCGTTTCCTGATGATCCCGCTGAAACGGGGCGGCTTGTTTTGCAGCGCATTGTCGACACCATAACTTCAGATGCGCAGATCAGCGTCGAAAAGGATGAAGATCGATTGCGGTTTAATGTCAACGGCGGGAATGCGGGAATTTTGATCGGCAAACGCGGTCAAACCCTGGACGCCATTCAAGCCATCGTCAATAAAGTTATCAACAAGCACAATCAAAACCGAACCCGGGTTTTGGTGGATATTGAGGGGTATCTGGAAACCCGCAGGGAAAATCTGGAGAAGATGGCGCTGCGGCTGGCCGAAAAATCAAAAAAGATCGGTAAACCGATGACACTGGGCCCCATGAATGCCTATGACCGCAGGATTGTTCACCTCGCATTGCAAGATTTTTCCGAAGTTCAAACCCGCAGCCGGGGAGAAGGTCCTTTAAGAAAACTGGTGATTCTGCCCAAAAGAAGAAATGCTGCGCGACGCTAGATGGTGAATGATCCTTCGGCTCATTTGACTGATTTGAGCCTGAGCCCTGACGTTTGGTTTTTTGCTGCTCTGTCCTCCTGTCTCCACGGCGTTGTGCTGACAGTTGAATATGTCGCAAGGTTCAGCGCCTTCACCAGCACGATCTAAAAGACGCGCATTCTTCGATAAAAGCTTATGATAACTGACTCAGATACCATTGCGGCCATTGCCACACCCGCCGGTCGGGGAGGCATCGGCATCGTGAAGATATCCGGCAAAGATGCTTTTGCGATTGCGCAGGCTGTTTTCAGGCCGATTAGAAAACGTCCGGATGAGGTCCCGGGGAAAAGCCGGCCGGATTCGGCTGTCCAAGACTATAAATTCGAAACGCATCGTCTTTATTATGGGCATATTATTGATCCAAAGGACAGCACTCTGTTAGATGAAGTATTAATCTCGGCCATGAAGGCACCGAACACCTATACCCGTGAAGATGTGGTCGAAATTAATGCCCACGGCGGTGCCGTGACCATGCATGCTATCCTCGAGCTGGTTCTAAGCCAGGGCGCCCGGCTGGCTGAACCGGGTGAATTTACCCGCAGAGCTTTTCTCCATGGACGGATCGATTTGACCCAGGCAGAAGCGGTCATCGATGTCATCAATGCCCGAACCCAAAAAAATTTGGAGCTGGCGGCGGCGCAGATGGGGGGAAAGCTAAAAGACCGGGTGGCGCGGTCCAGAAGCAGTCTGGTCCGGATCCTGACCCATGTCGAAGCTGCCATCGATTTTCCAGAAGACGTTGGAGATCTGATCGATCCGGAACAGACCATTAATGTCCTTCAAAAAGAAGTTGTGGTTCCTCTCCGAGGCCTGATTCGAAATTACATCGACGCCCATGTTTTCAGAGACGGCATATCGGTGGCTGTGGTCGGGCGTCCGAATGTGGGCAAATCCAGTCTTTTAAATCAGCTGGTCAAAAAAGATCGGGCGATTGTGACTGATCTGCCCGGAACCACCCGGGATATCATTGAAGAAACCCTGAACCTCCAGGGCATACCGGTTGTCATCAGCGACACGGCCGGTCTGCATCCAACTGAAAATCCGATCGAAAAGATTGGCATCGAAAAAACCCTGGCGCACGTCAATGGGTCTGACCTGGTACTTTTTATGGTTGAGGCCCATCGTCCGCCGGGTCCCGGCGACCACCTCATCTACGAGAAGATCAATTCCAAATCCATCATTATGGTTTTGAACAAAATGGATTTAATGGACTCTCACAGTACAACAGCTCTGCCGCAAGACTGGCGTTTTGCAGATCAGGTGCACATTTCAGCTCTGTATGATCGCGGAATTGAGCGGCTCAAGGAAAAAATAATCAAGCTGGCCGGTGGAAAAGTCCCTTTGGACCTAAATGCGCCAATTGTTCCCAATCTGCGGCACAAATTGTTGCTTGAAACCAGTCTTGCTGCTGCGGAAGCGGTCATCGAGCAGCTGCAAAACGAAACTTCCAGTGAGCTGGTAGCCATCCACCTGCAAGAGGCCATTGAGGCTCTGGGAGTTGTCAGCGGTGATACGGTTAAAGTGGATGTACTGGATCAGATTTTCAGCCGGTTTTGCGTGGGAAAATAACATCTGATTGTGTAAGGCCGCAGCCAGCAGCGAGAGGCCAGATGCCGGAGTTAACAACTGGCGCTTAGGTTTTTAATTTTTGGCCTTTTAAGATAAAAAAACGCTCAATTATAACAAATGTTTCACGTGAAACATGTGAAAATGCCTAAAGTGATCTAAAATGCCTGAATTTTACAAGAATGTGGTTATGCAGAAAGCTCAAGTGAGGCAAACATAACCACGAAGGGCACGAAGGACACGAAAGGATAAAAGTAAAATTATGTGTTTTCCCTTTGTGATCTTCGTGTTCTTCGTGGTGAGAACCATAT
>JASFNW010000058.1:0-27417 GCA_050116835.1 Desulfobacterales bacterium
GCCATTGCCTTTGGCATGGGAGATGATCCCTTTGCCAAATACAGTGATGTCAACGCTTACCAGGCATTGATGGAAAAAGTCGGGCAGGCCCTCATCGACGCTAAACCGATCGTTAAGAATTACTGGACGAATGGTGATGCCTTACTTCAATCTATGCGTTCTGAAGAAGTTTACCTGGCAATGGCCTGGGATAATGGAGGCTGGAAACTGCACGTCGAAAATGCCGATATCGACTTTGTTGCCCCCAAAAGCGGGGCGCTGGGCTGGATCGATACCTTTGCCATACCCGCCAAAGCCAAAAATGTGGATGCGGCTTATAAATGGATTAACTTCATGCTGAAACCGGAAAATGCCGCCCAGTTTACGAATATGGAAAAATACGGTACGGCTTCCCAGGGATCCATTGAGTTGACCAATGTGGACATACGCGGCAATTTTCAACGCTGTTTTCCTCAGGAGGCAGTGGATAATATCAAATGGTATCCACCCGTGCCGGCCAAGCTTGAAGAAATCGAAGGTAAAATCTTAGACAAGGTTAAGGCCGCACAATAGATCCTGAATCTTGCATCTGAAAGCCACCAACTCGTGCTAGATCCAGGCTACCTAATAGAGAATAAAGATACCAGCATATCCAAAACCAATCATTAGGATCCACCGTTGAAGGTGGAATGTTGGAATAAAGGAATAATGGGTTCATAAGCGGAAAAATGTCATTTTGTCTGAATGATTTTTTCCGCTTTTCCCATTATTTTACTGTTACCCTCACAAAAGGGCTTCGCTCAGAAGAATTTCGATGCAAATTGATTTAGCGGTCAAAGCGGTCAGCAAGACCTTTGATGATTTTATGGCGGTTGACAACGTATCATTCGAGGTCGCCGATGGCAGCTTTTTTTCAATTCTGGGGCCTTCCGGTTGCGGTAAGACGACACTGTTGCGGATGATTGCGGGCCTGACGGAGCCCTCTGCGGGTACAATTGAAATCCGCGGCAAGAGCATGCTCGGCATCCCCCCCAACAAACGCCCGGTTAATCTGATTTTCCAGCATCTGGCCCTATTTCCCATGATGAATGTCGGTGAAAATATTGCCTTCGGTCTGCACAGACGCGGCGACGATAAGGCCACTATTAGAAACAAGGTCAATACCATCCTGGAGCGGGTGGATCTGGCCGGATTTGCCGATAAAAAAGTTGACCAGCTTTCCGGCGGTCAGAAACAACGGGTGGCGATTGCGCGCTGTCTGGTGCTGGAGCCGACGGTCTTGCTGCTGGATGAGCCGTTGGGGGCGCTGGATCTGAAACTGCGCGAACAGATGAAGGTCGAGTTGAAAAAACTCCAGGCCAAGGTGGGGACCACCTTTGTGTATATAACCCACGACCAGTCCGAAGCCCTGGTGATGTCCGATCATGTGGCGGTGATGAATCAGGGCGTTTTTGAGCAAATCGATACCCCCCAGAATTTATATAACAATCCGCATACGCCTTTTGTGGCGCAGTTTGTCGGTGATAACAACACCTGGTCCGGCCGTGTCCGGCAGTGCGATCACGAAGCCGCCGAGATCGAAACGACCGACGGCAGGGTGTTCCGGACCAAAATTCGGATGCAGATGCAGACCGGCAATGAAGTCGATCTTTTCCTGAGGCCGGAAGCCATGCTGATCCAACCCGATGCGAGCCTGGCGAATTTAAATCGATTCGAGGTCGTTGTGAGGGATCTGCTTTTTGACGGCGCCAACAGTCGCTTGCTGGCCAACCCGTTGGATGCGGATACGGAATTGCTCATCGCTATGCCCCAGACCCATCAGTATGACTACATTCAGAAAAACGATAAGATCGAAATCGGCTGGGACGAACAGTCGGGCATCTGTTTTCCAAGAAAGGAAGATCAGGAGTGAGCGATGGGGGCCCGGTTTTGCTAAATCTGTGGCGCGACAGGCTGTGGCCAAAAGGCAGAACGCATCGTGTCTGGTCGATACTTTACAAATGAGAGTCGGACATGTCATTTTCTGAAAGGCGCTATGCAAAGCAAGGTGTATGTGCACCGATATTTGGGATTCAATCCACGCTATGATCAACCCAATGCTTCGGTGGTCAGCATCCCAAATATCGGGTCACTGTGTAGCCGGAGGGAACTATCAGCATACCGCCTTTCAGAAAACAACATGTCCGTCTGTTGGCTTGAGTGCGGGCAACATTGCAGATTATTGCAGGGGCACAATACGAGCAGCGATTTATGCATGAGGGGTTGAATGCCGTGAGGAATCAAAAACGATGGGGGTTGTTTTTTTTCCTGGCGCCTGTGGTGCTCTGGTTGTTTGTGTTGATTGTGCTGCCGCACATCGATCTGCTGTTAATGTCCTTTCGTTACGAAGATCTCGATGGCAATGTATCATGGAGCCTAAAAAATTACCTAAATTTCTTTAAAGAACCCATCTACTGGCTGACCTTCGTGCGAACCGCGCTCTATTCAATCCTGGTGACTTTCCTTACTTTGGTAATTGCACTCCCGGTGGCCTTTTATATCACCAAAGTGGTCAACCCCAAATATCAGGGATTTTTATTGGTCCTGCTGTTACTGCCGTTCTGGGTGAGCGAGCTGGTCCGGGTCTACGGCTGGATGATCCTGCTCAGAGAAAGCGGTGTGATCAATCATTTTTTGCTGAAAGTGGGCATTTTAAAACAGCCTATTGAGATGCTTTACCGAGATTCCACCATGATCCTGGGGCTGGTGTATACCTCCATGCTGTTTATGGTGGTGCCGATCGTTTCGGTCCTGGACAGCCTGGACAACAGTCTGATCGAGGCGGCCTACGATCTGGGCGCCAATATGTGGACCATATTATTTAAGATTATCATTCCGCATGCCACTCCGGGAATCATGTCGGGATCCATTGTGGTGTTTATGCTGACGCTGGGTAATTATCTGACGCCGAATTTGATGGGTGGCAAAAATTCTCTCTGGTTTACCGAACAAATTTACAATCAATTTATCGCTTCTTTTAACTGGAACCAGGGATCTGCATTCGGCTTTTTACTGCTGGTGTTGTCTTCAATTGTTGTCTGGCTGGGCCTTAAACTGACCCGGCAGAATCTGAAGAAGGTGGTGCAATGATCCGGACGCTGCCAACCTCCAAAGCTTATAATCGCGGTTTCAGGCTCTATGTGGTTTTGTATTTTGCCTTCCTGTTTGCGCCGCTGTTGGTCACCTGCGTGCTGGCGTTTAATAATTCGCAGTTCCCGTCATTGCCCTGGAAGGGGTTTACCCTGGAGTGGTTTACCGCCGACTTGCCGCAGCGAGTCGGTATTTTTCATGATCAAATCAATCTGGACAGTATCTGGGTCAGCTTTCGGGTGGCGTTTTTTGTGACGTTGCTGTCCCTGGCGGTTGGTACCTGCGCGGCTTTTCTGTTCGAACAGGAAGAGTTTCGATTTAAACAGGGGCTTTATTTTCTGATGCTGGCGCCGCTGGTCATACCGGGTGTGATTCTGGGAATATCGATTCTGTTGTTCAGCAATACGCTGGGTACCCATTTTGAGGAGACCTGGAACATAGATGTGGAATTGTTCCGTCCCGGCTTCTGGCTGGTGGTGCTGGGCCAGTTCTCATTTATTGCCACCTTGGTGACACTGGTGGTTTCTGCCCGTTTGCGCAAGTTCGACCGCACCTTGGAAGAAGCGGCCATGAATCTGGGCGCCAACCGCTTCGAGGTCATCTGGCACATCACCTTAAAATTTCTGCGACCGGCGCTGATCGGAGCAGGTGCGGTGGCCTTTCTGATGTCTTTTGAAAATTTCAACACCACCCTGTTTCTGGTGGGTTACCAGGCCACCTTGCCGATCAATTTGTACCTGCAGGTCAGAGACGGCAGCACACCGGTGATCAATGCGATTTCTTTTTTGTTGATCGTGGGCACATCCCTGCTGGCCCTTTTAAATCTTTACTTTAGCCGCAAAGTTGAATCGGCATAACACTTTACAAAAACACGAAATTGAATTTCATTTTTCGCGTCTTTTTGTTTTACCCAAACCTCAGAAGCAAAGTTTAAATGATGAATGTTGAATGTAGACATATGCTTTATAAATTATAATTCGCACTGTAAGCACCAACCCGATTATCTTGCTTTCCCAGCCACCCGACCAATCCACGACCTTGTACCGAAAATGATTTGCTGGCGCTTTACAAAGAGGCCCTCTGAATTTTAAAATTGAATGCAGGATTCATATTTTGTTGCGCCATATGAAAAATCTCTGAAGAATCGCTTTCAGCTATCCTCCTGAAAAATTGAATAGTGGTTTTTTACTGGGTTGGCGAATCCGCCTCACAAATATACTTAATCTTGCCCATTTTTACTTTCCAATCATCTGTAATTATCGCCGCATTCCCTAAATCGTTTTAACCCGAAATTTTTATTTCATAGTATCGATTGACGATTAGTGCGTGTGCCTTATTATCAGAAAGATCTGTACGATAGGTAAGCGAGCCACGAATTGGACTGGAAAGGAGATAATTATGAGCCAAAGAGCCAAAGAATTATCCGGACGATTTATGAATTTCAATCAGAAGCTTATTGCATTTGTTGAAAAATGTTCGGATGAAAATTGGGGGAAAGTCTGTTCAGGTGAAAACTGGCCGGTTAGTGTTGTCGCGCGCCATATTGCCGCAGGTCACTATAGTGCAATTGGCTTAGCGCAATTGATTGTTGAAGGTAAGCAATTGCCAGAACTCACGAGTGAGATCATCGATCAGGGAAATGCACAACATGCAAAAAAACATTCAAATTGCACAAAAGACGAGGTGTTGGGAATTCTACGCGAAAAAGGTTCATCAGCAGCCGAGTATATTGCTGGATTAGATGACGCAGACTTAGACCGTACTTCCAACCTGCCTTTAGCCGGAGGAAATATTTCTGCTCAGCAATGTATTGAAAACATAATAATTAATTCGGGAACCGAACATCTTATCAATATGAAAAGCGCTACCGGTGTGCGGTAAGAATCAGAAGGTGTATTTTAGGTCAACTAAATTAGGCCATATACAACCCTTTGTTTGCGGCCTTTTTCATTTATATGCGTAACTCTAATCCACAATCCTATAAGGTTAACACAAAGATTCTCTTCAGGCGCGATTTATATAATTTTAGGAAAACGAGAATTTATTATCTTTCTTTATGCAATCTAAAGAAAAGAATTTATTTCAGATGTACAACAGAAGTGGACCAACCTTATCCTAAAACAATTCAATCAATCCTATTCAAATCATTTAGACTTTTACCACACTATTTACTTGACATTTAGCACAATTTGCAAAAAGCACTAAAAAATCCTTGGAATGTATATTCCAATATGATATGCCCTCCGACATGGGTAAGAAAGATGATATCTTAGATACGACACTTAAAGTCGTCATCGAAAAAGGGATTCACAACACCCCTATGTCATTGATTGCAAAGGAGGCCGGCGCTGGCATGGGTACGATTTATAATTATTTTGCGAGCAAGGAAGAGTTGATCAATGCACTGTATTTGAAGCTCAAAGAAGACGAAGCCGCCTATATGCTAAATAATTTCAAATACGGAATGTCAGTTCGGCAAAGTTTCTTCTTTTTTTGGACAAATATTTTGGGCTATTTTATTTCGCACCCTAAAGAATTTCAATTTCTTGAACAATTTTATTTTTCCCCTTTGATTGCTCTTAAAGCGCGCCAACAGGGAGCCCTTTACTTTGCTGAGTTGACCAAAGTGTATGAGGAAGGACAAAACCAAGAGATTTTAAAGAAAGGGGATATCATTCAGCAGATTTATTTTACGCATGGCTCATTGGCTTCCTTAGCCAAATTCCACATCTTAGGCGATATCCACTTGGACAAAGAAGCTATCAAAAATGCCGTCACCGCTGCCTGGGACGCGTTAAAATTATAAAATTTTTTATTCTATTAATGGAATGAATATTCACTCCAAAATTACTACAATTTTCACAGATTGTCTCAAACATCCATTTTTTCAAAAGGAGGAATATCATGAAATACACAAATTTAGGAGGATGTGGTCTGATTGTTTCACGCCTCGCTCTCGGGGCTATGACATTCGGCCAGGGAACCTTGATCGGTGAACTGAAAACCAATATTGACCAAAATACTGCAGACCGTATGGTGGCAATGAGCCTGGATGCCGGGGTAAACTTCATCGATACAGCAGATATGTACACAGGCGGTGAGTCTGAGATCGTGTTGGGAAAAGCGCTAAAGGACAAGCGGCATGATGTGATTGTTGCAACCAAATGCGGTTTTCGCAGTGGAGACGCCATCACTGCCTGCGGGTTATCGCATCGTTATATTCTCTCAGCGGTGGAGGCCAGTCTCAAACGTTTAAATACTGAATACATCGACCTTTATTTACTGCACATCCCCGATCCGTTTGCCCCGCTTGAAGAAACCGCCCGTGCCCTCGACGATATCGTAAAAAAGGGTTGGGTACGCTATGTTGGGTTTTGCAATTATCCGGCTTGGAAGGCCCAGAGGTTGTTGGATATTCAGAAAAAGAACGGTTTCGCGAAATCAGTAACAGCCCAAATGTATTATTCTCTTCTGGGAAGGGACCTGGAGCATGAATTCGCAACATTCTTGGATGCCAACGAGCTTGGCTTGATGGTCTGGAGCCCGCTGGCCAGTGGATTTCTGACTGGCAAATATACACGCGAAAATCCAGCTCCAGAGGGAAGTCGCCGCAGCAAGTTTGATTTTCCGCCTATTGAAATAGAAAAGGGGTATGAAGTCGTGGCAAAGCTAAAAGATTTAAGCGAAAAGATGGGAGCGACAATTCCACAAATAGCTATTGCCTGGGTGCTTTCAAAGCCATTTGTATCATCGGTGATTATTGGCGCAAATAACATCGGTCAGTTGGAAGACAACCTGGGTGCAGCGGATCTGAATATGGAGCAGAAAGATATCCGCATATTAGACGATCTTACCGAAACACCCCCACCCTATCCAGCGTGGATGCAGGCGATGGGATGGGATGAAAAGATCAAAAATTCACTTGGAATTTAGACGCTGATAAAGACATATCAAACTGCTGCTTTTTTGCTAAAAAGCTTTAAAAATTAAAATGAAAGGCGCGTAAAATGAAACTCTATTTTCTTCGCCGCTTATCTTTTTTGCCCTTTCTTATTATAGCGGGCTTGTTTCCCACGGTTGCAAACGGCTTGTCAGCTCAAGATATCCCGGAACCGGCTCAATGTTATTTTACCGCTGTTGCGGCGTCTGATTTAAGCGCATTAGAACAGTGCTTTCAGCCTGATGCAGTTATTATTGATGTGAATCGAAAAATTTCCGGCATAGAAGCTATCCGCAACTGGGCTGAAAAGGAAGTCATCGGTGGTCGCTATGAGATATTATCAATTGTGTCACAAGGACAAAATCAAATTAAAATCCTGATAAAATTTGTGCCTCCTGGTTTGTGGGGTAAATTAAGCAAAGGGTTTAGAGCACACTACACATTAGATTTTAAACAAGGAAAAATAATTCGAATGGATCTGCAATATGCATAAACATCCATTTTGATAGACATTTAAAGCAGATGTCATGATGAAAAAGGTGTTAGCGATAACCAGTTTGCTGGTCTTTGTCATTAGCGCCTGCGCAAATTTTGCCGGCAACCGATCATCTGAAAGTGAGTTAACGAAAGCATACGCGAACCTTTTGGAAAAAGAAAAAGTAAAGGAAACTGTAAATCGACTATTTATAAGCACCGATAATAGGAATTGGGGTGAGGTAAGTTCTTTATTCGCCTCTGAGGTCTTGTTTGATACGACCTCAATGGTTGGCGGCGATCCGGTGACCCTTACTCCACAACAAATAGTTACCTCCTGGGATAAAGGATTAAAGCCCTTGAAAGCGATCCATCATCAGACGGGAAATTATATCATGAGTATCAATCAAAATGAGGCAGAAGTATTTTGTTATGGGATCGCCTCTCATTATTTGCCGAACAAATCCAATCAAAATACACGCACTTTTGTCGGCAGTTACGATTTTCATTTGGTTAAAAATGATGAAAGTGGCAGATTGATAAGTTTAAATTTAACTTGAAATACATAGATGGCAACTTATTATTTCTCTTTTCTGCCTCTTTTGCAAACGGAGAAGAATTCCACGATTTCGACAAAGATAGTCGGATAGAAGATCTATCACCTCCTATTCGTTGTTTTTTTGATGCGGTCGCGCAAAATGATAGTAAAGCCTTGCTTACGTGTTTTTCAGATAAAGTATTTGTCAATATCGCTGGAATGCAATTTAATGGGCTCGAAAAGGTTGCCGCTTTTGCCGAAAGAGACATCTGGGGCGGAAAATATAAGATTGAGAAAGTTTTCAAGCAGGAGAATAAAGAAATTGTTCATTGCCGATTTTGGCCCAAGGGCTGGTCATCAGCTGAGCCACCAATTGAATATCAATTTCAAACCACAAAGGGAAAAATTATCAGCTGGTATGGCAAATATCGGTAAAATAAAGAATTTTTCACCACCCAGACACTGGTATGCTTTATTGAAGAAAGGACGAAACCTGTGGAATATGGAGCATAAATTGAGAAGGAGGAGAAATCATGAAAAATAAACTCGGCGGCATTAACGTGCTGTATCCCACCCCCACGACAATTCTCGGTGCAATAGTTGAGAACAAACCCAACTTTATTACCATCGCCCACATCGGAATAGTCAACCATGCCAAACCGTACTTGATTTCTTTCAGCTTAGCCAAGCCACACCACACCAATGCCGGTATCAAAGAAAATAAGACCTTCAGTGTAAACATCCCCTCTGAAAATTTAGTGGTCGAAACCGATTATGTGGGCCTGGTCAGCGGCAAGAAAACGGACAAATCCGATCTGTTTGAGACCTTCTCCGGTGAGCTGGAATTTGCCCCTATGATCAAGGCATGCCCGCTCAACATGGAGTGCCGGCTTTACGATACCTATGATACCCCCACCCATGACCTTTTCATCGGTGAGATCGTGGAAACCTATGCCGATGAATCCGTGCTCACCGAGGGCAAAGTGGACCTAGCCAAGCTCAAGCCGCTGCTGTTTGATATGAGCAGTGTCAAATACTGGTCGCTGGGCGATGTGGTAGCCGGTTGCTGGTCCGTGGGCAAACAGCTTAAAAGTAAATCCTAATGTATTTGCCTTGAGCAGCATTGGCGCTCATCTCACGGAAGGCGCTGGCATCGTGCGCCTGAGATTGAACCAGCTATTAAGAGGGTGATTTTTAGATGATTTAAAGAGAATTTAAATTTTAGACTGTTGAATGAAATGTGCAATAATTTTAATAAAGTTTCCAAAATTCGATGAAGGCACGGAAGATGCAATTTGAGTTCTTGCTAATTCATGCAGGTTTGCGTATGCATTATTAAGCAATGGTAAAAACATGATATTTGCCTGATTTGCATATCAAGATTCGTATTTCTGCGATTGTCTCGACCAATAGTAGCAAACATAACCATTTTAATAATGGCAAAAATAGATCCATATTGGTTAAGCACATTGAGGATACACCCCTTAATTCATGTTAGTAGAAAAGGAGGACAACATGGAAGCTGATCTTGTAATCACCAATGGCAAAGTTATCACTGTCGACAAAGATTTCAGTATAAAGCAGGCAGTGGCTGTCAAGGATGGCAAAATCGTGTCCGTTGGTTCAAACGATGAGGTCAAACCATTTATCGGTTCAAATACTCAGCTATTGGATCTCCAAGGAAAACCGATTCTACCCGGCATCAATGAATCCCACATGCACCCCCCATTTTTCGGAGCTACTAGGCCGCCGCTTGCCATTGATTTAACCTTTCCTGCCGTTAGAGCGATTCCCGATATGGTTGAAGCGCTCCGTAAAAAAGTCTCTGAGACACCAGCTGGGGAATGGATTCGGGGTTTTGGCTGGGACCAGTCATCTTTGGAAGAATGCCAAAAGGACCCTTCCAAATTACCCAGGAAATGGGATCTGGACGCGGTTTCACCAGTGCACCCGGTCGCTTTCACCGATTTTTCCTGTCATACGCTATTGGTTAACAGCAAGGCTCTGGAAATAGCCGGAGTGACCAAGGATACACCGGACCCGGCTTCGGGCGAAATGGAGCGAGACGATAATGGCGAACCGACCGGCATCTTAAAGGAACCCATGGCCCAGGCACTGGTGTCCGAGCATGTTCCGCTGCTGACCAGGGAAGAGAAAAGAACTGCCCTGCTTACCGCTCTCAGCCACCTCAATGCCAACGGTGTAACGAGCATCACTGATGCTGCAATAGGACCTGGTGGAGAAAATTTTCTGTATGGGGTGATGAGCGGCGAGTTTGTGCATCTTTACAAGGAGCTGTTGGAAGAAGGAAAATTGACGGCGAGAGTGAACGCATTGATTCTCTATGGAGATTATGGTGCTCTGACGCTGGAGGACATCAAAAAGAACATAGAGACGTTTAAAGTGCCAATCGATGTTGACGGGACATGGTTAAAATTTCCAGGGATAAAAATCTTCGCAGACGGCATACCTTTAACCTACACTTCCTGGATGAACGAGGACTACGTGAGCGGCAATGCGGGCCACGGGACATCAGTAATTCCAGGTGAAACCGACCAAGAACAACGCGATAACCTGATCGAAATGATCAGATACGTCCACGCCAAGGGTTATCAGATCGGTCTTCACGCCACTGGAGACCGGGCTATCGACGCAGCGGTCGATGGATTTGTCAAAGCTTTTGAAGACATGCACAGCGGAGATCCGCGCCACTACATTATTCACGGCGACTTTATCAGCAGGGAAAAAGCAGCAGTGCTTGCCAAACACAACTGCGGTATTGCAATGCAGCCCTTCATCAGTGCGATGATTGCCGATTTCGAGCCCGCGGTGGTAGGGGAGGAACGGGCCGCCTACGAGTGGCCCACACGAACGGCTCTTGACGTCGGGCTAAATCTGACGAGTAACTCTGATGCTCCTGTCACTTATCCCAACTGGCGGATGGGCGTGCAGGCTGCTGTGCTCAGAGAGGGTCTGGTTTCAGGAAAAGTAAGCGGCCCGGAAGAGTGCATCACCGTGGAAGAGGCGATCCGCACATATACCATTAACGGCGCCTGGCAGGATCATATGGAAGATGTAAAAGGGTCCATCGAGGTGGGGAAATTAGCCGATTTCTGTATTATAGGAGATGATATCCTCTCGGTAGACCCTCATAAAATAGGCGAAATTCCCGTACTGATGACTATTGTTGGGGGCAAAATCGTATTCGATGAGAGCGCCGGCGCCTTTGTATGATCTTCAATGAACTCAACTGCTGTAAAGATTCATTAGGTAATATAATGTCAAACCGGCATCGGATGGAATCGTTTGATGCCGGTTTTTGATTTTTCCGTCCGATTTGGAATAATTTTGAGTGAAATGATGGATTGGAAGATGATTTATACAACGAAATCCCTGCAACATAATTAAACTGGCAACATAACGGCTATCTATACGTAATTCGATTCAAAGCTTTTTGGTTTTTAATTGTACTAACGAATATATAATGAACAGGGCTCGAGAATTGGGATTTCAAAACCTGAAATTATTAACCCTCATTTTGAAAAGTAGATATTACTATCATCTTGTTCCGATCGTGGCTCTGATAACTTTATACCCTTCCTTTTCCATGGCAGACGCTACCTTGTCCTGGAGTTCTTTACCCGGCGTCAGGGCACTCATGTAACCGCCGCGGCCGCCGCCGGTCACCTTGGCTCCCAGCGCACCAAGCTCAATCGCCATATTACACAGGTAAATGAGGGTTTCATGGGAAAGATCCATGTCGATCAAGATCTTGTGGTTGGCGCTCATGATCTGGCCCACCTTGGCCAGATCGTAGTCTTCCAGTGCCTTTTTCATTTTCAATGCTTGGTCATGGACCATCTGTAGTCGCTTTTTAAATAATTCCGGCTCTTTTTCCTGTTGTGCTTCGACATGCGCATCCAGTTTGGATGTGTCGGCCGTCACGCCGCTGTTGCCCAGCACCACTTCGACGGGCTTTTTTAAATTGATGTGCTCCCAGTTGGTTTTTTTATTTTTGATATGATACAGGATTAATCCGCCGAATGTCGAAGCGGTATTGTCCACACCGCTGGGAATACCGTGATAGGCAAATTCGCCCTCCCAGCCGACATGATTGATGTCTTCAATTGAATAATTCAGATTGAATTCGTCGTTGAGCGCCCGGGCCAGCGAAACACAACTGGCCGCACTGGCACCGACGCCGCTGCCGGCCAGCAATGATCCGCCATAGATGATCTTGACGGGGTTCTTTTGGACATCGACGTTCATGACCTCCAGAATGCGGTTGATGGAATCCGCCTGCTGGTCTTTTTTCTTGTCTTTGTATCCCGGGACTTCTGTACGAGTGTCTTCCAGTATCCACCCCTGTCCCTCATCCAATCGTTTAACGACACACTCGGTTTCAAATGGTATCGATGAGACAATCGCCGGTACCTCCCGCAATACAAATGCATCTCCAATCAAAATCGTTTTTCCAAAAGCTGTGCCTTTGCCCATTTTAGCCGCCTCCTATGCTTTCGTCGCTTTAAGATGCAGTTGATCATTCAGTATTTAGTTAACTATATGCATTGAAAATTAGAAATTCGAATACCGAAATCTTAAACAAATCTAAATTCAGAATGACCAAAATTCAAAACTTCCGTTTTGAGCATTTGGTTTTTAAGTTTCGAATTTGTTTCGGATTTCGTGCTTCGTGCTTCGGACTTAAAAGACAGTTTGCAAAATTCTAAACTTAACTTCCCGTGACTAGTGTTCTGTGCCGAGTATCAAATTTTACTTTTGTAAAATTTGCTCCATTTCTTGAATTAACGCTTCCTCCTTGCCGATGGCCACGGTGGTGGCGGCTGTCAGGCTGTGGCAGGCATCGGAGAATCCGCCAAGCCGGTTGGTCGCTTCGGGCAATAAAATATTGAGGCCCATCCTTTTATTACTGCGGATTTCTGCCTCTATCTGCTTAGAAACCCGCATGGAAATCTTCACTTCGTTGAATTCGATCGGTCCGAAACCCGGAATTTCGTTGGGGATGATCTGGAATCCGGCTAGGTAGCGCTGCGGATCGGCGTCTGCAGAATTTTTAATGGCATCGCAAAATACGCCGATCATCTTGACACCCATGGGCTTAAAGCGATTCTCGACATGAAACCACTGGATGTTTTCGGTTTTTGTTAACCCATCAGTTTTAATCTTCGAAATTTCATTTTTAAAGGCCTTATTCTGGATGGCCTGCAACCTGTCCAGCATTCGGTCGGACTCTGCGGAAGTCCCTTGCATACAGACCTTGATTCCCATGTCCGGCCCATTTTGATAATAGCCGGCTGCGCCCAGCGTGTCCAGATAGGCGCCGAGTTCGTCACAGGCAACCGGCCCATCGGCGGTCAGCAGATTGTAACGCTCACCTTCATCCTGTTTTAGAATTTCCAGCTTTCCCTGGGCGACCGCTTCGCCGGCGGCTATCCGATTTTCGCCGGCCAGACAGCCATCCACAAAAAACTCATCGCCGACCGCCCCGATGGTGGCAATCGGAGCCAGGTCTGCATTGGATGCATCCAGTGTTTTGGCAAACAGATAGCAGGTGGTGGAACCGGAAATGTCGCGGTCGCCCTTGAGCCCGAACAGGTCCGGATCCAGATTGTGCACCCTGGGGTCGGTGGCGGCCTCGGCCACGTGATGGTCCAGGATCAGGGTAAGGTTGCGGCCCTGGTTTAAATCCGACAGCAGCGGGGCGATGCGCCCGGCAAAATCGGCAAATACAATCAAAGCGCCGGCTTGTTCATAGACTTTGTGCAGCAATTTGGGATAGGGTTTTTCCAGGCACGAGCGCTGCACCTTAAAACCGGCCCGCGTAAATGCCGTTGTCAGGATAGCGCCCGAGGTCAGGCCGTCGGAGTCATTGTGGTGAAATACCCGGACGTGCTTTTGCGGCCACTGCCGGACTTGCCGGGCGGCATTTTCCATGGCGGCGAGCAGTTCTGCTTTCATTTCATTATTCCTCTTCTAAAAGAATCTTAATCATAATATAGTTTGTTTGGATTGGAAACAAAAAGGTGAAAAATTGGCCTGATCGTTGTATAGTAGATATTCAGGTTAAGGCGAGTTGCGCTATGGGCTGTTGCAAAGTTCAGTGCGGGATCTGTAGCGGTTGCCGAATTTATGACAGCTGTAAAAATCTGTTCCGAGCGGCTGTCATTGCGATGAGCTCAGCGATGAATCCATCTGAACCGCCGTAGCGGAGTATGGTGCTTTGCACCAGATTGCTTCGCTCCGCTCGCAATGACCCTTTTAAGATGAGCGAGGTCAATAGGAACAAATTTTTGACAGTTCCTCTATCTTAAATATTTCTCCGGAGTGAACTGATGAAACCCATCGGAAAAATGTCCAAGGCCATCAAAAAACGAATTCGATACATTCTGGCGGATATTGATGACACCCTGACGCTCGATGGCCGACTGCCGGCCGCCGTGTTTGCCGCTATGGAGCGTGTCCAGACCGCCGGCATTCGCATGATTCCCATTACCGGTCGACCGGCCGGCTGGTGTGATCACATCGCTCGCATGTGGCCGGTGGATGGTATCGTCGGGGAAAACGGCGCCTTTTATTTCTACTATGATGACGGTCGGCGTAAAATGCACCGGCGTTATTTCCTAACGGAGGAACAGCGTGTTGCCGATCGCAACAAACTGGCAAACCTTAAAACGGAGATTCTCAAAAAAGTCCCCGCTTGCCGGATATCGGCCGATCAACGCTATCGGGAGGCGGATCTGGCGATTGATTATTGTGAGGACGTGGCGCCGCTGCCCGTGGCAGATGTCGATCGGATTGTGGCCCTATTTGAAGCTGCCGGCGCTCGCGCCAAAGTCAGCTCGATTCATGTTAACGGCTGGTTCGGCGATTATGACAAACTCACCATGACCCGGTTGCTTTTTGCCGAGGTGTTTAAAGCCGATCTGGAAGCTGTTAAAAAAGACGTCATTTTCATCGGAGATTCACCGAATGACGTGCCCATGTTCCGATTTTTCCCAAACGCCGTGGGTGTTGCCAACATCATGAAATTCAGAGAAAAAATCAAGCATCGCCCGGCCTATGTGACCCGTGAGACAGGCGGCTACGGGTTTGCCGAAATGGTGGACGTGATCCTGAAAAAATGAAGAGTTTATCCAAAAATGAGTGTTTGCAATTGATGTGCGAAATGCAGATGCCCGATCACATCGTGGTCCACTCCATCCAGGTGTGCCGGGTGGCGGCGTGTCTGGCCGGCCACCTCATATCAAAAGGGAACCCTCTAACCGGGCAGCTTGTCGAGGCTGCCGCCTTGCTGCATGATATTACCAAAAGCCGCAGCTTTGAAACTGCGGAGAACCATGCCCTCACCGGCGGACAACAATTGGCGGATCTGGGGTATCCGGAGATCGGCAATCTCGTGCGGCAGCATGTGCGACTGGATGATTACACCAACCCCAAAGATATCTCCGAAGCCGTGATCGTCAATTATGCCGACAAGCGAGTGCTTCACGACCGCATCGTTTCTCTGGATGAGCGTATGCGCTATATCCAGGAAAGGTACGGCACCCAACCACAGCACAAACACCGCATTCAATTGCTGTGGGAAAAAACGCAGGTGCTGGAAGAGCAGATGTTTAAGCAGTTGTCTTTTTCGCCCGAAGATCTTTATCGTCACCTTGCCGAGCTGGATATCTCCCGCGAAATTGCAAATTACCGCAAGATATGCTTGCAACTCTCCAGCGGTAGCGGATAATGCCATGACCGCTACCGCCCTGTCACTGGTTCTAGCCGCCTCCTTAATGCACGCTTTCTGGAATTATCTGGCCAAAAAAAGCCGTCACAAAATTGCGTTTATCTGGTGGTTTATCCTTTTCGCCGTCATTTTTTATTTTCCCATGTTTTGCTATTTTTTTGCCGAAGCTCAAATTTCAGCAGCAGGGTGGACGTGCATGCTCGCAACCGGGATCCTGCACACGTTTTATTTTTTCTTTGTCGGCTGCTCTTATGAGCGTGGTGATCTATCCGTTGTCTACCCGCTGGCCAGAGGATTCGGTCCCTTCTGGATGCCGATTCTGGCAGTAATTTTTTTACGTGAACAGTTAAGTCCGCCGGGGATCGTCGGTATTGGGTTGGTCGTTGCCGGCATTTACATCATCCATTTAAGCTCTTTTTCCGCTCAGACCGTTTTTGAACCCTTCAGCGCCATTTGTCGTCCGGGAGCCAGATGGGCCCTGCTGACTGGTTGTACGATCACGGCCTATTCGCTGGTGGATAAAGTCGGTATCCAATGGGTTCATCCAGCGGTGTATATATATTTTATCTTTTTCATACCCCTTCTATTGTTGACGCCCTATGTCCTCATCAAAGAGCGAGCCTTATTAACAGCGGAATGGCAAATAAATAAGAAACCGATTTTGGTTGTCGGCTTTCTGGTCGTATTTACCTACCTGCTTGTTCTTTTCGCCATGCAAACCAGCAATGTCAGCTACGTGGTGGCCGCACGAGAATTGAGCATTGTGTTTTCCGCCCTGTTCGGAATCCTGTGGTTAAAGGAAGGACATCGTCAGCCGCGATTGATTGGAGCGATTTTGATTGCGGCCGGCGTCGGTTTAATCGGGCTGAGTCGATGAGCATCTGCCGGCCGAGCTTCTGCAACGGCTCTCAATTATCTGCGGACAGGGTACTGGTTGATCGGATGCGTCTGTGCATTTACCCGTTCTGCTGTTATTTTCTTTGACTTATTCTTAGGGTTTTATAAAATTAGGGAAGAGGATCGCTTTTATCGGCGGTGTTCTCAAAGTAATTCAGCACAGTGGAGGTTATCCCATTATCGGGCCCATATTGCTATTGATACTGGGTGCCGGCGCTTATGTCGGATGGAATATCGGTGCCAATGACACGGCCAATTGTGTGGGCACATCGGTGGGGTGCGGACTCATTTCATTTAAAAATGCCGTCATTCTGGTATCTGTTTTTGCGCTTGCGGGAGCCTTGCTTCAGGGGCAACAAGTCATGCAAACCATCGGCAAAGAACTTGTTAACGCCAATTTAAGTTATTCGGCGGTTTGCATCGCGCTGATCAGTTCCGGTTTTTTTGTGACTCTGGCGACCTATTTCAGAATCCCCACATCCACCTCGCAGGCAATTGTCGGAGGGGTTGTGGGCATTGGTCTTGCCATGAGGGCGGAAGTCAACTATCTAAGACTGATTGCCATCGGCGAAAGCTGGCTTCTTTGCCCACTGCTGGTAATGGTACTTGCATTTAGCCTGATGCATGTGGCGAATTTTGTTCTCAAAAAATTTCAATCGCGATCATTGTTGATGCAGCATACCATGGGGCGCCTGGCCATTCTATCCGCCTGCTACGCGGCCTATGCCTTAGGGGCCAATCATGCTGGGACTGCAGTCGGTCCGATTGCCAATCTGGGGGTTTTCCACCCCAAACTGTTACTTCTCATCGGCGGTTTGAGCATCGCAGTCGGCGCGGCAACCTACGGCAAGAAAGTTGCGCATGCCGTCGGAACCGGTATTACCCGTCTGGATATTCCGGCTGCTTTTATCGCCCAGATCTCAGCGGCATTCGGGATGCATGTATTCTCAATGATTGGAATTCCGGTGTCGACTTCATCTGCTATCGTGGGGGCAGTGGTCGGTGTCGGTCTTGTAAAAGGGGCTAAAGCCATCAGCACGAAGATGGTCTTCACCATCCTATCGGGATGGTTGCTGACACCTACGCTGGCGGCGGCGGCGGCCTATCTAATTTTTAAATTGATGGTCATTATCTTGGACTGAGTTTCGTTGCTAACACACATTTAACGAAATGGTGGTTAGATCCGGGGAAATACCCCATACTCGATTCGGCGCAAATTTTGCTTGAGCCTCGCGCACATGAATCTAAGGAGAGCCCATGATTTTATTTAAAAAGGAAAAAAAGGTTATTGAACTTATTTTAAAACACCTGGATATGACTGAGGAGACCATAAAGGGTTGTCTGCAAACCATTCAATACTATCTCGACGGCAATATCAGTGAGGCCAAAGTCTGGGCGCGCAAGACCCGCAACAATGAATCAGAGGCCGATATCGTTCGTTACGAAATTCGCGACAAACTTTATCGCGGCGCCTATTTACCGCTTCTGAGGGAAGATGTGTATAAACTCGTTGAAAGCATTGACAAGGTCGGCAATGCCGCCGAAGCCTGCAGTGACTTTTTCCTCAACCAGCGCCCGTTGATCGCCGACGAATTGAAGCCTCATTTTCTGAATGTCAGCAAAGAATCCCTTGGCATCATCGATTCCTTGAAGCTGGCGGTGATGTGCTATTTAAAGGGCGATTGCAGTATTGAAACGGTCCGGGATCACACCAGAGAAATCGGCATTCAGGAATCGCGGGTGGATAAACTTGAGTGGGATCTGACCAAGGAAATCTTCAACTCCGAGCTGGATTTTGCGTACCAGAGCCATTTGAAGCTTTGTCTGGATTCGATCGTGGAAGTTTCCGATCGCGCCGAAGATGCCGGCGACCAGCTGGAACTGGCCACTCTGAAGTCAACGGTCTAAAGGCGAGTTATTTGTTATTCGCTTTTTATTTTTCTTCTCACCAGATGTGCCGTTAAATGACTTCCGTTTCAGCGAACTGCTTAATTTGTTTTTCAGAATAGCCCAGTTCTTTCAATATCGAAGCCGTGTTTTCGCCAAAATCCGGGGCGACACTTCGCACAGACCCCGGTGTTTCGCTCAGCTTGACGGGCACGCCGATTGCCGCCTGTTTTTGTCCGGCCTTTCCCTTCAATTCTAATATCATTTCCCTTTCCCGGAAGAGGGGATCATCCAGCATTTCCGAAAAGGTCTGGATCCGACCCCAGCATATTTCAAGATGCGCCAGCTCGCTATCCCACTCTTTAAGCGTTTTTTGCTTGAATGCAGTCCGCATGAAGTCCAAAATTTCTGTGCGACGGGTGTCATCGTATTGCAGCGCCGCGTATTCGGGAACTCCAAAATGATCGCATAGCCTCCTCCAGAATCGGTTCTCCACAGCGCCGATGGATATATAGCGGCCGTCGGCAGTTTCATAGGTATTGTAACATGCATAGCGGTGAGACAGCATCGTATCTCCACGCCGGGGGTCCTGGCCGGTGAGCTGTTGAAAAAAAAGGACCGCCGGCAAAAATCCCACCATACCGTCTGTCATGGAGATATCGATATACTGACCCTTACCGCTCTTTTCTCGGGCAAAAAGCGCCAGCAAAATACCGATGGCTGCGTTCATGGCCCCACCGGCGATGTCGGCGATCTGAATGCCCGGAATTGATGGCGGACGATCCGGTTCGCCAATCAGATTCAGCACGCCGGCTACGCTCAGATAGTTGACATCATGCCCGACGCGATCAACAAAACGTCCGGTTTGGCCATAGCCGCTAATCGAGCAGTAAACGATTTTGGGATTTATTTGGCGAATTCGTTCATAGTCAACTCCCAGACGTTTGACGACGCCCGGTCTGAAGCCTTCCAGCATCACGTCCGCCTTTTCAATCAATTGAAAAAAGATCTTTTTGCCTTCAGCGGTTTTGAGGTTGAGCGTCATGTGTTCTTTATTGCGATTAATCGTATTGAAAAATAGACCGTCGGCAATGAATTGGCGGCTTTCGATCGAGATCACCCGGGCACCGTGGTCTGCCAGTATCATGGAGCAATAGGGCCCCGGCAAGAGGCGGGACAGGTCAACTACAGTAATTCCATTTAAGGCACCAAGCTTTTTTGGGGACATGTTATGTATCTCTTTATGTTTCTAAGTTATCTGGTATTCAGGAAGAATAACAGATATCACTGTCATGGTTTGTAACGCAGTCTTTTCTAATAACGAATAACCAATAACGATTAACGTTAAATCAATTCTGCGCATTAGCGCAGAATTTATTTGCCCTTGAATTGCGGTTCTCTTTTCTCCATAAAGGCCGCGACTGCTTCCATCAGATCTTCGGATGGCAGCGCAGCCGCATTTTTTTGGGCCACATACCGCAGACCGGCCTCTATGCCGTTGTCTCGGCTGTAATTTATGACCTCCTTGGTTCCCTGAACGGTCAGCGGTGGGCAGGCGGCAATTTGAGCGGCCAGCTGTTTAGCTTCTTCATACAGAGTTGGACGGTTATCGCAAATGCGCGTCACCAGCCCAATTTGAAATGCTTCCCGTCCGCTAAAATCCCGTCCGGTTAATGCCAGTTCCCGAAACCAGCCCTGACCGATGATATGCGGCAACCGTTGCAGAGTACCCACATCTGCAATAATGCCCAAGCGCGTCTCCCGAATGCTGAATATCGCGTCGGCAGTCGCTAAACGAATGTCACAGGCGCAGATCATATCAACGGCGCCGCCGATGCAATGGCTGTGGATGGCGGCGATGACCGGCTTGCGGCAGCACTCGATTGTGGTGAAAGCGCGTTGCAGGGCCGTTATGTCCTTTCGCATACGCTCGCGGCCATCGGCCGTTCCCTGGCCCAGCAATGTAGCGGCTTCTTGAAGATCGGTGCCAGCCGAAAAGCTTTTACCTTCGGCTTTTACAATCACCACGCGAACGTTGGGGTCGCCGTCGAATTTAGCGAAGCAATCTTCGATTTCCTCAAAAAAGGACAGCCCCATGGAATTGCGTTTTGCGGGGCGATTTAAAGTCAACCAGGCAATATGACCTTCGGTTTCCACCTTAAAATTGGATGTTTTCTTCATGATCATCCTTTACCTAAATTAATCGACTCAAATTAAAAATATAAGGGATATTATTCATTTTAAAGAATTCTATCGGTTTTTGATTTTTGCACACGAATGCTTTGTGCCTTAGCGGCTCTGCGTCAGACTTCTTTTCTAAAACCTCTGGATTCAGGCGGCATGCAGTTTATTTCTGATTTCATCCGCCTGGTTCATCATGCGCTCGAAAAGCGTTTTGACGGGCACAATCTCTCTGGCAAAGCAAATGCCCTGGCCGCATGCTAAAATCCCCTCAGAAAGATCGCCTTCGTCGTACATCTTCTTGGCGCGCTGGCCCGACACCACTTGCATGATCTCGGGGAAATCCGCGCCGCAGGCTTCCAGGTTTGTGCAATTATCCGCAGCGGGATTACGCCAGACCCGGTGGGTTGCATTCAAGGAGCGCATGATCAAAGTGGTGTCCAGCTCACTGGCGCCGATCAGAGCATTTTTGAGATTTTCGTGAATAGGGCACTCCTCTGTAACCAGCAAACGCGTGCCCATGATAGCGGCTTCAGCCCCCAGCGAAAGAACGGCCATGAGACTGCGGCCATCAGAGACACCACCTCCGCCGATGACCGGTATCCGAACCGCGTCCACCACCACCGGTACCAGGACAAGGGTTCCGATATCCAATTTGCCGGTAGCGCCGCCGTTTTCGTAGCCCACCACCGTCACGATATCGGCTCCCATTTCCTGCACTTTGAGGGCGTAGCGCACCCCCACACACTTGTGGATCCATGTCATACCGGCCTGCTTGAAGCGCCGGCAGAGCTCCTCCGGTGCAGAGTGGCCGGATGTCTCGACGATGTTAACTGCCTTTTCTTCCAAAACCGACATGTAGACTTCATTGTCCACCTGGCGCATGGCGGGAAATAGATTGATGTTGACGGCAAAGGGTTTGTCGGTCAACGCTTTGATGCGGTCGATCGCATCGGCAAATGCTTCCCGGGAATCGTACATGGCCGAAGCGAGAACACCCAAGCCTCCCGCGTTGGAGATGGCAGCCACAAAATCGGCATTGCTGATCCACATCATGGTACCACCGACAATCGGATATTGAATTCCCAGCATACGGGTGATCTTTGTTTCCATCATTTGTTTCTCCTTTACATAGAATACAAAAAAGAAGTTTATATATTTTGGGGGTTAACAATTTTAACCACGAAAACACGAAATTTATAAAGCACGAAATAAAAAGTTTTTTTTCGTGTTTTTAGTCTTTCGTGCTTTCGTGGTGGGCCTATCCTTTTAAGTCGATGGTCGACGGCGTCTATTTACATCCGATAAATAGGAGATTCAAATTTTAATGTCAAATCTCTTTTAAACGAACGAAAAACCTGATTGACGCCGGCAAGGCGCTAGCGTATGGTGCTGCACAACGAATTGGATGCCGCGCGAACCGAATTTCCAATCGCGTCGAGCCGATGGTTTCCACCAATTGAAATCAAACAAATCCCAAACAACCCGATCCGATACAGATACCCTGTGGGGAGTTATCTTTGCTGTCTCGGCCTTTTCGATCTGGGGGATCAGCCCGATCTACTGGAAGGCCCTGCGTTCGGTTCCGGCCCCGGAGATCATTTTACACCGCATCGTCTGGTCGTTTTTTTTGCTGGTGCCGCTGATTATCCTCATGCGGCGCTGGCGGGAATTTATCCGGGCTTTCAAAAACCTGCGCACATTGCTCATCCTTACATCTACGGCTCTGATTGTGGGCGGAAACTGGCTGCTGTATATCTGGGCGGTGAACTCGGATCACCTTTTGCAGGCCAGCCTGGGGTATTATATCAATCCCCTGGTCAACGTCGTGCTGGGGATGGTTTTTCTGAAAGAAAGACTGCGTCCGCCACAGATTCTGGCGGTGGTTTTGGCCACCGCCGGCGTTTTATACCTTACCCTGTACTATGGTCAGTTTCCCTGGATTGCCTTGGCGCTGGCGGCATCATTCGGACTGTATGGCCTGATCCGCAAGGTGGCTCCGGTCGGCGCTCTGGTGGGCTTGACCATGGAAACCCTGCTGCTCTCAATTCCGGCTCTACTATATCTTTATTATCTGGATCGCCTGGGCGAGGGCTCCATTTTTCGTGTCAGTTTGAAATTGGATCTGATGCTGATGGGCTGTTCGGTGGTGACGGCACTGCCGCTGCTGTTTTTTACGCTGGGTGCCCGGCGACTGTATCTGTCAACCATTGGACTGCTGCAGTACATTGCTCCCAGCTGTATGTTTTTTCTGGCCGTATTTTTATTTCGTGAACCTTTTGCAAAAGCTCAGGTGGTGACTTTTGCGCTCATCTGGACTGCTCTGGCTATTTACTCGACGGATTCTGTGCGCTATTATCGACATAACGGCTAATATTTACGTCCGGTAAAAATAACGGCTTAGACGCACTTCGGTGAACTCATGGATATATATGCGCGCATTGTCGAACTTCTAGAAAAGCAAGAAAGCTTTTGTCTGGCGACGATCCTGGATTCAAACCGATCTGATGTTCATACCGGTCGAAAAGCGATTGTCCGCTTTGATAAAGCCATAGAGGGCTCTTTCGGGTCTGCGCAGCTGGATGCCAGCCTGCGCCGCTTGGCGCAACAGGCGCTCAAAGAGAATAAGAGTACGGTTGTTGAAATTGAAGCCGGCTGCAGCGTCTTTCTGAATATCCTTTCCGCCGATACGCAATTGGTTATCTGCGGTGCCGGTCACATTGCCCTGCCGTTGACCCAATTTTCACAAAAACTGGGCTTTCAGGTGACGGTCATCGATGATCGTTCTGACTTTGCCAACCGGACGCGTTTTCCGGGCTGCACCATCATCGCCGAAGACTTCACTGTTGCGCTGCGCGGCATGACCTTTGGACCCGCCTCATATGTCGTCGTCATTACCCGGGGCCACGAGCACGATGTGGACTGTTTAATGGAAATTTTAAAAAAGGAGACGGCCTATGTGGGCCTGATCGGAAGCCGCCGAAGGGTGCGTTTTGTGCTGGAGATCCTGGCGGAAAAAGGGATATCTCGGACAAGGCTAAAAGATGTTTTCACCCCCATCGGTCTGCCCATCGGCGCTGAATCCCCCGAAGAAATTGCTCTGTCGGTTGTCTCCGAGCTGGTGTGTGTTCGTAGAAAAGGCCCGCTGCAGGCGCGTGCAATTCGGAAGACCATAGGAATCGAATGATGACGGATTTGGAAATCTTTAAAAAAATTTCGGAACTCAGAGAACAGAACATCACCGTTTGCCTGGCAACGATCATCGAAACAACAGGCTCTACCCCCAGAGAGGTGGGCGCCAAGATGATTATCTGTGTGGATGGTGCCACCTATGGAACTGTTGGGGGCGGATGCGGTGAAAATCAGGTGCGCAGTGCGGCCCTGCGCAGCACTCTGGTCACCCAACAGCCCGAGATTATCGAGATAGACCTCACCGATGATTTAGGCACCAAGGGCGGGGATGTCTGCGGGGGCGGGCTGCGGGTGTTCATCGAACCTCTCTAACGGGCAGATCGCCATTGGACACTTGCCGATGCGAGCGGCTAAAAATATGCGTCGACATCCACCGCCATGGACGCGCCTTGCGGTGAGTTTTTAAATTACTTCTAATGGGCTTGCAACTGGCGCCTGTCGGCCATGTCGACCAGAATGCGCTCTCTGGTTTTATCGATGCCCAGCTGCCGTCTTTTTTTATCAATGTGTTCAATCATCAGACGGGCCATCTCGTATGGGTCCTTTGTAAAACCCCACTTGCCCATTCCCTGATTTTCAAGGTCTTCAAAAATATGCTTGTAAAACCGGGTTGCCTTGATAATGGGATAGGTCACCCCGAAAACCGTATAAACACCTGAAGCGACAAAATAATGACCGATGGCAAGCGCTTTTTCGCTGTACCACTCCGGGGCCGCTCCGGCGACCGGAAGATCTGCAATGCTGTCGCCCAAACCACCGACGCGAACCATTTCAGCGCAGGCGATCAAGATGCGGCTGTTGTCCACGCAGGCACCGCAGCCCAGAACTGGCGGCATGCCAACAGTCTCACAGACCTCTTTGAGCCCCGGGCCGGCCAGATGGGCTGCTTCGGGTGTGCACAAGCCGGCCTTGGTCAGTGAGATCTGGGAGCAGCCGGTTTGAACGACGAGCACATCGTTTTTGATCAACTCCTTTACAAGCTCCACGTGCACCCAATCCTGTTTGACGCGCGGGTTGACACACCCGACCACACCGGCCACGCCGCGAATGCGGCCATTGATAATATTATCATTCAAGGGGGCATAGGATGCACGGAAGGTGCCGCCCAGCATATAATTGATGTATTCATGTGAAAAACCATGGATGCCCACACTTTTGTGGTGTGGGATATCAATTTTGACCGATCTATTTTTAAAGCGGGCAATGGCCCACTCGACGATCGCATCAGTACAGGTGTGCGGTTGGTGCTCATCGAATTCAATATGGTCAACGCCTTCGATGCGGCAACTGGGGTTGGTGGTAAATAATTTGGTCCCGTAGCATTCCGCAACCTTGGCAAGCCCCTGCTGGATGCATTGCACATCGACAGCAAAGGCATCCACCGCGCCGGTAACCATGACCGCTTCGGTCGACATGAAATTGCCGGCGTGCGGCAGACCATGACGTGAGAGCATCTCCAATCCCGAACAACACATCCCAACCAGATTGATGCCCTTGGCGCCGGCCTCTGTGGCTGCGCTGACCAAAGTGGGGTCGTTAACCGATTCAACCATGGCCTCCAGCAGATAAGGTTCGTGACCATGAACGATAATATTAACCTGGTCTTCTTTTAAGCACCCCATGTCCACTTCGGTTGCCACCGGGCTCGGGGTGCCAAAGAGAATATCGGACAATTCGGTCGCCACCATTGAGCCGCCCCAGCCGTCAACCAGAGCGGTGCGACTGATCTGCCGTGTGAGATTCGCATAATCCTGGTCCATTCCGGCATGCGTGCGCTGCAGCAGCTCCATTACTTCCAGCATCGCGCCTCGTGGAACGATATCCAGCTTGCGCCAGGTCTCCAGGGTTTTGGGCGGAACCCTTCTGGCAAACGGAATCTCGCCATCGACCTGATTGAAGATTCGCTCGAGTTCGTCGCACAAATCAAGCGCAATTTGTTTGATCTCACGACCGTCGGTCTCTATTCCGATGGATTGTGCGACCTCTTCGAGCTTACGCTCATTTTTGATGGCATAGTCTTTGATCTGACCGGTGACAACATTCCTGAAAAGGTTCAGCATCGATCTGCCATGACTGGAGTGCGCTGCGGTGCCGCAAGCGACCATGCGGGCAAAATTGCGCGCCTGAATCGTATCAATAGTTGCGCCGCAAACCCCGACTTTGCCGTAAGGATCTTTGGAATTCAGACGGCACGGTCCCATGGCGCAGTGTTTGCAGCAGGCAGAATCAGCACCGATCGGGCAGGGCTTCATGGCTGCTGCCCGATCAAACGCTGTTTCAACGCCGTCTTTCTGAGACTTTTCGAGCATCTGGGCGGTCGATTCGCAGATGGTCCAATCTTTCACCTTGCTTGGCTGCATCGGAAAATTGTAATGGTTATCTTTTTTCATGTTTGATCCTTTCGAGTTGTTCTGTGTGAAATGCAAAAAATCAACGAACAAGCATGCTAAGGTTGATTTTGTTTTTTTAAATATGTTTACCATATTTTGGTAAACAACTAAATTGACTTAAATCAAACCGGCAGGAAAGAAAATGAAGCCCCTATGGCATTAAGCGTATTTTATACCGCTTGTCATAATAATGTTCCGAAAAAAGGAATGGCGACCTAAGTGTTGTCGATAAAAAAAACGTCCTGCAAGCGGAACGTTTTTTTAACAACGACTATAAAATCGTAGCGCCATTCAATGCACCTTAGTGCTTAGTGCCAGGGCTTTTGTGAAGGGGTTTAACGATTTGCGGATGGGTTTGATGAAAATGCCATTGAACCCGATGTCGATTGCTTTCAACGGATTGGGACGGCCCCTAATAGAGATCCGGCCGGCGGTTGGGTAAAAAATAGCGCATGCGGTGACCTCTGATTTCGGCAAGGTTCCCGGCTTTTAAATCTGCCACGATCAGATTTTCTTTGCCGCCAATATCTTTTTTGAGGATGTGTCCGGCAGGGTCCAGTACGACCGCCAGGCCCGGGAAATTGAGCTCATTTTGATTGTCTCCGGTCTGGTTGCAGGCAATCACATACAGACCATTGTCAAAAGCGCGTGCGGACAGATGGCGCATCCATGAATCCAATTTTTCAGCCGGTGTGCCCCGGGGAGAAGCGTGGGGCATGAAAATCGCATCCGCACCATCAGTGGCCATTCGGGTGGAAAGCTCGGGGAAGTGCGCGTCGTAGCAAAGCTGGATTCCCAGTTTGAACCCATTGATGTCAAACAGCGGGATGGCATCTCCGGCCGTGTACACCTGAATTTCCGGTGGGGCAACATGAACTTTGCGGTATGTGCCGGCCAAACCCCGGTCGGTGGCAACCAGATGGCTGGCAAAGGTACGGCCTTCAGGGTCTGCTTCGGCCAGCCCGGCCAGGATCGAAATATTATTTACCTGCGCCATCTTTGAAACCGACTGACTGATTTTGCCCGGCACCGTTTCAGCCACTTTTTTGATATCGGC
>JASFNW010000059.1:0-27402 GCA_050116835.1 Desulfobacterales bacterium
GCCCTCTGCGCCAAGGGCCATGCCGCCCCCCAGTGGGTCTACTCGCCGGATCGGCTGACCCATCCCCTCAAGCGCATCGGCAAGAAGGGGGAAGGCAAATTTGAAAAAATAAGCTGGGACGCAGCCATCGCTCACATTGCTGAAGTGCTGACACAACAAAAGAAAACCTTCGGCGCCGAATCCCTAGCGATTCTGTCTCCTGCCAAACGATCCTACAGCGAGTATCTCCACCGTTTTCTGACAGCCCACGGCAGTCCCAACTACGGCCACAGCGGGATCTGCTACATGCAGCGTGAATTCGTCTATTGCTACACCGTGGGTGATTTCCCGCGGCCGGACTACGGCCAAAGCGATCTAATCATCTACTGGGGGCGTCAACCCATTTATTCGGGCCCGGTTGCCCGACCGGCACAGGCCTTTATGGCCGCCAAACAGCGCAATGCGAAAATCATTGCCATAAAGCCCTCGGTCGAGCCCGATGTCGGCCTGGCCGATACCTGGGTGCCCGTGCGTCCCGGCACTGATGCAGCCTTAGCTCTGGCTATGTTGAATGTGGTCATCGGAGAAGACCTGATTGACCATGGCTTTGTCGAAAAGTGGTGTTATGGATTCAAACGGCTTCGGGCCCACGTGCATCAATATGACCCTAAATGGGCTGAATATATCAGCGGCGTACCGGCTTCATTGATTGAACAGGTGGCCAGACGTTACGCGACAACGCCACGCGCCGCCATAGATCTGGGCAATGGCGTTGAGCATACCCCCTCTGCCAGCGACGCTATTCGCGCCATTGCCATACTGATGGCCATCACCGGGCACCTGGACCGGCCGGGGGGCAATATTTTTACCCTGCCTCCAAAAGCTGCGCCAAAAGACATTCTGTTGAGAGATCGCTATACGCCGCATCTGATAAACAAGCTGGTGGGTCCAGAGTTCCCCGTTGCGTTTCAGCCTTTTCTGGAAGGTCCCACATCAGCCTACTACCGCATCCTGGAAAGCGTGCTCACGGAAAAACCATATCCTGTGCGAACGGTGATCGCCCCGGGCACTCAGGCATCGGTCAGCACTCGGGGAACCAAAACCGTGTTGGCCGCATTACAAAAGCTCGACTTCTTCGTGGTCGTCGATGTGGCCCGCACTGCAGATATGCCTTATGCCGATATCGTCATGCCGGTGGCCACCAGTTACGAGGTTGATCATCCGTTCCAAATGGTCCCCGGATGGCTGATGGCGACCAACCGGGTCATCGAACCCATGGGGCCGTCCAAATCCATTTTCGAATTTTTTCTGGACCTGGGCAATGCCATGGGCTATGGCGACGATTTCTGGAACGGCGACATCAATGCGGCCATGGATGACCAGCTCAAGCCATTGGGGATGGATATGACGGAACTCAGGCAGCACCCGACCGGAGTTGTGTATCCCCCGGCGCCGCCGGTCTATGAAAAATACGATGACGTTTTTAAACGACGAAGTGCGAGCTTAGACCGGACACCCTACCTTCCCCAGGGGAAGGTGGCCCTGTACAACAGCACCTTTGACGAAGCCGGATTCACCCCCTTGCCGCAATGGCGGGAGCCGCCGGAAAGCCTTAGCGCCACGCCCGAATCGACGAAAAAATATCCATTGATTCTTTCTGACTATCATACGTCGAAAAACTTCAGTGCGTCATGGCAGCGCAATGTGCCCCATTTGAGAGAAATTCAACCTGATCCGGTATTGCATATGCACCCGGAAACCGCTGCGGTGCGCCGGATTGAAGCAAACGACTGGGTGATTGTAAAATCGCCCCACGGGTGGATGAGGGTCAAAGCGAAAATATATCCCGGCATCCGGCCCGATACGGTCATGATCCTGCACGGGTGGTGGCAGGGTTGCCAGGAACTGGACGTTGAAGATTTTCCCCTTGCGGACGGGGGCGCGAATGTGAACAATATGTACTGTGTGGACCCTCAGAAAGCCTACGATCCGCTGGTTACGGCCATGACCAGCCAGACACTGGTTCAGGTAGAGAAGTGGGAGGCGTCATGAGGCCAGCGAGTGAAAAAGAATACCTGATAGATTTTGATGCCGCGAAATGCACCCAGTGTCACGGCTGTGAAATCGCCTGCAAAGCATGGCGCGAGCTGAGCTATGGGGTTCAATATCGTCGAGTCCTGAACCTATGGCAGGGTGAATACCCCAACGTAAAAAACACTTCTCTCTCACTTGCCTGCCTGCATTGTGTCGAACCGGCGTGTGCGGCTGCCTGCCCGGAAAATGCTATTTTTAAAAGCACAGAAGACGGTTTGGTCGTCGTCGACGAAACGATTTGTAATGGTTGCGGTATTTGTGCCGATGCCTGTGCGTTTGGAGTGCCTCAATTCGGCAAAAACGGCATCATGCGAAAATGTGACCTGTGCCGCGATCAGCAGTTAGGCCCTGCCGCTCCCCCCTGTGTCGATACCTGCCCGGGAGATGCGCTGTCATTTATTGAGGTCAGTCATACGGATAAGAAGGCTCGTGAAGAAAAAATCATGCGCCAGCTCGGACTAGGGTAATCGAAAGCTATGGCTAACATCACCCGGTTTTTCGTGCTTTGTTTTGCAGTTTTCGGGCCAGGAAGCCAACCAGCATCAGCACAACACCGACACCAACGGTAAGCAGCAACACCCATATCAACCGCGCCAACCAGACAATAAACTCCTCATCGCCGAGGCTACGGGCGTAATGCGGCACCGGCAGGATAACAGCCACAATGGACGCCAGGATGAATGCTTTGACCGCCAGCCCAACTAAACGCCTCAGCTTGTTGTTGGTTTTCGTCATTACCCAAAAACCTTTTTATACCGGGTAAATATCAGGGTTTCGATATAGTAAGATGAACTCAAAAAAACCGGATCTGTCAAAACTTGCGATAGGTGCACCTGCTATAAGAAATTGGGGGTCAGGTGCCTGTAATCAGCGGTCGACCTTGATCACGACCAGGGTGACATCGTCCTCCGGCGCTTCATCGCCTCGGAATTGCTTGAGCGCCACCGTGACGGTGTCCACGATCTGCCGGGCACTCGCCGTAGGGTTACACTGAATAATTTTTCTTAGTGCTTCTTTGCCGAACATCTCACCGGCTTGATTGTGCGTCTCCCATATGCCGTCTGTTCCGATCACAATAATCTGGCCGGGTTTTAGGCGCCGCTGAAAAGAATCATATTCGATGGAATCGTCAAAGCCGAGTGGCACACCCTTGCCCTTGAGTTCATCAAATGCGTCCGTGGAGGGATCGTAGACCAGAGCGGGATCATGTCCCGCGCGAACCCATCGTATCTCCATTCCGCACTCGGTGAGTTCGGAGTAAAAAAAGGTCATGAAATTCCCGGTTTTGGCAGTGTCCAGACTCAGGTGCCGGTTGACGTCGCTGATAATGCCGGCTGCTTCACCGGGCATGGAAGCCCGCAGCATAATCAGGGCCCGCGCCGTGGCCATGAGCAGGGCGGAGGATACACCGTGTCCCGATACATCCCCGACGACTACGGCCAGACCGTTCTGACCGCCTCGTTTGGTTTCGATAAAATCGTAATAATCGCCGCCCGTTTCATCACAATATATGCTCGCACCCGCAATATCGAACCCTGCAAGCGAAGGATCGCTTTGCGGCAAAAGACTCTGTTGCACCTCCTGGGCAAGCCCCAGGGCGTAGCTCATGCGCATGTGTTCCTCGATCTTGGGAACGATCTCGTTGAACGCGTGGATCAGTTGGGCGCGTTCATCTTTCATGCGAGCTTGGAGTCTTACCGAAAAGTCGCCTTTCGCCAGCCGTTTCCAGGCCTCGATGATGGTCAGAATATGGCCCGTGCTGATGCGCGAGGTGAAAAAGGCCACGATACCCGCTAGAAATAAGGCCAGCACGACGGCGATCCCGGTGATGGTCGTTTGGTCTTTTGAATATTCAACAAACATCTGCCCAACTTCTTCAGGCAAGGTCATGATCTCCGATTTGGGTACGACAATCACAAAATACTGGTTCGCAATCATAGCGGCATAAGCCCAGATTGAATCTACACCTTTGTACGGCATGTCGAGGTATCCGAATTTATTATTTTTGATACGATTGAACAATTTCTCGATTTCCGGGCTCTGGCCGGATAGTTCGTCTTCTGACTTCGAAACGGGTGGAGCGGTTTGCTGCTTCGTGGAAAGCACCCAAATTTTTCTTCCTTCTGATGTAGAACTTTGTTCCGTACCGATGATAAAAGATGACATCGCCCGGGACCAGCGTGAGGTCGTTGTATTTTCCAGGAGGGCATAGGCGACCTTGATATCCATAGCGGCGACGCCGGCAAATGATCCGTCCGGGTGTTTAAACGGCATGGAAACGGTCAAGGTGAGCTGACGGGTGGTGGCATCTACAATCGTGAGCCAGGTAAGGGCCATTGATTTTTTTGCGTTCTCATACCAGGAGCGCTTCCGGGGATCGTAGCCTGCAGGATATCCGCCGTGACCCGGGTATGAAATATGTACCCCGCTCTCCAGGCTGGCATATAACCAGATAAGCCCCTCTCCATATTCTTTGCTGATGCTTTTTAAGGTGGCGCTCAAACGCGTGAAACGGGCAATGTCATCTGCTACGCCCGCCTTGTTCGTACCCGGGGCCAAAAGAAAACTGGGGTGTTCGCGGCTGATATGCTTAAAGGAGACCACGCTGCCTCTGAATTGGATCGGATGATTCTCCGAGAGCGCCATATCCTCGGGAGCTGAACGTGGATCGTCAAAATCGGTGGCATAGTACAGCCGGGTTTTCGGCGGCGGTGGCAGGGCCATAGCAAGCTCGGCCCGGGCAGCCAGCCGCTTAACGCACTGCTCGGAAGCAAATCCACCCAGAAGGCTGAGCGTGGCGTAACTGCGAGCTGCGCGCACCATTTCCTGCCGGACGGTATCGGTAAGCGTACTTTGAGCTCTCTCGGAAATGGTATTTCCCAAACGCCGGGAGGCGTTGTAGGTAATCCAGGTAACTGCCAGCAAGGGAACCAGACTGGCAGCTAATAGAACCAGGAAGTGTTTCCAGCGCAGTTTCATGATCCCTCCCATTTTCCGCTTGGACTGCTATTTTGGCGTTTTGTGGCCAAATGAGTTGAGGGGTCGGGCGTTTCTCATTGAAGCCCTTGCGGAGAGCGGAATGAATGATCGCTCGCGAATACCGCACACTGTCTGAGTGCATTAGGGATCGTTGTAAAAAAACAGGGATCGGCAAGGTGCTGCATATAGCTGTCACGTTCAAGTTTTTACCTATCTTTTATTATAATGCCTTTTTGCTGTTTTTTTTCTACGAGCCCTTACATACGAGTTTGTGCGGATCTCGCGAGTGATTATTCATGGAGCGCCTCGATCGGGAAAACGCCCCGACCCTTAAATTAGTTAATCAGATCCAAATTATCGCTAGTCTAGCGGCAGGCGCCGAAAGGTTCCGGGATTTTCCGGATTATAGTAATGATCCATCGGGCCATTTTCGCGGTAATCCTGATGCCAGTGATTGAAGGCATCCCGATCCAGCACCACACCGAGGCCGGGACCTTCCGGCACGTCCACCACATTGTTTTGCGGTTTAAAAGGACCCCCCTGGATGACATCGCCGATTTGCCAACGCTTTAACGATTGGCTGGGTTCGTGTATCGATTGCATGGCGGCGGTTACATGCAAATAGGCCGCCGTACATATCCCCGCGTCACCGCTGTAACACCAGAAACCGATACCCATGGCCTCACAGGCTCCGATGAATCGAATCGCCCGATTGATGCCGCCCAGCACGGCGAAATTGGTGACAAATGCATCCGGGACCCCCAAGGCCACAGCCCGTCGGATGTCGGGTACATGGGAGGAAAAGGGAATGCTCGAGTGCCGGCGCAGAGCCGCCATTTCTTCAAAGGTGGCCACGGGGTCTTCGTAGTTTCGAATGTTATAGGGCTCGATTTCACGCAAAATCTGGCGGGCAGCGGACAATGACCACGACATGTTCGAATCGAGCCGGATCATCGCTTTGGCACCGAGCCTTTCGCGCAGGCATTTAACCGTTGCGATCTCAAGGTGAGGATCACCAAGGCTTAACTTGCCTTCAAACATGGTGGATCCATGCTCTGCCTGCATTTTAACACAATAGTCGGCAACTGCCTCAGGCGTCAGTTCTCCGCCCCGTCCAGCCTTTTCCACCCTGAAAGCAAAGTATTCGGTAAATGGAATTTTTTTGCGTACGGCGCCGCCGAGCAATTCGTACAGCGGTTGATTCCATGCTTTGCCCCGTATATCCCAGAGTGCAATCTCGATGCCGCCGAATGCCTTGACCACCGAAGCATCATCTGTATTCTGAACCACACACCATTCCGGCAAGCATCGCATCTCACAGCCGGCGATATCGATGGGATCACAGCCGATTAAAGGGGGCCCCATCTCGTTGTTGATCACCTTGGCACAGTCTGCTGACGGCGACTCACCAAGCCCGACAATCCCTTCATCGGTTTCAACTTCAATGATCGCCTTCGAAGTACCCGGATAAGTTCCCACCGACCAGTAAAAAGGCGCCTCAAGGGGGATGTTGACCGGGGTGGCTCGCACCTGGGTAATTTTCATTTTGGTTCCTCCTCTCTTGCTTGCCGTCCGGGCAGAGCCAGATATTCAGAAGTGTTGCCGACAATTGCAGAAAAAAAAGCGGCTTAACAACCACTTTAAATAACGGATAGCTTTTTGCCTATTTTGGTGAAGGCCGCAATGGCCGTATCGAGCTCATCCGTTGTCAAAGCTGCTGATATTTGCACCCGGATGCGCGCCTTGCCTTGTGGCACCACCGGATACGAAAAAGCGATCACGTATACTCCCTCATCCAGCATGGCATCGGCCATTTCAACCGCCACTTTGGCATCCCCCAGCATAATCGGCACAATCGGATGGTCTCCCGGATTAATCTTGAATCCGGCTTTGGACATACCCTCACGAAAATACGTGGTGTTGCGCTCCAGCCGATCCCGCAATTCGGTTGAGGCGCTCAGGGTTTCAAGGGCTTTGAACACCGCGGCGGCCACGCCGGGCGCCAGGGTGTTGGAAAAAAGGTAGGGCCGTGAGCGCTGCCGCAGCATATCGATTATTTCTTTGCGCCCGGAGGTAAATCCGCCCGATGCCCCGCCCAGCGCCTTGCCGAAGGTGGAGGTAATGATATCGACCCGCTCCGTGACGCCATGGTATTCGGGCGTTCCGCGGCCTGTTTTTCCGATAAAGCCGGTCGAGTGCGAATCGTCCACCATGACCAGGGCATCGTAGCGGTCGGTCAGATCACAGATGCCTTTTAAATTAGCAACGATACCGTCCATCGAAAAGGACCCGTCGGTGGCGACCAGGCGGAAGCGGGCGTCCTGAGCTTCCTTGAGCTTGGCCTCCAGATCGGTCATGTCGTTGTTTTTGTAACGATAGCGGGCCGCCTTGCACAGCCGGATGCCGTCAATGATGCTTGCGTGGTTGAGCTCATCGGAAATGACCGCATCCTCGGCGCCCAGCAAGGTTTCAAAAAGGCCGGTATTGGCATCAAAACAGGAAGAATACAGAATGGTGTCATCGGTGCCCAGAAATTCGGATACTTTCTGCTCGAGTTGCTTGTGCAGCTGCTGGGTGCCGCAGATAAAGCGCACCGAAGATAAACCATAGCCCCATTGCTCCAGGCCCTCTTTGGAAGCATCCACCAGATCCTGAGTGCCGGACAGGCCTAAGTAATTATTGGCGCACAGGTTGATCACCTGCCGGCCATCGGCCAGCCGCACCTGAGCGCCCTGCCGCCCTGCCAGAACGCGTTCGTCTTTATAAAGGCCGTTGTCACGAATATGGGCCAGCTCTTTGATCAGATTGTCTTTTATTTTACCATACATGTTCTACTCCTCTTAAATGCTTTTGTAATATTAGCGGCTTATCAAATTTTACGTCGGGGTAAAATGCAAAAGTGCTTAAAATGCCTAAACTTTTTGGTGTTGATGTCGCTATGCTTTTGTCTTTGATTTTCAAAATAGAAAAATCTCTTAACGACTAAAGCATTATAGATCGCACAGGAAATCTTTTCAAAATCTCCTGAAAGGTTAATTTTGACCGTTTTGTTAGAAGCGCTTAGCAAAGGGGAGCACAGAATTTGAAATTGTTTGAGGACGCTAGTCCGAGTTTTTCAAATTCAGCGCAGCAAGTTTAGCGCTTCTCAAAACGGGCAAACCGACCTGAAGGAGGATTTTTAAATGGCTCTTAATCGCCGGACTCGGACCAGTTTAGAATGACCTTACCGGATTTTCCCGATCGCATAATCTTAAACGCTTTTTCATATTCGGTATAATCAAAGCGATGGGTGACCACCGGGCTGATATCCAGATCGGTCTGGATCATGGCGGTCATTTTATACCAGGTTTCATACATCTCACGGCCGTAAATCCCTTTTAAGGTCAGGCCGTTGAAAATGACCAGATCCCAGTCAATGGCGGTATCCGCGGGCAAAATCCCCAGAATGGCAATTTTAGCCCCGTGGCACATGTTGGCCAGCATCGATCGCAATGCGTCCGGATTGCCTGACATCTCAAGGCCGACATCAAAGCCTTCTTTCATGCCCAGTTTCGTCTGCGCATCTTCGATCTTTTGCGTGCGCACATCCAGTGCCAGGGTGGCGCCCATTTTTTTGGCCAGGTTCAAACGGTAGGGAATCACATCCGTTACGACAACGTAACGGGCGCCGGCATGTTTGGCAATTGCAGCAGCCATGCAACCGATGGGCCCGGCGCCGGTAATGAGCACATCTTCACCGAGGACATCAAATGAGAGCGCGGTGTGCGTGGCATTGCCCAGCGGATCAAAACAGGTGAGAATGTCCATCGGGATATTGGGATCGCAATACCAGATATTGGTGACCGGGATGCTTAAATACTCAGCATAGGCGCCGGGGCGATTGACCCCGACACCGCTGGTGCGCATGCACAGGTGGCGGCGGCCGGCCAGGCAATTACGGCAACGGCCGCAAACCAGGTGCCCCTCGCCGGATACCAGGTCACCGGGTTTAAAATCACGGACATTGGCGCCGATCTCCGCGATTCGGCCGACAAACTCGTGCCCGACCGCCATGGGTACCGGAATGGTCTTTTGGGCCCAGTCGTTCCAGTTATAAATGTGCACATCCGTCCCGCAAATGGCGGTTTTGTGGATCTTCACGAGCACATCGTTGATACCGAATTCCGGAACGGGCACTTTCTCCAGCCACAGCCCCGGTTCGGACTTTGACTTTACCAGTGCGTCCATTTTGGCAGCCATCTTCACCTCCGCCTAAATTGAGCGTTTCAACATAAAAATAGGACCCATTTTTATCTAAATGGAATTCTGTCGATTTAGATATTTTTATTTTGAAACCCTGTGGGCTTGCCGATCTTACCACATCTACTGTGCTAGATGCCGTCCCGTATAGGCAACTATAACGGAACGGCTTCTGCCGTGTAGCTGCGGCAACCTCGACAAGCGCTCAATTTAGGGACTTAGTTTGAGCGTTATATATGTGGGTTAAATGAGCTTCCAAAGTTAAGACGAATCAGTTGCCTGATCGAGAATCTCGGCGATATCCTTAACCGCGATGGTGGATGCGGTTTCTTTGACACCGTCATTGAGCATGGTATTGCAAAAAGGACATGCCGCCACCAGGGTGTCAGCTTTGGTGGTCGTCACTTCTTCAACCCGCTCGATATTGATGCGCTTGCCGATCTTTTCTTCCATAAACATTCTGGACCCGCCCGCACCGCAACACAGCCCCTTGCGGCCGCTGCGCTCCATTTCGCGGACCTGCAGACCGTCAATGGTGCCCAGAATTTTTCGGGGCGCATCAATCATATCATTCCAGCGACACAGATAACAAGAGTCATGCACGGTCACGGTGGCTTCCGGGCTTGCCTTCGGCCTCAATATTCCATTTTGAATCAGATTTGCAAAAAATTCCGTATGGTGAACGACTTCCGGCATCGGACCGAATTGAGGATATTCATGTTTGAGGGTGTTGTAACAATGGGGACAGCCGGTCAGGATCTTGGCGGGCCTGTACCTGCCGAGGGTCTCCAGATTCGCCTGTATCAACTCCTGGGCCAGGTATTCATTGCCGGCCCGCCGGGCGGCATCGCCGGTGCAGCGCTCCTCCGGGCCGAGAATGGCAAAATCAACGTCCGCCTTTTTTAATAGATTGACAATGGCCCGGGCGACGACCTTGCCCCTTTCGTCAAAAGAACCCGCGCACCCGACAAAGTAGAGGATTTTGGCTTCCGGATGATCGCTCATCAAGGCAACGTCCAATCCCCGGCACCACTCGGAGCGGGTCTCCGCGGCAAAGCCCCAGGGATTGAACTGGTATTCCAGGTTGTTGAAAGTTTCCTGCAATTCTTCCGGAAAGCGGGATTCCATCAGCACCAGGCTTTTGCGCATTTCCAGGATGAAATCCAGATGCTGAATGTGAAGGGGGCAAATACTTTCACAGGCTCTGCAGGTCGTGCAGGACCAAATGACGTCTTCGCTAATCGGCGACCCCTCGCGAACGATCGGTTCGATAGGATTTTCGTTTTCGGCCAGCTGGCCGATCAGATCATCTTTCAAATCCACCACGACGGCTTTGGGAGATAGCGGCTTGCCGGTCAAATCGGCCGGGCATTGTTCTTCACAACGGCCGCATTCAGTGCAGGCGTAAAGGTTCAATACGTTTTGCCAGTTTAATTCACTCACTTTTCCCAGGCCAAAAGTTTCAATATCCTCGTCCTCTAAATCGCTTTTCAGCATTGCTTTAGGGGTGTCCAAAGGCGCCAGAATGACATTCGGGACGGCCGCCAGGATATGAAGATGTTTGGATCCGGGAATATAGACCAGAAAATATAAAATGACCGCCAGATGAATCCAGTAGGAGGCCTCCAGCCCGAAAAACAATCCCTGCCGGGGCAAATATTCCAGCCCCAAAAGTGTCGCGATAGGAAACGATATCACATAGTCGCCGTGAAGACCCTGCAGCGTTTCCGGGTGGAAGGCAATTCGAAAAGCGTTGACTGAAAAAAAGCTGACGATGATCAGTGTCGTCAATAAAATAATCAGCCGGGAGTCCAAACCATCGGTTAAATATTTGGGTTTGAAGATGAGCCGCCGCAAGACACAATAGGCCAGCCCGACCAGGACCAGCAAGGCCAGGATGTCTGCCAGAACGGCATAATATCCGTATATGGCAGGAACAAAGCGCGCGAAACTGAAACCGGGAAAGATACCGGCGATCATCAATTCAATCGTATGCGGGAGTATGACGATAAAGCCCAAGAAAATAAACGTATGCGCCAAACCCGGAAATCGCTTTTCACGCACTCTGGATTGCAGCAGAACTTCTGTAAGGAAAATCTTTAAGCGTTCGGGCAAACGGTCTGACGGAATTGGGTGTGAACCTTCCACGCGGGTCATCAACCGAATTAAGCGGCGAGAACGGATAAAAAAAAACCCGAAACTTCCCAGAAGCCCGAGCACGATTAAAATAGATTTAATGGTGTAATAAATGCTCATTTCTGTTTGGGTCAGGCCTATTGGTTCTCAACGGCAATCAATTTTAGCTGACGGGTCAGTACGGGAACAATTTTAAACAGATCCGCAACAATGTAATAATCACAATTTTTGGTAATGCTGGCTTCCGGATCCGTATTGATGGCAATAATCAATCCCGAGGTCTTCATGCCGGCGAAATGTTGCACAGAGCCGGATATGCCGCAGGCGATATAGACTTTGGGGCTAACGGTAGCCCCGGTTTGCCCCACCTGCATCGTGTGCGGCACCCAGCCGGCATCGACCGCAACCCTCGAGGCACCCACCGCCGCGCCCATGACGCGCGCACACTCGAAAAGAATCTCAAAGTTTTCCGGGTTTTCCATACCCCGTCCACCGGATATGATGATATCGGCTTCGGTAAGGTCGATGCCGCCGTGGGCTTGTTGCTTGATCTCCTTTACCAGCAGGCCCTTGCTTTCAACATCCGTCTGATAGGGAAGCACCTCGGCTTCACATGGCTCGGGCTCGGCCTCGATGGCATTGGGACGGATGCCGAAAATAAAATGGTCTCCGCTGACTTGAATCGTGGCAATCGTCTTGCCGGAAAACTGGGATTTTTTGACCGTACGGTCAGCTAAATTTAAGTCGATGCAATCCATAACGAGGGGCGCATCGAGATAACCAGCGACCCGCGGCAGCACGTCTTTTCCCAGCGCGCTGGTGAGCCCGCACAGGGTGGTTAGGCCAAAGTGGTCCATGGCGGCGATGATCGCCCGGGCCCATTTTTCCGGATTCCACTGTATGGTGCCTTCAGCGGACGTCAAATCAATTATTTTTCCGACACCATATTGCTGGAGTTGCTCCTTGCAGGCCGCTGCGTTACCATTTAATATCAGCGCAAACAGTTCACACCCCTGCCGGCGAGCAAGGGTGATCACACCGAAATTGCTCCTCTTAATGTTGCCGTCCTTTAGTTCAATCAGAATCCCGATTTTTTCCATTTGGATGCGCTCTCAGTGTGGTGTATTGGATTTAAGCTACCATACCACTCACATAAAATTAGAAGACACAGGAATTAAGCCAGGCGCTCAATCACCAGGTCATGAATCATAGCACCTTGAAGAAAATGACATGACCGGTCCGCTCCTTCGATTATGTCGGTGAAGGTATTTTTAAAATACTTTTGCTTCTTCACGTAACACCTGAATCAACTGCCGCACAGCCTCTTCCGGTGGCCCTTTGAGTTCCTTGGGTAACCGTTGCTCGACAGCGGGTTTCAACTCCAAGATTGCCATATGCGCTGTGGGTTTTTCAATTGGCAAACTATCCAGCTCGATTTGTTTAATTTCTTTTTTCTTGGCTTTGCGGATATCCATAAAAGTTGGATACCTGGGTTTGTTCAACCCCTTGCCGGTCCCGACAACGCACGGAAGCGGCATTTCCAGCAATTGCTTGACACCGGCATCCAGTTCGCACTCCACGATCGCGTTATTCCGGTCTATTGAAAAAGCGACCACATTGGTGGCAACAGGCATATTCAGGGCAGTTGCAAGCCTGAACAGGGTCTGCATGCCTTCGCTGTCAATGGATTCTTTACCGGCAAAAATAATATCCGGTTTGCCGTCCTGCTCGATAGCTGCTTTAAGGGCCCGTGCCGTGAGGATGCTGTCGGGACGTTCATCGGTTTTGATTAATATCGCCCGGTCCGCTCCCATGGCCAGGGCGGATTGAAGGGTACTGCTGGCCGCTTCCTGACTGACAGTCACGGCCACCACTTCTGAGCCCTCTGTCTGGGATTTGAGACGGGTACCTTCTTCAACAGCGTGTTCATCATAGGGGTTGAGCAAGAAGGTCACACTTTCATCAATCTGATTCTTTCCCTTGATGGTAATCGTTGCCGCTGAATCAGGGACATGTTTCACACATACGTAGATTTTCATCTGCTTCAAGTCTAAATCAAGTTCGGGGGATCCCCCGGTTGGAGTGATGGACTGCTATATAAGGTTTCGGGTTTCCTAAAAGTATGATCGGAGAATTGATGACAATTGGTTAATGGATAACCCACAGCGCTTTACCCGGCGCTGCTGCTTAACAAGATTGATAAGAAGTGGTTTTAAAATGTCAGATTGCGCTCGAGAGCAAGGCATCCCGCGAATTGAAAATGGAGCGTACACCTCGTGGCTGGAAGCCACTCCCACCAATTTTTAACTTTTATCTTGGTTTATCCATTCATGATGAATGAACATAGTGGGAGCGGCATCTTGCCGCGATAAATTAGTATTTCAATTCGCGGGATAACGCAGCTATCGGACGCTAGATGGGGTTTTAAAATCACTTCTAGCCATTGACCGAGAAACTACTGTCCTCATTGATTTCCCGTTTGCGGGAAAAGAAACCCACATCGATGGTTCGCCCGATATAGCGCAACTTGAATTGATAGGGGTCATTATCATGATCATGACCCTTTTCGCAAGCATCGATCAATTCAGCCATCATGGCGCCGACCACCAGCGCATTTTTGTATTGATTGCCGCTGGTGCCGATGGCCATGTAGAAACCCTTCATGTCGGACTTGTCATAAATGGGAATCCAGTCGTCCGAGCAATCATACAGGTCGCAGGTTCCACGGGGCTGGTTGGGGATCTGCATGCTGGGCACCCGCTTGGCACAACGGTAGGTCTGGGCCTTCCATTGCGCTTCGGTCAGCTGATTGTCCCGTCCGGTCCCGCCCTTGCCGGCATAAAATTCGTCCGGATCGACCCATTCCTGCGGGTCGCAGTCCGGATCTTCACTGCCGATCAAAAACATGTTACCGACTTCCGGGCGGTAATAACAAGCAATGTCACCGTCGGAGGTATGGTACCCGTCACTGAGATAATCGTATCCTTCCGGAGACGGGCAATGCATGACCTCGTGTCGCAGGGCCTTGGTTTTAATGTTGCAGCCCTCGTAAACCCCTTCGGCCATTTGATTGACCTTGTATGAATGCGGGCCGGCGGCATTGACGACCACCGGCGCATCGATTTCGGTTCCGTCCTTGAGCGTTACGCCCAGCACCTGGTTGTCCTGACTCCTGACGGCCACAACCTCGGCGTTGAACATAAACTCAGCGCCTTTGGCCTCGGCCGCACGCATGACGTTATGGGTGGAAAGTGCCGGGTCGTTGACATAACCGCCTTCGGGACAAAACAGCGCCCCCTCTAACATCTTGGCCGGTTCATTAAAAAATTCAGGATCTTCGGGTCGTCGGACGGGCCAGTATTCGTGCATATCGTAAACCGGGACCATTTCTTTGATCTTGTCATTGCCCCACTCTTCATAGGAAACGCCGACGCTGTCGTAATGTTTTTTGACCTTGCGCCAATCATGCCCCTGGGATTTGATCAGAATGGAGCCGGTGTTCATGTATTTGGCCAGGCCTTTTTCGTCGTTGACACGCTCCAGGTAATTTTCCCAATCCAGCCAGTACTTAAACCCCTCGTAAGCCATGGCCACGCCGTCTTCGGTGGAATAATGAGCCCGTACGATGGCACACGATGCAGCGGTTGAACCCTCGCCGGCATCTGCCAGCTTGTCGATGTTCAGGGTCTTGTAACCCATCTTGCTCAGTTCATAGGCAATGGGAACACCGATGACACCGGCTCCGATGATGATGGCATCGTATTTTTTCGTCATGATTAAAACCTCCTCTTTTGATTTCGGATTGCGGATCGTGGATTGCTGACATCAGTTCTTGCGGTAAGCCCCTGTTTGCTTGAGTCTACATCCGCTCGCAGTGATCCGACAATTCATTCCACGATCAAATTTAAAACTTCTGACTCCTCAATTATAAATTGTTAAGTTTTTACCCTAAGTCAAATCATGGATGGATTGCAAAGCTTTTTTAAGTCCCAGGCTTTAATTTTAAAAGATTTATCGTGCGCGCCCGGGTTGAAATAAACAAAATTCTTTTTGATCAAGTCCGGATCCATATAAACCGGCAAGGCCGTCAGGTGACCAAAGGGCGGCACGCATCCCACTTCACAACCCACCGCCGGGCTGACTTCTTCGGGTTTGGCAAACGACACCTTTTTTGTTTTGGCCCCGGCCGCGGCCTGCTTCCAGTCAACTTTCTTGTTACCCGGTAAGACCAAAACGATCATGCGGCCTTCCTTGGTTTTTAAAACCAGCGACTTGACCGTTTCAGCCTCGCTGACATTTAACGCTTCGGCCATGGCCGGATTGGTGTAAACCGGCTCGTGTTCGATAACTTCGTAAACAACCTTTTGTTCATCGAGCATGGCCCGTATCTTGTCCTCCAGGTTCATCGCATCCTCTTTTAGGCGGTTGGCATTTAAGCGGAACGTTTACTTACCCAGTCACTGAAGACCCCTTCTCCGGCAGGCTGGAGTTCAAATTCTTTCCCGGCTTCAAGAATCGCGGCAACCATATCCCGGGCATAGCCTCTGGAACAGGTCAACACAATAGCCGCCCGTTCCGGCGTTTTTCCCAGGACGACGATCTGGCAGGGGACATGCGCAAACGGCCCCTGCAGCAAAAACGGCGGTTCCTTTGTTGGATCGACAAATTCAAGGGCGCTCAGTTTTTCGGTTATCGAAAAAGTTTCCCTGCCGAGCAATGCCAAAAACACGGTGGCATCAGTGACGTCCGTAAAGGCCGGATCATCCGGCAAAGAACGCTTTTCGCCGGAAAGATGCCAGATCGATGCCTGGGTCTGATTCATGCGATTGATCAAAACCCCATTTTCAAAGGCACACCGGCCGGGAGTGTCCGGCATGTTGAGACCGAACGGCCGGTGCCGGGTTATATCGCTGTCCTGAAGATCCCACCGCATCCGATGGCTTACATCGACCACCCAGGGGCCGTTTCCCTGATCTTCATATTCCAGCACCACGGTCCAATGATCGCGAAGCTCGGTTTTGAAAGGTTTTCCAGAAAAAGTTACCGGAGATCGTCGCATTATTTCAACAGCCATTTTTGCCTCACATCCTTAAGCGCTTGCCTTCAGGGTCGTAAAAGGGAGTGGATACCACCGTTGCATAAATGTGCTGGCCTTTGCATTCATCTTCATAGATCTGCAGGCGCGTGCCTTCCTCGGCCAGCTGCGCTTCCACCAGCGCCAGCCCGATGGGCTCTTGCAACGTAAAACTGTGACGCGCAACACACACGTATCCCCTGATGCGGTTGTCCACAATGATGGAACCATCTTTCGGCGGCCGGGCCGGGTCTTCCATCTTGAATCCCACCAGCTTGAAACGCCCCTCCTGATTTTCGGTCTGACGCAATGCCACAGCCCCGACCGTTTTGGCCTCCGATTTGTTGCGGTCCCACAGAAAACCGAGGCCGACATCGTGGAGCGTGGTGCGCTGTTCGGATTCGGAACCGATAATCAGGTGGGATTTTTCCATGCGCAGCACATTCTGGGCTTCCAGCCCGAAATGGCGAATGCCCCATTTTTTTCCGGCCTTGCTGATCACATCCCACAGGGTCTGCATATAGGATGCAGGCACGTGCAGCTCAAAGGAAAGCTCGCCCACAAAGCCCAGGCGCATCGACCGGACCGGAATGGCATCTTTAATCATAAATTCACGATATCCGGCATACGGAAAAGCCGCATCGGAAACATCCGCATCGGTGACTTTCGCGAGCACCTTGCGCGCGTTGGGCCCCGCGATGTTGATCACGCCGAAGGCGTCGGTGAGATTGACAATATGAAACTGCCAGCCATCGTAACGGGTGTGATAGCGGATCCATTCCACCGTGACGCCGGCCCGGGCAGTTGAGGTGGTAAAATAATAATCGTTTTCATTCCGTTTGACGACGACGCCGTCATCGATAATACAGCCGTTTTCGTTGCACATGGCCGAATATTTAACTTTACCGTTGGCGATGGCGGACATGTCGCTGACGTAAACCCGCTGCAGGGCCTTTAACGCATCGGGCCCCCAGATCCTGAATTTGCCCAGTGTCGAGGCATCCAGCATGCCGACGTTGGTGCGGACGTTTTCGATTTCCTTACGGCAGCTCAAATCCTTGGAAAAATAACGCGCCCGTTTCCAAACGCCGACTCGCCGGATGACGCCACCGGCGGCTTTCTGGGATTCGTGCACCGGCGTGCGTTTGCACATGTCATGGTTACTGCCGGCATAGGTGGCAAGGTAGGTGGGGACCAGAGGCACGCGCACGGTGGTCGGCATGGCCGTCGCTGTGATATCGCCATGGTACTGGGCCACGAACAGCGGCAGATTGTGCCCGGGAATGCCGCCCTGTCCGGGCCCGGTGCCAGCGGCTGTAAAGCGCTTGATCAGCTCGGTGGCATCAAAGCCCATTGCCAGGGCCTGTTTCACATTTTTAAGCGTCGTATCTTCATCAAAACAGATAAATGTTTTGCGGCCGGCAACCGGGGCGCTGACCAGTTTGCAGCCCGGGTCTGGACCCGGTAATGGTTTGAGTTTTTCGCGGACCTCCTTCAGGCGCCTGTCAACCGAGGCACCGCAATCTGCGGCCGCTTGGATGCCGGCCAACTGTCCTGAAGCCTCAATAGACGCAGGGTGATTCAGTCCCAGCATCCGACCGGCAACCTGCACCTTTACGGGCAGCTGCTGGGGCAGGAAAAAACCGGTGTGAGGCTCATATGCCAGCCTGGCCTGTGCCAGAGAGAGCGGACCGGTCAGGGGGGTCATCCCGGCCGAGGCCACCAGAAGGTCGCAGGCAAACTCTTTCTCGAGGGTTCCCGCGAGCGTGGCCAGCGTTACTTTGTCGAGCGCGCCGGTGCCATGGGCGCGGGTGGCAACCCACCCCCTAAGAAACGGGATGTTGCGCTGCTGAAGTCCTTCGAGCAGGGCGGGGGCCTGTCCGTCTTCACGGATATCGGCCACACAGGCGATCTCAAGACCCAGGTCAAACAGATCCAACGCGGCCTCCAATCCAAGGTCATGCCCGATGCTAAAGACCGCCTGTTTGCCTGGAAGCAGACCGTAGGTGTGCGCCAGACGGTGGGCACAGCCGATCTGCATTACTCCGGGGCGTTCGTTGTTTTCAAAAAGCAGCGGACGCTCGATGCAACCGGTGGCCACCACAACACTGGTGGCCCGGATTTCTATATAGCGCTCGTCAAAGTAATCGCTGCCCTGTCCTTTCTGAAAGGCGGTCACCAGATTATTGTTATAAACGCCAACCGCTGCAGCTTGCTTGAGCACGCGGATGTTCGTTTTTTGTTCAAGTTGTTGCGCCATCTGCCGGGCGCTTTGAGCCAGCGATTCGCCGGCGCCATTTTGCGCCGTGCGGTAGTCGAAAAATCCACCCAGCCACGGGCGGATTTCCAGGAGAACAACCCGCAGACCGTTTTCAGCGGCAGCCAGGGCGGCCTGCATGCCCGCCGGCCCACCGCCGATGACACACACGTCGACTTGGGGATAAATTTCATCATAGGTGCCGGGCATCTGAAATTTGGGTGAAATTTTCCCCAGACCGGCCGCCTTGCGCACCTGCTTGAGCGCAATCGGCCAGATGGGGGCCGGCTTGTGCATCGTGCGGTAGTAAAAACCAGCCGGCATCGCCCAGTCCAGTTTATCCATGAACCCCATCAGATCCGTTTCCGGCGACCCCGCCACGTTTTGCGCTTTGACCTGCATGTCTTCTTCAAGCAGCGTGGTCTCGGCACAGACATTGGGAATGGCGTTGACCTGCATGCAGGTATTACTGCTTTCGCCATCCAGGCTGTAAAGACCGCGGGGGCGATGGTATTTCAAGCTACGCCCGAATATGCGAATACCGTTGGCGTAAAGGGCAGTGGCCACCGTATCGCCGCTCAGCCCCCTGCACTTTTTGTTCTTGTATTTAAAATGCAGGCTCTGTGCCGGATTAATTCGCAGGGTGGACAGTTTTTCCAGCCTTTTCATGATTGCGCCTCCGGTTTATTCACCTCAAGATTCGTCGTCGTGTCGCGGTGCGTCTTAAACCAGACACCACAGCCGTCCTTGTGGCACCACCATTCTTCCTGGATACCGGCCACACATTGGTTCAGGTGCACATACTCGCACCAGGCCCGGGGCGACAGATCGGTTTCATCCGGCCGGGGCCCTTTTTCTTCACCGCCGTAACGGAACTCATAACCGTTGCGTTTGCCGCATATGGGGCAAGTGAGGGTCATTGCCATGAGGGTTATCTCCCTTTTTATTGAAGATTGAATATTGGCTATTGAATATTTAAGGTTAGCCGGCGGCGGATCATTTTAAAAATGGAGGAGCGAAGCGACTTCCGCAACTATTCAATCTTCAATTTACAATATTCAATCATCTAGTTATCAGGCGTATAATTCACCAGAGCAGCTGTTTCTCCCATCAGCCGGTGCTGTTCATAGCGACGCAGGTTGAAGGGTTTAAGTATTGCGGGGCATTGCCCGCCGGCTATAAATTGAGCCATGTATTTACCGGTGGCGGCGCAGGATTTGAAACCGAAATATCCCCAGCCACAATCCATGTAATAGCCTTCAATAGGGTCGTTGCCGTCCATAATGGGTGCCATATCCGGTGTCATGTCCGCCAGGCCCGCCCAGTGACGCATAAATTTAACACCCCTCAAACAGGGCAACATCTCGGCCAATGCTTCGGCCTGATGCTTGATGTAATAGGCGGTGGTCTGCGTCGTGTAATTCGGCCAGGCATCCATGTGGGCACCGGTGGCGATTTCACCTTTAAGGGTCTGATTGGCATAGGCGTGATAGGCTCCGGATGAGACCACATGGTTTAAGATCGGTTTCAACGGCTGGGTCACCATAGCCTGAATGGTCAGCACACTGATCGGTAATTTTATGCCCAACATTTGATAGGATATCGCAGCCGAATATCCGCCGGCGGCATTCAGCACCCGCGGCGTATTTATTTTACCCTTGTTCGTTTCAACCGAAACGATTTTGCCGTTTTCCACACCGATGCCGGTCACTTCAGTTTGCTGGTGGATGTGCACCCCATGTTTGGCCGCCCCTTTCGCCAGCCCCCAGACGATGGCATCGTGACGAAGAATGCCACCGGGTGGATGATACATGGCGCCAAAAATCGGATAGGTGATATCCTCTGAAATATTCAGGGCCGGAACCATTTCTTTGCACTGTTTGGCATCGATCAAATGGCTTTCCACTCCGAGAAACTGGGCGGTGGCCACATTCATTCGTGCCGTATTCATGGCCGCCTCACTGTGCATCAGGTTCAGGTTGCCGCAGTTGTAGAACATCAAATTGTAATCGAGCTCTTTGGTGAGGATGGGCCACAGCTCCAGGGCTTCCTTGTAAAGGGGAACATTATCCTGGGTGCGCTGGTTGGCCCGCACGATGGCGGTATTGCGCCCCGATCCGCCGAAACCAATGTAGCGTTTTTCAATGACAGCCACATTGCGCATGTTGTGATCCCGCGCCAAAAAATAGGCCGTGGCCAATCCATGCAGCCCGCCCCCGATAATGACCGCATCATAATTTGACCTGAGCTTCGGCTTTTCCTCCCACAGAGGCTTGACCCTTGCAAACATAAACGCTCCCTTTAATGATGAAGTGCAATATATATTTTTATATAAATTTCAATTTGTTATTTGAAAAATGCACATCGCCCGCCAAGAGCAGGGCAGTCTTCCGAATTTGACCCTACTTATGATAATGAAACAAAACCTGTCAAGAAAAAAATAGATTGATGAAGCATTTCATTTCAAAATGGGTTGACAATTCAAAAAAGAACTTGCTATTAGGTTTATTCCAGCCTATCATTATCGGGATAGATTATATTTAATTCTATATAATTAACTGAAAATATGTAATTTTTTTCCCCAATCCGACACAGCAAAATGTTGAACCGGGTCTCGCTGCCCAAGACCGACGCGGGGCTCCATTTTTGACAGAATTTCAACCATTATTCAGGTCCATGGCATTTATTTGCGCCGATAAGTGTCGATTGTGGATGCTTTTTTGTTAATTTTGATTTTTTTGACAGCATTTATTTCATCTTTAAGTGTCAAATCATGAAAGATCAACCATCACACCCGACGATGCAGGGTATTGTCGAACAGCAGAATGCCCTGACGCCCAAAGCCCGGATCCTGAGTAAATTTATCCTCAATAATCCGCGCAAAGCCGTCTTTATGACGACCAAAGAACTGGCTCAGGCCTGCCAGGTCAGCGAAGCAACGGTGGTCCGATTCGTCGGCCAGCTCGGCTACAAGGGCTACGGTGCTTTCCAGCAGGCATTAAGGGATTTCGTGGATACGGAGCTCACGATGTTGGACCGCACGGATTTATCGGGCATGTATCAGCCGGACGCAGATCGGCTGAGCCGGGTGGTATATGAAGAGGTGGAAAACCTTAAACTATTTCTGGAAACCGTCGATATGGATGCCCTCAAGAAAATGGTTGATCTGATTGAATCCAGCAATTCCATCTATGTCGTCGGATCCCGTCTCTCCTATACGTTTGCTTACTACCTGGGATGGTCTTTGACCAAGATTCGCTCCGGTGTCCACATTTTAAAAGGCAGTGACAGTACAGCGATCGACTGGCTGACGAATGCATCGCCGGAAAGCCTGGTGATCATCATCGCTACGACACGCTATCCGAATGAATTGATTCGATTGGGTAAAATGGTTCGCCGGCTCGGCCAGACCCTCCTGGTCATTGCCGACAGCGCCCTTTGTCCGTTGACCCAGTTTGCCCATCTGTCGCTGATCGCCTCTTCAAAAAGCATTCCGTTTATCGGAAATCCAACTACCATTTCATGCATCGTCAACTACCTCGTCCTGGAACTGGCGAGTCGCGACGGCGACCGGCTAAAAGCGCATCAGGAAAAATTGGAACAGGCGTACTATGAAAACGATATCCTGTTTAATCTGTATAAAGAGTAGTGTATACTCGAGAATTGTTCTGGGAACGCGATGACTTCGTTGCGGCCTTAACCACATATTTTCAATATTATCTACAAAGGAGGCATCAATCATGAGTGAATTATTCGGAAAAATGGCAGAATCGTTGATCGCCGGGAAAGTGGATGAAGTGTCCAGTCTCACCCAAGAAGCCGTGGATGGCGGGCTATCACCCCAGGATATCTTGGAACAGGGATTGCTGGCCGGCATGGATGTCGTCGGGCAGCGTTTTAAAGCCAACGAAATGTTTATTCCAGAGGTGCTGCGCTGCGCCAAATGCATGCATGGAGCCATGGAAATTTTGCGGCCCCTGCTGGTCGAATCCGGTGTGAAGACAGCCGGCACATTGGTGATCGGAACGGTAAAGGGCGACCTGCATGACATCGGCAAGAATCTGGTGGGGATGATGTTCGAAGGGGCCGGCTTTAAAGTGATCGACGTGGGCATCGATCAGGAGCCGCAGGCCTTTGTTGATGCCCTGAAGGAACATAAGGCGGAATTATTCGGGATGTCGGCCCTGTTAACCACGACCATGCCGAAGATGGGTGAAACCATCAATGCCATCAAGGAAGCAGGCATCCGGGATCAGATCAAAATAATGATCGGCGGGGCTCCCGTGACAGCCGAGTTTGCCAAAGAGATCGGCGCCGACGCTTATGCTTCAAATGCCGCCAGCGCTGTTGATACCGGAAAGCAACTGCTGGGGTTATAGACTCGCCTGACTTTTACAAAAAAAATGTGGTACCCATAGCCTCGGGCCGCTTTTTTAAAAAAGCAAAATAGGAGATCGACCCATGTTAGAAAAAACCATGCTCATCAAAATGAATCAACAGGCCTATGGTACAACGATGTTTCAAATTTTGAGCGAAGACCAGATCGAGCAGATATATTATGCGGCCCTGGACGTCTTGGAAGTTTCCGGGGCCCAAATACTGCACCCGGAAGCTTTACAGCTTTTTGAAAAAAGCGATGCGGTCGTCACCGGCAGCGATCGGGTGCGGATTCCCACCGCTTTAGTCAAGCAAGCCCTGCAGAGCAGTCCGTCCAAAGCGGCCCTGTCGGATAGAAACGGAAAGCGTTCAATCAACCTCCAAAAAAACGAGGTGGCTTTCGGAAGCGGGGCCGATGCCGCGTTTATACATGACTTCAGGGCCGGCGAGCGCCGCAAGTGCACATTTGCGGATGTCGAGGCCGCCGCCAAAATCGTGGATGCACTGCCGCGCTTTGATTTTTGCATGTCGTTTGGGGTGGTTTCCGACGCTCCGAACCCGAACACACAGGACCGGCATCAGTTTATGGCCATGGTAAAAAACTGCAGCAAGCCGCTGATGGTCACCAGTGCCGGGGTCGAAGGCTTAAAGGACCAGTGGGAGATGGCCTGCCTGCTGCGCGGCGGGGAAAAAGAGTTTCGCCTGAATCCCCTGTTTGCCACCTATATCCAGTCGGATACGCCGCTGGTGTACCGGAAAGAAATGGTGGACAGGCTCCTGTTTGCCACGGAAAAAGGCATAACGGCCGTTTACTCGCCCTGCTCCGGATTGGGCCTGTCTGCTCCGGCCACCATCGCCGGGGTTCTGGTGCAAACGCTCGCCGACAGCCTTGTGGCGGTTGTGCTGAGCTACCTGCAAAGGCCCGGAATGCCCCTGGTATTAGGCGGCATTCAAACCCTCTTGGATGAAAACCGCAAAACACCTTATTTCGGATCACCCGAGCTTCATCTGGCTTCGGCAGGCATTGCCGAAGTTTACAAATGGATAGGTCTTTTGAGTTCAGCTCCCGGCGGATGCTCGGATTCAAAGGTTGTCGACGAACAGGCCGCCTCGGAGGCTGTGATGAGCGTCTACAACAACTTTATGGCCGGTACCAACCTGATCCATCATGCGGGTAGCCTCGAGGGCGGTTTGAGCGCATCGCTGGCCGGCCTGGTCATGTGCGATGAAATCATCGCGATGGTCCAACAGATCGGCAAAGGTGTAGAGGTCACGGATGAAAGCCTGGCCCTTGACCTTCTCAAAGAAATCGGGCCGGGCGGTGAATTCTTGAGTCACGACCACACCTTTGACCATTTCCGCAATTGGTTCCAGCCGACCGTCATCGATCGCTCCAACTGGGAGACCTGGACGAATGCGGGCAGCAAAACCTACCAGGATCGGCTCGAGCCCGAAGTTGACCGTCTGTTGGAGGTCCACCAGCCCGAAGCGCTGGACGATACGTTAATTCAGGAGATGAAGAAAATCATCAGCCTGGCGGACAAAAAGGAGGTTTGATGATGAGCGCACGCACCAATCAAACAGTCAATCAAACAGCACAGTTTCGCATCTTGTCACCGGATCAGAGGCAAAGAATTTTTGAAGGCATGATCGAAACCCTGCGCGATACCGGCGTACACCTTCATCATGAGGAGGCCCGCGAGCTGCTCAAAGAGCACGGCGCTTTGATTGATGACATAACCGTCAAGATTCCGCAAAATCTAATTTTGGATGCCCTGGGCACAGTTCCACCGGTGACAATCGTCCAGAGTTGGGATGGCACCCGCAAAACGCGGATTGAGAAAAACCAGGTGCTTTTCGGCCCCGGCCCCACCCCGCCGAACTACACCGATCCGGATACGCTCGAACGCCGCAAGTATGTCAAAAACGATGCCTCCGTGGTGGCCCGCGTCTGTGAGGCCCTTCCGAACATCGGTTTTGTTCAGTCTTTGGGCACCATCAGTGATGTCACGGTATCATTGGCAGATGTGTATGAGTTTGCCGAGATGATTCAGAACACGACCAAGCCCATCTTAACCTGGTCTTACACCCGGGACACCTGCAGCGATATCCACCAGATTGGCATTGCCATGGCCGGAAGCGAAGAAGCCTTTAAACGCTGTCCGAATTACGTATTTTACGGTGAGCCGATCTCGCCGCTGCTCAGCGATTTTCACGCCATGGACAAGCTCATGTACAACGCTGAGCACGGCATCCCGCAGGTTTACACGCCCTGCTGTATCGGGGGTGCGACCGTTCCGGCTACCCATGCCGGCCAGCTGGTGTGCGCCTTTTCCGAATCCATGCTCGGTGTGGTGGTCGCCCAGCTGCTCAATCCCGGTACCTGTGTGATTATGGGCGGTGTGCAGTCGATTATGGATATGCAGTATTCGGTCTATGCATACGGATCGCCGGAACTGAGTCTGATGAGCGCTGCGCTGACCGAAATGGCGCAATACGCGGGATTGCCGATGTTTTCCACAGCCGGCTGCACCGACACCAAAACCCTGGACGTCCAGGGCGCTATTGAAGCGGCCACTTCGGTGCATTCGGCCATGCTCAGCGGAGCGAATTTTATTCACGACGTCGGATACTTTGAATCGGGCATGGTCGGCTCCGTACTCCAGCTGGTAATGGCGGATGAGCAAATCGGCATGAGCCATGTGGTCGCAAAGGGCATCGACGTCAACAAAGAGACCCTGGCCGTAGATGAAATCTGTCAGGCCGGACCGGGCGGCGACTACAGCAACACAGATCACTCCCGTAAACATGCAGCCGGCCTCTGGAAACCCACGCTGATGGATCGACAGCCCTACGAGGACTGGACGCAACAGGGGCGAACCACGATGAGAGACCGGGTGATTGCAAAGACCCGCGACATCATTGCCAACTTTGAAGGGCCCATATCCAAGGTGCCGCCGGAAGCAAAGGCAAAAATTGAAGACATCCTGCAGGCGGCCGAAGAGCGCGAGGCCCGAAAGGCAGCGGCTGAAAAGAAAACAGGCTAGAACCCAACGTAATTCGGCAGTAGATATCAACCAGCCTCTTTATGGAGCCGGACGGATCGACGCCATTACCCGTCCGGCTCGAGCCATTTTGCACGCATCCGCCTGCGGCCTGAGAACGAATGAAATCGAGTCGCTGCGCAGACAGAATCCCGCCGGCCGGCTCGACATAACCTGTTGAATGAAAGTCCATGGATCCTTCCGGCGAATATGTCATCGGAATCGATACGGGGGGCACCTATACCGACGGTGTCCTGCTGGAGCTTCAATCCCGCAAGGTGGTGGCTTTCAGCAAAACGCTGACCACCCGCGACAAGCTCGCCCGGGGGATTCATACAGCGCTCGATGAGCTCAATCTGTCGGATCCCGCCCGCATCCGGCTGGTGGGAATTTCCAGCACCCTGGCAACCAATTCCATTGCCGAAGGCAAGGCGCGCAAGGTCGGACTTGTGCTGATCGGCTACGACCGGGAGTTGATGGGCGCCTACAACCTAGCATCTAAATTGCCCACCCGCCATTTCGCGCATTTCAGGGGCGGCCACACCACCCAGGGCCTTGAAAAAGAAGCCCTTGATCTGGAAGGAATCGAGTCCTGGGTCGCTCGGCACCGCACCGTGGTGGATGCGCTGGCCATTTCGGGCTATTTCAGCCCCCTGAACCCGTCACATGAGGAGCGCGCCCTGGCACGGGTCCGCGAGATGTGTGCTTTGCCGGTGGTGCTGGGAAGCCAGCTGTCAAAAAGGCTCGATTCCATCAGGCGCGCCACCACGGCCTGTTTGAATGCCTCGCTGGTAGCCGTCATGCAGGAATTTATCGAAGCCGTGCGCACATCTCTGGCGGCCCAGGGAATCCGGGCGCCGCTGATGATCGTCAAAGGCGACGGGTCCTTGATGCCGTACGCGGATGCCATCCGCAAACCGGTTGAAACCGTCCTATCAGGCCCGGCCGCCAGTGCCATCGGTGGTCGGTTTCTTTCGGGGCACGGCAATGCGCTGGTAATCGATGTGGGCGGCACCACCACCGATATGGCCCTGATGGATGATTTTAAGGTGACCCTCTCGGAAGACGGCGCCCGGGTGGGAAATTTCGAGACCGCCGTCGCGGCGGCCCGCATTCGAACCGCCGCGCTGGGCTGCGACAGCCGGATTGCCTTTGACGCAGGCGATGAGGTTCGGGTGGGCCCGGAGCGGGTGGTGCCGCTGGCGCTGCTGGCAGCGCGTTTT
>JASFNW010000060.1:0-26977 GCA_050116835.1 Desulfobacterales bacterium
TCCCAGATATAAAAATATACAGCCCACCACGAGCATAATGTAATTGCGATAATCGGCCAAATAATAACCCGTGTTTGTCAGAAATTGAAATAACAGATCGACCATGATTTAACCCTTAATGATCATTTGAGTTCATTCCAGGTGAAGGTTCCGTCCCCTTGAGCCACTAAAATGTCCGCTTCCTGCAAACGCTGAATGGACAAATGTGGATGAGGCATATCGTTTTCTTTTGCAATTTCAAATAGTTGTGACAGCTTAAACGATTCGTCCAGTTTTTCAATCAGCGGTTTGTACGCCTCGGTGAGTTGCTGAACCGACGGAAGGCGTTGATCGCCGTAAACCATTTCAGCCGTTTCCGGCGGTTTGACGGCAGCAGGCTTCTTTTTGAATCGGCTGATAACCGCTTCTCGATCTTCCCATAGTTTGAGCAGCCGGTGAATCTGGGATATAACAAAAGACAGCACAACCAGGCCCGTAAACACAATGGATGCGCCTACCGCCGCGATGGCCCATCCGTTATTGTTCGTTATGTTTTCTAAGCCAAACACCTTATGCCTCCATGTTCAGAATGTGTAGCCCGGTGAACTTTTACTCCTGCGGAAAGTAGACCGATCAGGCAAGAAATGAAAGATAAGAAATGGTTCCGCTCTAATTCAGTAAACGTATTAATTGCCCATACATTATGGCAGATGTCAATAAAAAATCTTCACCCTCGTTTTTAAATCTGGAACTTTTTTCATATTGGATCAATTTTCGGCAACGCGACCGTTGAATTGCGGCATATTTATCCGCCAATATTGGTGGCGGATTGGCTCATTTGAGTTCACCACAGGCATTTCCCGGATGTTTCACGTGAAAATGCTGCGGCAAGACGCATCCCGTCCGAAAACGGGCCATTCCATAAAATGCGGGGCGCGCTTTGTTATTAATATTATTCAAGAAATCCTTTGACAGATTTTTACAGGTTATAACCAGCTGAAATTTTTGACAATAAATTTTTAACATTTTTAAATTCAGACTTGACCAGCGCTCATATTTTTATTTATAAAGTCAGAATCCTTGTTTTAAGCATTTCCATAGTATCGTAACGAATTTTGTTATTCCTGTTAATTGAGGGAAGGGCCCCGGTTTAGAACCGACTGCTCAAGGCCCTGATCAGCAGACTCTTTAAGGAATTATATCGTTATCCCGCCAGTAGCGATAAGTCTTTCATATCTGTTTTCTTTTATGGGCGAAATTTCATGTTGAATAAAATGACGCACAAATATGCAATCATCGGTATCGGAATATTGCTTTTGCTAACAGCGCCGGCGCTAAATGTTGTCGCCGCTGATCCATTCATATTTGGATTGCTGATCGTCGGGGACCATAACGATCATGTTAGGAGTCGTGCATTTTATGAGGGTGGTAAATACGCGGAGGACAAGTTACCGGATACAAAGATGATTTATATTGAAAAGGTGAATCCTACCGATCGCCCCGATATCTCTTTGCCGATGCTTGTTGATGACATGGTTGAGAAGGGTGCTCAGCTCATCATCGCAAGTTCAAGTGATATGAAAGACGGGATACTCGAAGCAGCGAAAAAACATCCGGATGTCGACTTTATTCAAATCTTCGGAAACTCCGTTTTGTCTGGAAATGCTCCCAAAAATTTGAGCGACCTGGTGGGACGCATAGAATATGCAAAAATGATGGCAGGCTTCACGGCCGCTCTAACCACCAAGACGGGGAAAATAGGTTACCTCGGTCCACTGTCCAATCAAGAGACGCGCCTTATGGCGGTATCATGCTACCTGGGGGCGCGATACGCATGGGAAAAAATTCTCAAAAAAGATCCCAAGGAGTTAAAATTTCAAGTCAGCTGGATCGGTTACTGGTTCAATATTCCGGGCGTTACGATTGACCCAATTCAGACCGCCCAGAATTTCTTTAACACCGGCAATGATGTCCTTATTTCTGACATTGAAACCAAAGAGGCGATATTGGTGGCCAAGCAGAAAAATCAGGAAGGCAAAGCTGTTTGGGCCATTCCGGTTGATGACATCGATGCCTGCAAAGATGCTGCTGAAGTTTGCCTGGGTGTACCCTTCATCAATTGGGGCCCCGGATATGTCAAGCTATTAAAGGCCGCAAAGTCTGGTAATTGGAAGTCAAAATGGCTTTCGCTGGAACCGGATTGGAAAGACATCAACAATCACGATATGGGTACCGCTGGATTTGTCACCGGACCGGCACTTTCAGCCGATGCCCAAAAACAGCTGACCACTTTTATCAAAAAACTGGCAACAAAAAGGATCAATCTGTTCAAGGGCCCTCTGGACTACCAGGACGGCAGCCCGTTTCTCAAAGCCGGCCAGACAGCCTCCGTCAGGCAGTTGTGGCAAATGGATCAGCTATTAAGTGGTATGACGGGACCCAGTCAGGCCACGACAACAGAATGATGCGCTGAAAGTCAAAATTTAAAATCAACTCGAAAAAGGGGGAATTCCTATGGGTAAAAAATTGGGTTTGCTGTTTTTATGCGTGTTATGCATCGGGTTCGTATTTTCGACACCCGCGACCGCCAAAACAAAAGTAGCCTTCGCTCTGCTTTGGACGATTGACGACATGGGGTGGACCACGGCGCATTACAAAGGAATCGAATATCTCAAGAAAGAACTTGGCGATCAGATTGAGGTGTCTTACACCGAAAAGGTATTGGCGGCCAACGCCGAACAGGTTCTTCGGGGCTATGCCAAGGCAGGATATGATATTATTTTTGCCACCACCTTCGAGCATATGGACCCCACCGTGATCGTCGCCAAAGACTTCCCGGATGTCATTTTTGAGCACTGCTCCGGTTACAAGAAAAATGATAAGAACATGGGCAACTATTTTGCGCGTATGTATCAGTCCGAATATCTGGCCGGCTACCTGGCGGGGCTGATGGGGTATAAAAATGTGGGAACTGTCGCGACCCAGCCCATACCGGAGCCCATCCGCGGGATTAATGCCTTTACCATCGGGCTGAAAAAAGGTCTATCCGAGGCGGGCATCGAGTATGATCCCAAGAAGGTAAACACAGTCGTTTGGCTCAAAAGCTGGCGGGACGCCACCAACGAAACCCTTTTGGCCGAGACGCTTGCCGGCCGGGGCCATGATCTTATTCGGCAGATGGCGGATACACCGGAATCCGCTGTTGCCGCTTGCCGGAAAGGCGTGGCTGCGATCGGCTACGGTACCGACGTCGGCGCTCAGGCCCAATGCGCGCTTGTTTCCACAGAATGGAACTGGGGCGTGTATTATGTGGATGCTGTCAAGCGAGCCATCAACGGGACCTGGAAACCGGCCGAAGTGTGGTGGGGATTTGAAAAGCAGGGTATTAAATTGGGCCCTTTCAATGCCGCTGTGTCTGACGATGTCAGACAAAAAGTTCTTGCCGAAAAAGCCAAACTTGAAAAAGGTGTCGATGAAATCTTTGCCGGTCCCGTTAATGACCAAATGGGCAAAGAAATAATACCAGCCGGAAAAAAAGCCAGCGATCAGGATCTATTGACGATGAGATGGCTGGTTGAAGGGGTATCCGGGAAGATTCCCGATTAAAATTCATCCCCGGTTTAAAAACAGGCAAAGAAAGGTCCGAAGTATTCCTATTCTTCGGACCTTCTGCTTGGATGGCCGGGCGGGCCGGGATTTCGCCTGTGGATAAATGAGGAGAACGCTATGGACATACCTGTCAGCCCCTTGGAAACGGGAGATAAATACCGCTTTGAGATCCCCGACCTCAACTTCCGAACCGACCTGCCGTATGTGCTTATCCCTGCCGATGGCGGGTTTTTAAAGATCGCCTCCCTGAATCTGATCGGCATGATCAATTGGAACCGCCTATTTGGGCAGGCGCTTGCCAGCAAGATCAAAGATGTGGTCCCCTCTCTGGAAGGTGTTGTTTTCCTCACAGCCGTCGAGAAATCCTTGCAGCTAAGCCAGGTCGTTGCCCAGGAATTGGGCATTTCGATGATGGCGATCGCATACAACCGGCGCAAACTCCACATGGAAATTGATGCCGGTGCACACCGTCCGTTTATTCAGGTCGGTGGCGGGTCGGTGACCAGCGGCGATAAATATCTGGTCATCTATGAACGCGATTTCAATTTTATCTGCGCGGCCAGGCGAGGGGTGATCATCGTTGATGATGTCGTCAGCACCGGCGGAACCATCGCTGCCCTGGCCACGATTCTCGATGAAATTGCAGAACAAAAATCTCTGAGCAAGGATGTTTTGAAAATACGGGGTGTGTTCTGCGTTGCCCGCGAAGGTGAAATGAAACCGCTTTACAAGGGCCTGTCTGATAAGCTGCATTGGCTCGGAATTCTGCCTGAACCGGAATTTATACCTTCCGAAACAAATGGCTAGATCATGTCCCTTTCGATTGACAAAACCCATCCCACCATCCTGATGAAGGGCATTTGCAAACGATTTCCAGGTGTTGTCGCCAATCAGGAAATCGACTTGCGAATTTTAAAGGGTGAAATACACAGTCTTTTAGGAGAAAACGGTGCGGGAAAAACCACGCTGATGAACCTTCTGTCCGGTGTCTATCAGCCCGATGCCGGGGAAATATTCGTTAACGGCAAGCGGGTTTTCTTCCGCTCTCCCCGGGATGCGCTGGGTCATGGCATCGGCATGATTCATCAGCACTTTGAACTGGTCGATAATTTCACTGTGGCCGAAAATATCGTTCTGGGAATGCCCGGTCCCGTAGTGTTTGACGCTGCAGCCATTGAAAAGACAGTCAGTGAACTATCAAACCGATACGGTCTGGCCATCGATAGTCGGGCCCGCATCTGGGAGCTCTCGGTTGGCGAGCAGCAGCGGGTTGAAATTTTACGCATGCTTTACCGCAATGTTGATGTCCTCATCATGGACGAACCCACTGCGGTGTTATCCCCCCAGGAAATTGAACGACTTTTTATCGTGATGAGGCGCATCAGAGATGAGGGGCGCTCGATCGTTTTTATTACCCACAAGCTGGAAGAGGTGCTGGAAGTTTCGAATTACATCACGGTGTTGCGAAGGGGTAAGGTCATGAGCACCGTCCGGCCGGAGAAGCTCAAGGGAAAAGACGGCTCTGTCAGCCGGGAGTTGGCCCGTATGATGGTGGGCCGCGAAGTGATCCTGGAGGTTGGCAAAGAACCCTGCAACACCAAAGGCCCATTGCTGCGCGTCGAAAACCTTTCTGTGAGAGGGGATCGTGGCGAATCGGCCGTTCAGGATTTTTCGTTTAGCGTGAAAGTGGGCGAAATTTTCGCCATTTTAGGCGTTGCCGGCAACGGTCAGAGGGAACTGGTCGAAGCACTGACCGGGCTGCGCCCGATCGAAAGCGGGCGGGTGCTGCTGGAAGATGATGACATGGGTAACGGGCTGGAGCGGGTCGCCTACATTCCGGAGGATCGCAACAAACGGGGATGTTTGCTTGACATGCCCTTGGTTGAGAATTTTGCGCTGACGCGGCGCCGGCAATTCAGCCTGGGGCCGTTCATGATCTGGAAAGCCGTTGCCAAAGAGGTCCGCCGGTCGGTAGCGGATTTCAACATCGCGGCGGCCAGCATCGACATGAAGGCCCGGCAGCTTTCAGGCGGTAATCTGCAAAAGCTCATCCTCGCAAGGGCGTTTTCCCAGACCCCCTTTTTGCTTATCGCCGAACAGCCCACCCGGGGCCTGGATATTGGCGCCACCGAAGAAATCTGGAAGGCTATTCTGCGGCAGCGGGAAAAGGGCGGAATCCTTCTGATATCCGGCGACTTAAAAGAAGTCCTTTCTTTGGCCGACACCATTCTGGTCATTTTTAGAGGGCAGGTCATGGACATCATCTCATGTGAAGATGAAGAAAAGATCGCCGATGTCGGGCTCCTCATGGCCGGGGTAAGGAGAAATCAATGAGAGTCAGATTGAAAAGACGGCTGCAACCGCTAAGCTGGAGCGGACACCTGTTGATACCGGCAGCAATCGCTTTGGCGCTTGCGCTGGGCGCGCTGCTGTTTGGCGTTGTCGGTGTCAATCCGGCCCGCGCTTACTTGGAAATTTTCATCGGCGGTTTCGGCAGCTTCTACAATTTTTCCGAGACGCTGGTGCGCGCCACACCTTTGATCCTGTGCGGGCTATCCGTAGGACTGGCCAGCAAAATGCTGATATGGAATATCGGTGCCGAAGGGCAGCTGGTGATGGGCGGCATCGCCGGGGCAGGGGTGGCCCTGTTTGGGTCGCCTTACATTCCGGATGCACTGCTCATCCCCGCCATCTTGGTCGCAGGCTTCGCCGGGGGTGCCGCCTGGGCGCTCATTCCCGCTTTTCTGAAAGCGCGCTTGAAGGTTAATGAAATCATTACCTCTTTGATGCTCAATTATGTCGCCATTCTGTATCTTGAACACCTCTATTTCGGCCCCTGGCGGGATCCGGCCGGCAGAGGCTTTCCGGGTACCGCCATGTTCCCCGACGGGGCCTGGCTGACCCGGTTTTTGGGCACACGCATCCATCTCGGGCTGGTTCTTGGCCTGGCGGCGGCGGTGCTGATCTGGTTTTTGCTGTCTTACACGCGCTGGGGTTACGAAATCAGCGTTATCGGCGCCAACCTTCAGGCGGCTCTGTATGCTCGCATGAACATCACCCGCAACATTCTCTGGGTGATGGCGATCAGCGGCGGGCTGGCCGGTCTGGCGGGTATTTGCGAGACGGCCGGCATCCATTATCGCTTGCAACAGGGGTTGGCGGTCGGCAACGGTTACCTGGGAATTATCGTTGCCTGGCTGGGAAGGCTGCAGCCGGGGGCGATCGTGTTGATTTCCATTCTCCTCGGCGGGCTTATGGTCGGCGGCGACCAGGTCCAAATCGCTTTGCACGTGCCCTCGTCCATCAGCCTGGCGCTGCAGGGCGCCATTCTTTTCTGCGTGCTGGGCGGACAGGTTTTTCGAGAGTATCAATGGGTGATCGAAAGAGAAAAGGTGTAGGCGATGGAAGCCGCTTTCATTTTAATCGCTAAAATTACCATAGCCTCTTCGATGGCAGTGCTGTATGCGACCATCGGCGAAATTTTTGCGGAGCGAACAGGGGTGCTCAATTTGGGCGTGGAAGGTATGATGCTCATCGGCGCTCTGGCCGCTTTTGTTGCCACGCAGCTTTTACAATCCCTGTGGCTGGGAACATTGGTCGCTATGCTGGCCGGCGGGCTTTTTGCGATGATCCACGGGCTTTTTACCATCACCCTCAGAGTCAACCAGGTTGTCTCGGGGCTGGCGCTGACGTTGTTCGGTATCGGATTGACGAATTTTCTGGGCAGACCGTTTATCGGAAAATTGTCGTTTAAATTTGAACCGTTTGCCTTGTTTCCCCTGAGCGAAATACCCATCGTCGGCGACATATTTTTCACCCAGTCGGCTCTGGTCTACCCGGCCTATCTGCTGGTTCCCGCCGCCTATGTTTTTCTTTTTAAAACGCGTTTCGGATTGCAGCTTCGGGCTGTCGGCGAAAACCCGGCTGCAGCCGATACGGTCGGCATCTCCGTCTTTGCAACGCGCTACCTGTATGTTTTTGCAGGCGGAGCGCTGGCCGGGCTGGGCGGCGCCTATCTTTCTCTGGCGTATACGCCCGGGTGGAAGGAGCAGATGACCGGAGGCCAGGGATGGATTGCCATCGCCCTGGTTATTTTTGCCATGTGGGATCCGCTCAAGGCCGCCGCCGGCGCGCTGTTGTTCGGGTTTATCAATGCCTTCCAGTTTTACTGCCAGGCCGCCGGCATCACCCTGATCCCCAGTTACATTTTGCGGATGCTGCCCTACCTGTTTACCATCGGTGTTTTAGCGGTCATCACCCACTGGAAGTCTGCCAAAATGCGGGTGGGCGCCCCCGACGCCCTGGGACTGCCCTTTGAACGCGAATAGCCGCGCAGCGCTCATTTTAAACAAAGGGTGCGTTGTTGATTTGTTGCGCAACTTGGAGCGAACCAAATAGGTTGATACGAACTCCACCTAATAGTATTCCCTTATGCAAAGCCTCAAAGATAAGGCATACAACACCATTGCTTTTCAGTTTTACCCGTGTCCTTAATTTTTTACTGCATGTTGTCTTTTTAATACGCCATCACTCCAACACTCCAATCCGGCCTTCGCAGCCGAAGCTACTTCGGCCGAGCAGGCCACTCCAATACTCCACAACGCTATTGGTATTATGGCATCGGGCATGGCGTAGGGCGGATCACTCGTTTTGAATAATTTGACACAAAACGTTTTGCATACTATTGTTATTAACAGAGTGTTACTAACATAAAATTAAATTATTCATTTACATTATATACCTAACAACGGGTATGCGCATGAAAAATCCATTTAGTTATACCGGCATTGTTACAGGTGACGCGTTTTGCAACCGGCAGACCGAACAGACGGATTTGCTGAAATTTATCAAAGGACCCCAAAACGTGCTGCTCTATTCTCACCGCCGATATGGTAAAAGCTCGCTCATTTATCAGCTCTTTAAGCGAGTGCAGCGGCAACGACCCCCAATCGATACACTTTATGTTGAGTTATACGGGACGTTGTCCGAAAAGGAATTCGTTTCCGCCATCCTGGCCAGTCTGAATCAAATCGAATCTCGCCTGGAGAAGCTCGTAAACCGAGTCAAAGGCGTCCTCAGAACGGTTAAGCTGGGGGTATCCATAGATCCGGTGACCGGTTCGCCGGGTGTTTCGGTCTCATTTGATACCGGTTACGATGAAGGGATGCTCGGCGATGTTCTGGGTCTGCTGGGCAGATTTTCAGAAAAGCGCAAACTCATGGTGGTGTTCGATGAATTTCAGGAAATCGCCGGCTACAGGCAGGAGGGATTTGAAAAAAGACTCCGGGCGATCATTCAGCAGCACGGAAACATCAGCTATTTTTTCTGCGGCAGCCAGCGCCACATTCTCACCGAAATCTTTAGCGGTCAGAACCGGGCATTTTATAAGCTGGCCCAAAGTTATCCGATAGATAAAATTGAAACCCGATACTATGTTCCCTGGGCCCGAAAGCTCTTCAAGAAAGGGGGCAAAAAGATTAAAGCGGAAATCATCGAGGAAATCGTCTCACGGTGCGAAAATCACCCCATGTATGTGCAGCAATTTTTATTTTATTTATGGGAAAATAAAAAAACAGCGCTTTCAACGGAGGCGGTCGATCGGATAGAGCTAAAGATTCTGCAAAGCAGCCACAATGAATTTTTGAATCTCTGGGAGTCCCTGACCTTAAATCAGAAAAAAACACTAAAGTTGATTATTTACACCGGTGGCAAGGATATGTTTTACGCCAATGCCCTACAGGCCGTTGATTTATATGCGGGTTCGCAGGTGACGCGGTCTCTGGATAAACTTATGCGAGACGACGTCGTTCTTAAAAACGCTGACTACAAAATCCAGGATATGATGTTTAAAAAGTGGATCCAGACATTTTTGTGGAAATAATCATTCAGCACAAGAAATTATCTCTGCGGGCACCGTGTGAGACTATCCTTACCCCAGACCTGAAAAATCAGAAAGGTAACAAGTAAAAAACGTCCTTTTTAAAAAATCCAGTCAAGTTACGCAATAAATCAAGCCCGTCCCCAAAAAAGAAAATATCTGTGATAATCTGTGCAGATCTGTGTCCCATGTATTAGTAAGGGGACGCCCATTAAATTATAAGTTTCTCCAATTTTAAGAAAGGTATCCACAATCTAAGAATAATTTATGGGACACAGATTGACAGCGGTTGTCGCAAACTTTTTTCTTTTATGATTTCCGATTCTATCCGCGGTTGCTTTTTTGATTGTAAATGATATGTTGTTGCTGTTTTATAGATTTTGTTTTGAAAAACCCGTTTAACTTGTTTGAAGCAAAGGAAGATATTATACGGCTTTTATTTATACGAGTTATGATGAAGCTTATCCTGTATCGTTGAATATCATCCATGATATTGCTGCAACGGACAAGGAGTTTGAAAATGAATTGGAAATATCGCAATTGGATCCTGGTGCTGGTTTTGCTCATCGTCCCGGGCGCCTTCGCCGGCGCCTTTGCTTCCGATAATCTGGAGTGGGAGGTATTTCAGACCCTGAATCTGGACGCATCACCCATCGATGTGGCCATTACCTATGACGGGCGCAAGCTTTTTATCCTGACGGATCAGGGCGAAGTATTGATTTACTCATCGACCAAGGAACCGGAGGCTAAAATTAATGTCGGCAAGGACGTGGACCAGATTAAATTGGGGCCCCGCGGCGATACGCTGATTTTAAGCAGCGGAAAAAACAAAACCGTTCAGATGATTACCATTGATTTTATCCAGACCATCAATACCTCCGGCTCCCCGTTCAAGGGGCCTGAAGATGCCCCTGTGGTGATCGCTGTTTTCGATGATTTTCAATGAAGGTACTGTGCCGGGCTGGTGCCCGTGCTCGAGCAGGTGCTCGAGAAAAATCCGCAAAAGGTCAAAATTGTTTTTAAAAACTTTCCCCTGCAAAGTCACAAATATGCCATGAAAGCGGCTGTGGCGGCCCTGGCGGCTGAAAGTCAGGGAAAATTCTGGGAGTTTCACGACCTGTTATTCAAAAATTATAACAAACTCAATGACCAAAAAATTCAGGATATTGCTGTGGCCGTCGGCCTGAACATGGAAGAATACGAAAAAATGAAGAAGGATCCGGCTATTCAGGGAAAAGTGAGACGGGATCTTGCAGACGGGCGCCGGGCCGGGGTCAGAGGGACGCCCACGGTTTTTATCAACGGCAAGCGGCTGCGGGACCGCAGCCTCCAGGGATTTCAGGCTGCCATCGACGAGCAGCTTGCCAAGCTCGGTAAAGCAGCCAGCAAACCCACCTCCTGATAAAAACCCCGCTGAAATGTCTTCCAGCGGGGTTTTTATATTCAAACATCAAATAACATCCAATCGAGTGTCAGCGCTTTGTCCAGCCTATGGCACCGAGGGACTAATCTAAATTATTTTAGAAATTTATCATATTTTATTTGGGATGGGAAATGGCTTGGGCAGCATGCTGATGCCGGATCTGAGATGAGGAATCCCTTTCGGCACCCGGGGTTTTTAGCCGTTGTTCAGAAGCAGTTGATTTTTCCAACCGTATTTCATTGTCCGTTACATGCACATAAAAGGTCGGTTGTTCAGTCCAGGCGCCGGTATTTAAGTACTGGATACCGTTAATAAATTGTTCCTCGGCATAATGGGTATGGCCGCAGGTCACGGCTTTGAAGCCTTTTTCACGGGCATAATGGACAGCATTGAGCATCACATTTTTCCTGAGATAGGCATAAAAACTTTTCCACCGTTTGGCATATTGGGCCACATGTACCGGGCGCGCCCCCAGCTTGATCCTGAAATTATGCAGCATTTGAAAAGTTTTGATAAAAACCCAGCTCTGGGGCATAACGTTGTCGAAAAAATCACCGTGGGTGACGAACAGTCTTTTTTGCAGGGCGTAATGCCGTTTAATATGTATTTTCATTAAATTATCGGGTACATATCCGTTGTCGTGATTCCCTCGAATCCAGATCACCTTTTGCCGCAATGACATTTCCCCAAAATGGTTCAGCAACTCCTGATCGGCCTCAGACATTTTTCCATAAGGGTTGTCTATGATATCTCCATTTAATATAAATTCATGGTCTTGGGGAATATTCTGAAGAAACTGCATGAAGTTTTCACGCAAACAGTAACGCGAGCCGATATGCAAATCGCTAACAATGATAGCTTTCATATTATCCAATAGTTACAGGCTAAAATGTAATCTGTTTTTGATAGGTGTTGGCGAACTAATTGAATTATACACTAAAAATGGCCGAACCGGACAAGAAATTTTTATTCTTTTCCATTCGCATTATTTCCAACATCGGATAAATATCGGTAAACTTTAAGATCTTATCAGACGGGCCAGTTTGAAAGGCTTTATTAACATGAAGAACCACATGCCAACACGATGAGCGCAACTTGCAGGTAGGAATTTTAAAAAGCGGCCTCGCCAAAGTATTGATATGGATTGTTTGGGGGGAAAGCGAACCGGCATTTGCTTCGATATTCTATACAGATTAATTTAGGGCAACGCTGCAATGATATCGCGGTATTCATCTTCGGTGTAAGCACGCAGGGTTTCCGTACGGATGGCGCCGGCTGAACCGACGGTTATAGCCAATTTGGTTGCGGTTTCATCATCCGGTGCTTCACCGATGACGACGGCATCGTAATGGCCCAGCACCAGATAGAAGGCTTTAATTTCTGCCCCCATTGATTTAAAGACCTCTTTGGCAGCATCGAGTCGGGCCGGGCTTTCTTTCATATTCTCAACGCCCTTTTCGGTATATCGGATCAGAGTAATATATGTTGGCATGCGATCACCTCCTTTGATGGTTTATTGCCGGAACGCTTCCCCCCAAACTATATTTGCTCGGCATAAAACACAGGTTGGATTTGAGTTGTTGAAATTGTATTCTAAGTACTGCAATCTTTATTTCAAAAGCTTTGGAAACGGACTCGTATCAGATTAACCGCAAACCAGAAGTGATTTAAAATGTAGCTCTAATAGGACGGATAAGCGTACTTCGCTTCAGCACAGGAAATGGTGGAGAGATCTTAATTTCAGTCGTTAATGGACGTTTCGATATTCATTTTTTAATCTAAAGTCGTCAGGGCCTCCTTTGCTTGCTGCAGGAAAACTTCTGCTTCACATTGTTCAAAGAGCTCTATTGCTTTGGAGATGCATTCTTTGGCTGGATCGGTCTTTTTTCTGGATTTGTATAAAAGCCCCAGGTCCAAATATGCTAACGCTTTATAGCTTTTAGCACCGATCTTTTCTGTCAGTTCAATAGTCCGATTAAAATGTTTTTCTGCTTTGTTAGCTGCTGTAGGAACGTTTTTTACCAAAAAGCCGATATTTTTAGCCATTATTGACAGACTTGCTGGTTTGGCTCCCTCTAACAGCTGTAAATAAATCCTTCCCAAAACATATTCAGAGATGGCAAGCATAAATTTGCGTTCATTTTTCTTATACGACTCCTGTACAGCCTCTATGATTCTTAACCCCTTGCTCATCTGACCTTTCATGATATGTATAATGCCGTGAAACAACTTTGCCGGACTGGCCCAGACGTTGTAACCATATTCCCGGGAAAAAGCTTCAATCTCTTTGATTGTTTCTTCCGCTTCAAGTAATTGATCACTAAAACCCTGAACAATGACGAATGTCAGCTTACCACCGATAGAATAAATGGGATCGACAGAGATATTGACTGCTTTCAGAACGAATTCTCTGGCCAGCTGAAAATTTCCAGCCATAAAATGGCTCATTCCTATGGCCTGATAACCCATGTGTGTGCTCCGGATATTTGAATGTTTTTGACCGTAAGCCAATAGCTGTTCTCCGGCTTCAAGCACATTTTTTGTCATACCTTTGTAATTATAAGCGATTGACAGGCCGCCAAGGGATTTGAAGAAGAGATAATGATCCGTGCTGATATTTTTCGCAATTTCCTGCGCTCTTTGTCCATGTATAATCGCTTCGTCCAACAGACCCAATTCACAGCAGGTCCAACAAAGCCAGGTACAGGCATATCCGACAACTTGATTATTCTGGATTTCTTCCCCAATTATAATTGCTTTATGAAGATACTGATAAGAATCTTTATACCTTTCTATACCATAAACAACAAACCCCAGCCACGCAAAGAACATTCCCTGCCTTTTTTTGTTGTCCAAATTTTCGGCAAGAGCCATATGATCACTGAATAGCTTCTCCAATCCGATGGTATCCGCACGATAATAGAAAACCATAGCCCAATCCAATATCAGATCAATTAAAAGAAGCTCATCTTTTCTGGTTTTTTCGGTTATATTTAAAATAAGGTCATAAGCTTCATGGTAGTATTGATGCGCTTCTTCCACGGCATAACGTTTGAGGCTTTTTTCCCCGGCCTTCATCAAATACGTTACGGCTTTATTAACAGACTGACCCTGCTGAAAATGATAGGCCAGGGTTTCATAAAACTCAGGCAGGCGATCCTGAAACAACTGTTCCATGACAAGCCCGATGCGTTCATGGATGGCCCGGCGTTCTTTTTTTAAAAGGCCGTTGTAAACCACTTCCTGCGTTAAGGTGTGTTTGAAGATATATTCCAAATCCGGCTGAAGCGCTCTGGTACGGATCAGATCGAGGCGCTCCAGGCTGCGCAGGTTCCGGTCAATCTGTTGCTTGAGATCCGTAACCTGAGTAAGGATCTCATAAAAAAATGTCCGCCCTATTACGGAAGCTTCCTGCAAAATTCTTTTACTTTCCTTTTCCAAACGATCCAGCCGGCCGGCAATGACGCCATGGATGGTCGATGATACCTCGGCCTCGGCTATTTCGCGGGTCAGCTTCCAGTTGCCGTTATCCTGAATCAGGGTGTCCGATTCGATTAAAGAATTAATGACTTCTTCGATGTAGAATGGATTGCCTTCGACTTTGTCTTGCAGAAAACGCTGCAACTCTGCAGGAATCGTCTCTGTTTTTAACAACGATCCCACCATTCCTTGAGATTCAGATGCCGAAAGATCCTGCAGCCGGATTTCCTGGTAGGGATGTGCCATGGCGCTGATCTGATGTCCTGTGAAAAGGGATATTGTCGGGCGGTAGACACACAGAAACAGGATGGGGTCCCTGGATTCTGATAGCAGCAGACGAATGAGCTCTAAAAATGAAGGATCGGCCCAGTGAAGATCCTCCAGTCGAATAATGGTGGGGCCCTGCCGTACCAGCGCTGAAAGGATTGCCTGGATGGCTTTTTGAATCTGCTCCTTCCAGAATGCCGGGCTGATCTCATCGACTTCACGGTAGCTTAATGAAAATAAACTTCCAATGTAAGGGATGAAGTCGCTGTTTTCGCCGACTAAAGAAGAGATGCCGGATTCGATCTTTTCCTTTACCCGATTCGGCGGATCGGCCTCCTCGATTTGAAGGGAGCGATTCAAAAGGTCGATCAACGGAAAATAAGGTATGTTCTGACTGTGGGGATAGGCGTAACCTTCCAGCCATTGGATTTCCGCGAGATTTAAAGAGGACTTAAATTCCTGGACGAGTCTGCTTTTGCCGGTACCCGCCGGACCATAGATGGAAAAAACCGCCCCACCGCCGTCCTTCAGCTTCTTTGCGGCATCTTTTAATTGATTTAATTCAACCGTGCGGCCGATCAAATCGGCCTGAAAACCGCGCAGGCGGTGGATTTTGATGGGCTGTTCTTTTTGGCCGATAACTTTATAGATCCGGACCGGTTTGGATTTGCCTCTGACGGTGGTCGGTGCCAGTTCTTTGAAATCAAAGTAGCCCTCAGACTGAAAAAAGGTGTCCGGGCCCACCAGGATATCATCGGCCATGCCCAGTGAGCTCAAACGGGCTGCCAGATTGATGGTATCACCGGCAACGCCGTGGGTGCCTTTTTCCAGATCGATGTCACCGGTAACCACCAGACCGGTGTTGATACCGCTGTGCATCACCAGCGGTTGTTCGATGCGCTCCTCATATTGCGGGCTCAAAGAGTTGACCCGATTGTGAATTTCCCGGGCGGCTTTGATGGCCCTTACCGGATCATCCTCATGGGCTTCGGTGGCGCCGAACAGCGCCATGACCGCATCGCCGGCAAATTTTTCGACAAAGCCTTCGTATTTGCTGATAATTTTTGAAACTTCGTCGAAAATACTGGCGGTGATCTCTTTGACTTCTTCGGGATCCAAGCGTTCGCTCATGGCCGTATAGCCGGAAATGTCGGAAAACAAGGCGGTCACATGTTTGCGTTCGCTCGCGATGGGTTTGGGCGGGGGTGCACCTTTGGCAGGGGCAGATTCGGGGATTTGGGATTCGGTTTTTTGAGACTGCCTTAAATCCCGGCCGCAGGCATCACAGAATTTGGCCCGGGGTGGCAGGGATTTTTTGCAGTCGGGGCATTGGATTCCCAGTTCGGCGCCGCACTCAAGGCAAAAAGCAGCCTCCTCCCGGTTGACGATATGGCAATTTGGACATTCCATTTTTCCATCTCCTTTTTTGCGCAGACGCAAATAAAGGTTAATGTCGGTTTTTGTCCAAACTATTTTCTTTTATAGTCGTTGTCAAAAAAACGTTCCGATTGCAGAACGTTTTTTTGCGACAACACTTATGCCGCCGTCCTTTTTTCGGAAAATTTTAATGACAAGCGGTACAAATGAAAGGCTGTTTCTTAATAATCCGCTGCGGTCAATTATCAAAACTAAAGGTGGATCAGCTTGCTTGTTTCAGAAACTGTTCAGAAGAAAGGCGATTTCTACGGAAATCGATTTCAAATGCGCTTCAGAATGGATTAAAATACACTTAGCAATCTTACTATCGGGTATAAATAGAATTATAAGGAGGTGAGTGTCAAGAAAAAGCAGCCACTCAGCAACTGCAAAATTTAAGGCACCCAAATGAGGTGAGCAAGGGCGGGATAAATATGATTTCTATCGGTTAAGAATCTGTTCGACCTTTCCCGACAACTCTTCCATGGTAAAGGGTTTTTGCATAAAGCCGTCGCAGCCGCGCTCCAGCAATTCTATGGCCTGCCCATCCACGCTGTATCCGCTTGCCAGCAAAACTTTCACATCCGGATTGATCATTTTGATCTTATCATAGACTTCACTGCCACCCATGTCCGGCATAATAATATCCAGCAGAACCAATTTGATCTCATCTCTGTGAGCATTAAAAATATCCACGGCCTCTGTGCCGCTATGGGCCTTTAAGGCGGTGTACCCTAATTCTTCAAGCATGTTGGCAGCCACATCCAGCACCAGCTCCTCATCGTCTACAACCAGAAGCGTTCCATCGCCCCGGATGAGCTCTGCTGCCGCATCAGTCTGGTCTTCTGCCGCTTTTTGAGTTGCGGGTAAGAAAATGGTGAAGGTTGTTCCCTGCCCTTTTTCAGAGGTCACATCAATGTAACCGTCATGGCTTTTGATAATACCGTAAACCGAGGCCAGCCCCAGACCGGTTCCCCTACCCATTTCCTTGGTGGTAAAAAAGGGATCAAAAATGTGGTCCAATGTATGTTGCTCCATCCCGATACCGCTGTCGCTGATGGTTAATTGCACATAGTTGCCCGGCTGAGGTTCATACTGATCGCTTTTGATATTCAGATGGCTCACATTTTTTGTTTTTAGATGGAGGTGGCCGCCGCCGGGCATGGCATCGGCAGCGTTTACGAACAGATTTAACAGCACCTGTTCAATTTGCCCGCGATCGGCTTCAATGGCAAACAGGTCGTTTTCAAAATCTTTTTCAATGGTTATTTCTTTACGTGTCCTGCCGAAGGTTTCGGCGTTTTCATTCAAAACCCGATTTAATTCAATCGCTTTGACATCAAATTTTCCCTTGCGGGCGTATCCCAGCATTTGCCGGGTCAACAGGGCACCGCTTTTCACCTGTTTTTCAATATTTTTTAACATATTGTAATACGGATGGGATGTTTTGATTTCGCAGAGCATCAAGGAGGTGTTTCCCTGAATATTCATTAAAAGATTGTTAAAATCGTGGGCGATACCGCCGGCTAGCGTTCCCAGGGCCTCGAAGCGCTGGGCTTGCTGAAACTGCACCTCCAGTTTGCGGCGCTCTTCTTCGGCTTTTTTACGGTCTGTAATATCAATGATAAAGCCCCTTAAGCCCACCGGTCGGCCGTCCCTGAAAACAGGTGTCGAGTGAACCATTACCGGGAATGTCGAGCCGTCTTTTCGCAGGGCCGTATATTCATTGATGCCGGTTTCTTTCCCTTCCAGTATTTTAGCCGTATTTACAGCGGCCCGTTCGCGATCTTTAGGAATCAGCATGTCCTGGCTTTTTAAGCCATTTTTAAAATCGGCCTGGGTGTAGCCGAAGTAGTTATAGGCATTGCGATTCACGTAGGTTAGAATACCGTCTAAATTCACCTCAAAAATGGTTTCCGGCATCAGCTCGGCCATCTCCCTGAAGCGTTCCTCGCTTTCGCGCAGGGCCATTTCCGCTTGCTTGCGACCGGTAATGTCTTCTGCAATTCCGGCAATGCGAACCACCTTTCCACTTTCATCTCTGATGGGAAAACCTCTGTCTGAAATCCAGCGCACCGAGCCATCCGGCCGCACGATACGGTACTCTCTGATTTTACCACCAGTGGTTTGGGCGATTGTCTGAAAACTTTCTTTGGCATGTTCCAAATCATCGGGGTAGATGCTCTCGACCCATTCTTCGTTTCGATTGCATAAATCCTCGACCGATCGTCCCCAGATCGTTTCGTAGGCGGGGCTGACATAAATCATTTTCTGATTTATCCCATCAAATAACCAGAAAACCTCCCGGATGTTATCCGCCATTTCACGGAAACGATTTTCAATTCGATGAAACTCTTTTTCCGCCTGCTGGCGACCGTTTATTTCCTGGTTAAGCTGTTCAAATGACCGGCGATAGCGATTTTCGGATTCCTGCAATGATCGCTGATGATCGATAAGCTGCAGCTGGTATTTTTTATTCAAACGCTCGAAAAAGAAGGAAGCCACAATGACCAGCAGGAACGCAACAAAAAAGCGCACCCTCAACTCCTGGGCCGGCAGGCTTTCAGGGGCCGTTCGGGCCGTCAACAGAAAAAGAATCCCGTACAGGGCCGAATTCCAGACAAGACCCCTTGCAGCGCCGAAAGCAAAAAAAAGCAATGCCGCCAGAAGAAACACCCAGGGCATACGGCTGAAATGACCTTCAACACCGATTGTGTAAATTAAAAACAGGCCGCACAGCAGAAAAAAGCCGGTGATAAAAAAGGAGTAGAATCGTGTTTTTCGGGCGTCATTAACTTTTTGGGTCGTAATCACATAGAGGCCGAGCAGGGTTAGAAGCATGACAGCCAGCACCAGACCAATCAGATAACGCCCGATGATGAAATCATAGACCGTAAAACTGCTTAGCAGAGGGATGCCGATCAGCATGCAGATTTTGACCAGATATCTCTGGTAATTCTCTGTAATGGCTTCGGGACTCTCAATCTCATCCCGATTGAATAAAGCGGTCATTGTATCGGCCCTTGAGTTCGGAAATCATCAGCCGGGTGTATCTGTGTGAAATCGCGGGAAACGTGAATAATTAATTATACACTCAAAAGGGCCAGATGCCAAAATTAAATTTTAACACCGCTTCTGGAGCCCCCTGTATGGGTGGCCGCAACATCATCGGGTGGATGCAATTTAGCGATTGGCAGGAACGGGCGATCGGTTCATCGGTGTGAGGTGCGCGCAAGCGCCTGGATTGGAGAGTGGGTTTGGCCTGAATGAAGTCCCCCCTGATTGAAACCTCATTCCCGGTGATGATGAGTTCGCCGACGGGACTCACGGATCCGGTTGCGGGCCAAACCCACGTGGCGGCTGCGTGTTTGCAGGCAGCATTACTTGCGCGCCAATTGATTGGAGGACACGACTTCATTAAAGCGGGCATTCAGAAAATGGCGCACCTTGTAGGGCTTGGCTTCAATGTTTCGGGCCACCATCTCATCGACGAGCTCGGTTTTTGATCTGCGGCAGAAAGTAGCTCGCAGGCATGAAAGCATGGCGGCTTGCCGGATGTTTACGCTGCTGGAATCCAACATGGCCGATTTTGCTTCGCATGCGGAAATGTATTGATCCACAATCGCTTCCAGGCTCATCCGGTTAATTTCACCGCTCACGACCGGCCCCGTCAGCATCAGTCCGGCCATGACCATTGCCGAGAACACCATGATTGCTTTTCGTTTCATAAGATCCTCCTCGTTCTGGTTGGTGGTTTGCGGCTGTACTAGCGGAAGCGTTCAATGCATACCCTTTGAGATCTAATGTGCCATTAAGGTTTTTGTTAGTTGCAAATTAGTGTTGCAGATTTAATGCCATCGCCTTTTGCGAACGGCCGTCAAATGCTCTGGTTGTTTTAAGTTGTTGTATTTTAATTGTTTTTTTAAATTATTCGGATTTAAAACCGATGGCCCATTTTTATTTTTGGATTCTGTCTGTAAAGCAAGTTGATATTTTGTGTGTTTAGGTGTAAAGTTGATTGACACTTTTTTATATTGTTGTCTCATCGTAAAACTTCTTCGTTTCATCGAGTAAAGCAACACAAATGGCTGAGAACAACCCTGACGTTATTCTGAACGCGGCAGATCTTGATTTGTTGAATGAAGTTTCAACCGCCGTGCATTCCATCTACAACCTGGATGAGATGCTGCGAAATGTACTGGCAAAAATTAAGGATGTCTTTGGTATCGATGGGGCTTCGATTGCGCTGCATGATCCTCAGCGCAAAGAATTGTATTTTATCCAAACTGTGGAAGAGCTCGCAGACGGCGATTCGCAGAAGATGGCTGAAATGCGGTTTCCGGATGACTATGGTGTGGCCGGTTGGGTATTGAAAGAACAACAATCGGTGCTAATCCCAGATGTCTTAAAGGACAGCCGATTTACCAAAAACCTCGATCTTCAACAAAACATTGATACCCACTCCATGATTTGCGTGCCCTTAAAAACCCGCAAACAGGTGATGGGCGTGTTATACGCCATCAACAAGCATGATGCTGAATTTGTTCCAAAGGATTTGCGACTGCTGGAAGTTTTATCGGTCATTATTGCGGTTTCCATCGAAAATGCGCGGCTTTACGGAGAGGTTCAGCAATACGCCAGCTCTCTTGAAAAAGAAAATTACCGGCTGAAAACCGAATGCCAGGCCCGGTTTAATGTTCAGGGTATCATAGGTTGCAGCGCCGCCATGCAAATCGTGTTTTCCTTGTTGGATAAGGTGATCGACACCGATACGGCCGTTCTGATCCAGGGTGAGACCGGAACCGGCAAAGAGCTGCTTGCAAAAGTTATTCATTATAATGGACCGTTGAAAGACAAGCCCTTTGTTGCCGAAAACTGCGGTGCGCTGTCTGAAAATCTTCTGGAAAGCGAAATTTTCGGACATGTCAAAGGCGCATTTACCGGCGCGATCGCCGACAAGAAGGGACTGTTTGAAATGGCAAACGGGGGTACTGTCTTTCTGGATGAAATTTCCGACATGCCTTTATCGATGCAAACCAAATTGCTGCGGGTGCTGCAGGAAAACCAGATTCGGCCGGTGGGCGGCAGCCGATATCGGAAGGTGGATTTCCGACTGATTTCATCTTCTAATCGAGATCTGTTAGAGCAGGTCAAAGAGGGAAAGTTTAGAGAAGATCTTTTTTACAGGGTTCAAATTTTTCCCATCGTGATTCCGCCGCTTAGAGAGCGCATAGAAGATCTTCCGTTGCTGGCAGCCCATTTTTTGGAAACGCGCGCCGCCCGGCTGGACCGGCCCTTAGCGCAATTAACGCCAGCTGCGCTGGAAACGTTGATGCAACATGATTGGCCGGGAAATGTGCGTGAGCTTGAAAATGAAATTGAGCGCGCTCTAACGCTGGCAGGCAATAATACCGAAATAACGCCAGAATATCTCTCAGAACGGATCAAAATGGACTCTGATATCAGCGGTGCGCGCGATGCAAAGGCTGCAACATTAAAGGAGGCGACTGCCCGGGTGGAGCGCCAGATGGTCTTCGATGCGCTGCGTAAAACAGGGGGCAATCGATCTCAGGCTGCACGGGAGCTGGGTTTAACCCGCCAGGGACTGCTCAATAAGATCGCTCGCTATGATATCAAGCTGTAGGCAATACGCAAATCGATTCGCATTCATTTTAAGCTTTAATTGGCTGTGAGTGCCCGCCGCACCGTACCGGCCAGATCCTGCATTACCAGCGGTTTCATCAAAAAGCATTCGATGCCCATGTCGGAGGCATGCTGGCGGGTAAACTTTTCGCTGTATCCTGTGCATAGAACGATGGGAATATCAGGTCGGATCCCCATCATTTCATCGGCCAGCTTGTCACCGCTCATGTTGGGCATCACAATATCGGTGATCACCAGGTCGAATCGATCGGGATTCGCTTTGAAAAGATTCAGGGCTTCGATGCTGCTTGTGCGGGTATCAACCCTGTAGCCCAGACGCTCGAGCATCTGCTTTCCGATTTCCACCAGGGGTTGCTCGTCATCCACTAACAGAATGCGCTCATATCCCATCGGAAGCGGCTTTGGCATTTCTTCTTCCTCCGCCAATTCGCGTTTGATGGTCGGCAGATACACATTAAAGGTTGAGCCCTCACCGACCTTGCTGTCAACAGTAATGGCGCCGTTTAAAGACTTGATGATACCCTGCACCACTGCCAGCCCCAGGCCTGTCCCTTCCCCCTTTTCTTTGGTCGTAAAATAGGGATTGAAAATATGTGGAAGCGCTTCAGGCGCAATCCCGTTTCCGGTATCACTGACACTGAGCTTTAGAAATGAACCGGGATAGAGATCCGGAAACTCGGTTGCAGCTGGGTGATCCAGGTCGACGTTGGCAAGGCTGATTTCAAGCACACCGTCTTTTTCATCGATGGCATGCGCTGCATTGGTGCACAGGTTCATCAGCACCTGGTGGATTTGGGTTGGATCTGCTTCGATAATACCGGTATTTTTTTCAATGTTTTGCTGAATAGATATGGTGCTTGGCAAAGAGGCCCGTAGCATCTTCAACGCCTCTTTTACGATATGGGCCACCTGAATAGGCTTGCGCTCCTGTTTGTTCTGACGGCTGAAAGCTAATATTTGCTTGACCATGTCCCGGGCGTGTTTGCTGGCGTTAAAAATTTCTTTTAAATTTTGCCGGACTTCTGTGTCAATGTGGGCGTTCATCAGAATCAACTCGGTGTAACCGATGATTACCGAAAGAATATTGTTAAAATCATGTGCGATACCACCGGCCAATGTTCCGATGGCTTCCATTTTCTGCGCCTGCTGTAGCTGATATTCCAGATTTTTCTTTTCTTCCTGTGCCTGCTTTTGCTCAGTGATGTCATGCGCCACAACCAAAACCCTTACGGGTCTCCCTTCTGTGTCCTGCAAAAAATTCATATTCAGCAGGGCCCAGAGTTCACGGCCGTGTTTTGTTTTTAGTTTATATTCAACCGAAGCCGTTACTTTTTGGCCTTTCAGAACCTTGTTTATCCGCTCGGTGTATTTTTTCCGACCCTCTTCAGTTAAAATATCCAAGGCGTCCATCGTCAGTAGCTCGTATCGGGTGTAGCCGGTATATTCACACATGACATCATTGACGCTGACAAATTTTCCATTTGTTAAATCAATTTCGTAAATGCCGCTGGGGGCATGATTCAACAGTTGACGGTATCTGGCTTCACTTTCCTGCAGTGCAAGCTCAGACATTTTGCGCTGGGTGATATCACGAACGATGCCGCGAAATCCGATCGGGTTCCCGTTGGTATCTTTCATCAATGAGACAGAGGCATCCAGGTGGCCTTTGGAGCCATCCACTTTGAAGATTTCCCAGTCAAATCCTTTTGCAGATTCCCCGGTTTTGTATACCCGATTAAACGTTTGATATACTTTTTGTGCATTTTCTGAACTCATGAATTCGCGATAATTCATGCCCGCCATGGCTGCAGGGGAATATCCCAATAAGCGACTCAAAGAACCATTGAAAAAGGTGAAGCTCCCCTTAAGATCTACCTCGTAATACCCGTCTTCGATGTTATCCAGAATAGAGCGATATTTTTCTTTGCTTTCGGTGAGTGCGGTTTCAGAATCGGTCATTTTGAATACCACTCGCACCACGGCATAGGATACAAAAGGGGCGATAATACCCGGGAAAACCATGCATTTGATGAACACGACCTTGTGGAATTGACCGGAAATCAGCGAAAAAATCAATTCAAGTGCCACGGATCCCAGTATTGAAATCAGCGTGATAACCAGCGTGGTTCTAACGACTCCTAATCTTTGCATCCATTTCAGAATCATTGCAGCTATCCGATTATACAGTGAAATTAAAAGCGATTGGTTTGATCCCGGGTCTGATGAGCAGTCGCCCGGCACCTGATAATATCCCCGAAACGATGTTCAATATTGCTGGATGAACAATCCGTAAAGTGGTTGACAACAGTTTGATAAAATTATCATAATCTTCTTTTAGTATCGGTCAGTCAGCACAATTCTTTATGAATTAAATGGTAATCTGATTTTGGCGGGTAATCGGTGGAAAAACGTGTGATGGGGGTGGACAGCTAGCGATTGCGCTATAAAATTTGGTGTTTACGTGCTTAAAACCAACGGCTGGTTGAATCGGTTTTTTTAGCCGTATCAGCTTCGAATCCGGTAGCAGATCGAGCGATCATCCCCCGACAAACTTGGCTTCCACCCAGCCGGTGCTGTAGTAGTCTTCCGGCAAATAGTTCAGCTTGTCGCCGTTTAGCTGCTTCATAAAAATCTGGTCAAATTGCATGAAAAATGTCGGTTGGGTTCCATCTTTCGGAATGGCCACCAGATCCGGTGGTTGTAGAAACGGGCTGGTTTTAAAAGCGCCCTTCTTCCAGGTATAGGACCGCTGCTTGGGCAGCCGCATATAATCATTCTGTTTTCCGCCGGACTCTACTCCGGATAATACGGTGAAATAATATCCTTTGTAAGGCTTTAGCGTGTATCTGAACCGTTTCTGCCCGGCCGGATCGGAATGGGCCACCTTTTTATCGATAAGGGCCATGGGTTTTTTCTGTTTTTGGCCGTACAGGTAAAACAACCCGGCAATATCATCGCCATATTTGGTCCGATCCTTGCGCCGTGCGCTGGCTATTCGTTTGAGGGTTTTGACAATGCTCCGGTGGTTGGCGATGTCCCGTTTAAATTTTGAGTAGCGGGTTTCATCCACCGTGCGCTGGCGAACATCAAAGTCAATGGTTTTATCGATTATTCCAGTGGCGACATCGATGACAAAACGGACCGGCACCCCCCAGAAATACATTTTTTTACGGCTTCCATTGATACCGGTATACCCATCCCTTCGCAACCGCAATCCCTGAGCATCAAATGCTACCGATTGGATGACATCCGCATTGCCGGCATCCAGTGTGATTTCATTCTGGTGGAAAACAACCTTGATCGGTTGTCCTGAAGGCAGTTTTTGAAAGTGACCTTTACCGTCGGCCTGTTTTTTAAAGGTAAATCGCTCGATGGTGGATGCCAGTTCCATCTTTATTTTACCAAAGGCCGCATGAGCATTTTTGAGCCCACCATTTGAAAGCCCGTAACTATAACCGGCAGGGCTTTTCAAGGCGCTACCGGATAAATAGACCGGCTCGCGCTCGCCAAAAAAATGGACCTCCCAGCGAATATCGCCGCTAAATGGTCCCCGCGGCAGGTTGACCTGCAGGCTGTCGGTCCACATCATGCCGCCGGCTTCTTTCCATTCAACGGCCAGGTCGTTGAGTTCGTTTTCAGTGAAACTGGCAAAGCTTTGCATCGGTCGATGGTCATAGCGCAGCCTGGCCGGCATCTCCGGCTTATGGGACAGCACCAGTTCTTTGCCGCGATTCAGATCAGCCACCACTTCAAAGGCGTGCTCAAAGATCTCTTCAACTACGATAACCTGGAGCCGATAGATCTGGCCCTGAAACCGGCTGGCCGCTGCTGAAGCCGCGTTCATGGATTCTCTGGAAGCCAGTGACCGACCGGTATTGTCGGATGCAAAAAGGCGGGCTGAACGACCACCTCGAAAGGTGATTTTGGCCACATCCTTTTCCAGCCGGCGCAGCTTCACTGAAACTCCATCTGATTTGCGAACCGCGCCGGGCGTGTCATCGGTAGAGACAAATTCGAATATTTTCAAACGGACAGGTAATGCGATATTAAACTGAATTTTTGCCGTACCCAGCATTTCCGCCGGTGTATCTTTTCTAACATTGATTTCGATAAAGCCGGGCGAGGCACTGCCCGGGTTAATGATGTGCTGGAATGTTTTTTCCTCCACCCGACGGATGTCGGCGCCATCTGTTGATAAGACCTCGATGACCTCATATTTCAACTGGGCCAGGGATGCATTCGGGATCGCAAGCGTGTCAAAATCCAGTGTCATGCGCGGCTCGTCACCAAAGCTCCAGTAATTATCTGGAAACAGATTTTGCTCGACGGCTGCGGGGATGGTTTTTTTCAGGGTTTCAATGTTGACCACCGGCAAGATGCGCGGTGTATCGACATATTGGGCGGCAATCGGGCCATCCGAAGCAGACAACGCCATACCCTGGGCCAACATCTGGCCGACGGTCGCTTCCGACAACGCGCTTAAGATGGCCTTATCGTGTGCTTGCTCCCAGTTGAGGCCGATCATCAGACGGTTGTTTTTGTGCGCCAGGGTATGCTCGTAGCGGGGATCGTTAAAAAGCTCGATTAGCTTTAAGACCATACCGTCGACCGCCAGATCTTCTGGATTTCCGGCTTTTAACTGCTGGTATATTTGTTTTCCATCGACGCCTTCGCGAAATTGCTGAGCATAACTGAGCATGCGACCGTTGGCCTCATCCAAGCGAAAACCGATCGCCAGGGAATCGACGTCTTTCAGGGATTCGGATAATTGGTTTACAACACCACCACCCATTGCAATCATCATAGCGGCCTGGGGGCTTTGTTTAACGACAGGGTTGCCTCGAATTTTGTTCTGCCAGTCCGCGTCTAAATTTTCAGGGATTCGGATCGACAAAGCCGCCAGATCCCGGGGTTGAGCAATGGCAGCGATCATCTGCGCCACCCGGGTTTTGCGCAGCGCTTCCGGTCTCTTGGCAAATCGCTTGATTAAATCGGCCGGTGCGAAAATGGCCCGGTTATCGATAAGCTGAACGCGGTACAGATCAATTGGGAAACTATTTTGTTTGTCAGCCGGAATGGCGTCTTTTCGGATGCGATAGAGTCCATCCGATTGCGACTCAAGTACCTGCATATAATTGATCTGGGATGTCAGCGATGCCTTGAGATTGTTGCCGTTTTCACCGCTGGCGAAAATAACCGGCAAAACGGTGTGTTGCGGATGCGCATAGAAGTAAAGTTCAACATCTGTCAGGCCAAGAGAT
>JASFNW010000061.1:0-26874 GCA_050116835.1 Desulfobacterales bacterium
AGCCGGCCGGCAAAAAGGTTCTGGCTGCCAAAGGCGTTTCAAGTCAGCTGGTGGATATGCTGGACCTGCTGGGCATATCCTCCATTGGCAACCTGGTGACGGCCATTAAGTTCGCGCGCTATTATGAATTGAATGAAGATGATATTGTCATGACGGTATTGACCGACTCCATGGAGATGTATGCCAGCCGGCTGGTCGAACTCAACCGGCAACATGGCGCGTTTACTGATAGCGATGCGGCGGCGGCATATGCCCGTCATATCGAGGGGCTGACCATCGACAATATCGAAGAGCTGACCTACTACGGGCGCAAGCGCATTCACAACCTTAAATACTATACTTGGGTTGAGCAGCAGGGCAAAACCTATGAAGAGATTCAACGCCAATGGTATGATGATGATTACTGGAACAGCATCCCCGGCTGTGCGGATCAGATTGATGCCCTGATTGAGGAGTTTAATGCCAAAACCGGTTTGCTCGCTGCACCTTAGATATTAAAGCGGCTCCGAGCCGATTAAGCGCTTTACGCTCCGGACACTATGAACGATGAGCTCTATTTTATTAAAGAACTGTTTTTACATCTTCGTGGCTGCGGGACAAGATGCCCGGTGCGGTGACGATATTTTGATTCGGGACAATCGCATTGTCAAAATCGACACTGGGATTTCTGAGCGCGTCGATCGGGTGATCGATTGTTCGACCAGTGTAATCATACCGGGCTTTGTGAACACGCATCACCACTTTTATCAGACCCTGACGCGCAATCTGCCCGCGGTTCAAAATGCCGAGCTGTTTGACTGGCTGGTTTACCTGTATGAGATCTGGAAATATCTGGACGAAGAGGCCCTGTATTATGCTTCCTTGTTGGCCATGGGGGAGTTGCTAAAGACAGGGTGCACCTGCTCAACCGATCACCATTATATCTACCCGCAAAATGTCAGCGGGGATTTAATTGGCATTCAATTTAAGGCCGCCGCAGACCTGGGCATGCGGTTTTCACCCACCCGGGGCTCCATGTCCTTGGGTAAAAAGGACGGAGGGCTGCCGCCCGACAGCGTCGTGCAGACCGAAGATCAGATTCTTAAAGACAGCGAACGTGTCATCCAGCAATACCACGACGATAGTGAGCTGACCATGCGCAAAATTATCCTGGCACCCTGTAGCCCATTTTCGGTTACCGAACAGCTGATGAAGGAGACGGTCAAACTGGGACGCCAACACCAGGTTCGCCTGCATACGCATCTGGCGGAAACCCGCGACGAAAACGAATTCTGCCTTGAAGCTTACGGACGAAGGCCTTTGCAACTAATGGAGGACTGCGGGTTTATCGGCAACGATGTTTCTTATGCTCACGGCATCCATTTTAATAATCAGGAGCTGCAACGATTGGCGGATACCGGCACCCATATTGCGCATTGTCCGACATCCAACATGCGATTGGGATCCGGAATCTGCCGGGTTAACGAGATGCTGCCCCTCGACATCAATGTGGGTCTGGCGGTGGATGGCAGCGCCTCCAATGATTCGTCCGATATGCTTGGCGAGCTGCGCAACGCGCTGCTGCTGCAGCGCGTCCACTATGGGGCGGACGCCATGTCCACTTTGGATGTCATGAAGATGGGTACCGAAAATGGCGCTCGTTTGCTGGGCTTTGAGAAGGTCGGTACAGTCAGGGAAGGCTGGGCCGCGGATCTGGCCATATTCAACGTCGGGAAGCTGGAATACAGCGGGTCGCTTGCCGACCCCCTGGCCGCCATCATTTTTTCCGGTTATAACCATGGCGCCGAATATACCATCGTCAATGGTCAGGTTGCGGTGGAGCAGGGCCGGCTGGCCGCATTTGACGAGATGGAGATCATGAACAGGTGCAACGCCATCTCTGATAAAATGATCAACGCTGAATAGTGAAAAGGATTTTGTCACGAAGACCCATAGCCGCGAAGAAATAATTATATTACCTTACGATTTGTTTTCTTTGTGCACCTGGTGTCTTTGTGGTAAATTTCTTTTTATTCCGGTTTAGCCGGTTTTTTGGAGGTTTTTGAATGGCGATAGGCAAATCCGTCAAACGGGTCGACGCAGTGGCCAAAGTTACCGGCCGGGCGCGTTATACCGATGATTTTTATATGCCCGGTATGCTTGTGGCCAGGTATCTGCGCAGCACCATCGCCCATGGCCGCGTGAAAACGATGGATACCCGGAAAGCCAGGCAATACCCCGGCGTCGAAGCCGTTTTTACCTATGAAGATGTTCCCAAAACCAAATTTGCCACCGCCGGCCACCCTTACTCACTGGATCCGGCGCATAAGGATGTGGCGGATCGCCTGCTGCTTACCGAGCATGTCCGCTACTGGGGTGATGAAATTGCCATCGTGGTGGCCGAAGACAACCTCGTTCTGCAGGAAGCCCTGCAGCTAATCGACGTGGAATATGAAATTTACGAACCGATGGTAAGCCCGCAGGCCGCTCTGGCAACGGGCGCACGCGAAATCCATGCCGACTCGAACAATGTCATCGGTGAATCTCGATATTCGGTCGGCCCAAAGAGCGATGACGCCCTTGCCGATGCCGAAATTACGATCGAAAGCGAATATCACACGCAGATGTGCCAGCACTGCCACATAGAAAACCATATTGCCTATGCCTATATGGATGATCTCGAGCATATCGTCGTGGTTTCATCGACCCAGATTCCGCACATCGCCAGAAGAATTGTCGGCGAAGCATTGGACATACCATGGGGCCGGATCCGAATCGTCAAACCGTATATCGGTGGCGGGTTCGGTGCCAAACAGGATGTCATCCTCGAGCCCATGGTGGCGTTTTTAACATTGCAATTGGGCGGGCGTCCGATCAAAATCGATCTGTCCCGCGAAGAGTGTATGATCGGAACCCGGACCCGTCACCCGTTCGACGTCAAGATGCGGGCCGGGGTCAATAATGACGGGACCCTGGTTGCACTGGACGTGGACGCTGTCGCCAATACCGGAGCATATGCCTCTCATGGGCATTCGGTGGCCGGTGCCGCCGGCGCGAAATCACGCTTGCTTTATCCCCGGGCAGCCGTGAATTATCACGCCAGAACCGTTTATACGAACACCCCGACCGCCGGCGCCATGCGGGCCTACGGGGCACCACAGATGATATTTGCAGTTGAGTGCATCATTGAAGAGGCGGCGCGTAAAATCGGCATGGATCCGGTAGAATTCCGAATCAAAAATGTGGCCCGCCAGGGTGATGCCGATCCGCTCAGCGGTGAACGCTTTGAAAGCTGCGGTCTGATTGAATGTATCCAACAGGGCCGGGACCTGATTGGCTGGAATAAAAAGCGGGCAGACTGGCCGAAGAAACAGGCCGGCCCGTTGCGTCGCGGACTGGGTGTGGCCTGTTTCAGCTATGCCTCCGGAACTTACCCGGCCTGCATGGAAATTGCCGGTGCGCGCATTATTCTCAACCAGGATGCCTCCTTGCACATTCAGGTGGGCGCCACCGAAATCGGCCAGGGCCTGGATACGATAGTGGCGCAAATGGCGGCCGAAACCGTCGGGGTTCCTTTTGCGGATGTGCATGTGGTTTCCACCCAGGATACAGATGTGGCACCTTTTGATACCGGTGCGTATGCCTCGCGCCAGGCCTATGTTGCCAGTAATGCCGTATTTCGGGCAGCCCGAAAGTTGAAAGCCAAGATCCTCGAACACGCCGGCCGGGTCACCGGAAAACTGGGCGGAGAACTCGACATTCTAGACGGCGATATTGTGGATCGCAAAAATCCAGAGCGTAAAGTGGTGGCACTCAGAGAGGTGGCCCTCGACGCTTATTACGATAAGCAACGCGGGGGTCAATTAACAGCGGATGTCTCGCATAAAACCTGCACCAATGCGCCCACCTTCGGCTGCACTTTTGTTGAAATCGAGGTGGACATACCGCTGTGCAAGGTAGATATTAAAGAAATATACAACATTCACGATTCCGGTGTTATTTTGCATCCGGTGATGGCCAAAGGCCAGGTGCAAGGCGGCGTGGCCATGGGAATTGCAGCCGGACTCTACGAGGAGATGAAGATCGATTTCGCAACCGGCAAAATATACAACAATAATTTTTTAGATTATAAAATACCGACGGTGGTGGATGTGCCCGATATCGGCTGTGAGTTCGTCGAAACCTACGAACCATCTTCGGGCTACGGCAACAAGGCGCTGGGGGAGCCACCGATCATTTCACCCCCGCCGGCCATCCGCAACGCCATATATGACGCCACCGGCGTCCCGATTTACGAGTTGCCCATGACGCCCCATACGCTTTTCCGGTATTTCAAAAAAGCCGGGTTATTGTGAGGTGTGCCAGCATCGCAACGGCAGCATTTTGATCGATACAGTAATCGTGCAAAAGAATATTTAACAAACAATTTCGAAATCCGAAATTCGAAACCCGAAACAATATCAAAAAACGCAATCCCGGTAACATCCGAATGATATGATTTGGGAGCAGCGCCCAATTCTGGAGAATTTACTGAATGTTCAATTTTAAGCGCTATGCCAGAGCCGGCAGTGTTCAGGAAGCGATACAGTTGTTAGCGCAAAACCCCGAGGCGCATCTGATTGCCGGCGGTACCGATATCCTGGTTAAACTGCACAAGGGTAAAGCACAGTTTGATTATCTGGTGGATATTCACGACATTGCCGAACTCAATTTTATCACCCAAAACGATTCGGGTGATATCATCATTGGTCCTCTGGCGAGCTTCACGCAAGTGGCCGAATCCGAATTGGTTTGCCAGCACATTCCGATCCTCTCACAAGCCATCCTGACCATCGGCGGTCCTCAGGTGCGCAACATGGCAACCATCGGCGGCAATCTGTGCAACGGCGTGCCCAGTGCCGATAGCGCCACTCCCCTCATCGCTCTTAATGCAACCGTGACGATCGAAGGCAGGGACAGATCCCGGCAAATGCCCCTTGAATCTTTTTTTATGGGCCCCAGCCAGGTAGCGCTCGAGCAACATGAAATATTGACCGCCATTACCATCACCCATGATAATTATTCCGATTATTTCGGGCATTTCCATAAATATGCCATGCGGGAAGCAATGGATATTTCGACCATCGGTTGCTCGGCCGTCTGTAAGATTAAGGACGGCACCCTGCAGGACCTGCGGTTGGCCTTTGGCGTGGCTGCACCGGTCCCCATCCGCTGTAAAGGGACCGAGGACATGGTTAGGGGCCGTAAAATTACTTCGGAACTACTCACCGATATTGCCAACTATGTATCGGCTGACGTGCGCCCGCGAACGTCCTGGCGGGCGGCCAGGGAGTTTCGGCTGCAAATCATCACTACCCTGGCCGGGCGTGTTGTCGAGCAGGCCATATTAAATGCAGGAGGCATCATACAGTGAACCGACAAATTTGCCTAACTGTAAACGGTAAGAAAAAAGAAATCCGTGTTGATGTGCGACAATCGTTGCTGGAAGTCCTGCGGCAACAGCTGGGGCTGCTCAGTGTCAAGCAGGGATGCGCTGTGGGTGAATGCGGCGCCTGCACGGTTTTACTCAATAATATGCCCATCGATGCCTGTTTGTATCTGGCAGTCTGGGCCGACGGCAAAACCATTCGAACGGTGGAAGGCGAAAGTCATGACGGTAAACTTTCCAGGGTGCAACAGGCCTTTGTGGAGGAGGGGGCCGTGCAGTGCGGGATCTGTACGCCCGGATTTGTGATGGCTGCCACATCGTATGTTGAAAAGCACAAGCATCGTAAATTCAGCCGCTATGACATTCGGCGCGGCCTGGCCGGCAACCTGTGCCGCTGCACGGGGTATGACACCATTGTGACCGCCGTGCAAAAGTGTCTGGATAATGAAGATTAACCGTTCGTGCACCGCAGTCGGCCTGCCCGCCTAGATCCATAAAAATTAAGTGTATCGATCGTCGACTTATGTTGACAATTCATGCGATTATATTATGTTAATTCAGTTTGCTTTTGTTATCTGGCCCACCCAACTTTGGATATTCTGGAACGAATGGTTTTATTAACATCTCACCCGCGCAGCTTCAAAAATGGCACTGCTTTTTGCGATTATTTGCCGGCGTCATCGAGACCTCAGGAGAAACGAAAAAGATCTGTAAAAGGCGCTCTGTTGAGAGCCGTTGTACATACCAATACCATAAACCGGCGTATTTAAGCGCCAATCATCTATTTTACGGGAGGATACTCATGGGAAAAATTTCTAAAGAAAAAAGAACCAAAAACGTTATTGATGTGCTGAATAAAGCGCGCGACATGGAGCTGCTGGCGATACATCAATACATGAACCAGCATTATAATCTGGACGATCTCGACTATGGTGAACTGGCAGCCAAGATGAAACTGATTGCCATCGATGAGATGCGACATGCCGAAATGTTTGCCGAACGGATCAAAGAGCTTGGCGGTGAGCCCGTGACGGCGTATGACGGCACTGTTAAGAAGGGCCAGGCGGTCGAAGGCATTTTTCCTTTCGACGCCAACCTGGAAGATGATACCATCGAAGTCTATAATCAATTCTTGCTCGTTTGTCGGGAAAATGGTGACAGCATCAGCATGAAAATGTTCGAAGAGATCATTGACGAAGAGCAGCTGCATTACAATTACTTTGATAATATCGACCATCATATCAGAAAGCTGGGGGATATTTATCTTGCCAAAATTGCCGGCACCCCGTCATCAACCGGACTGGGTCCCAGCGGTTTCGCCGTATCCGGAGAAGGCGAATAAGGTCTCAATAATAACAATTTTGAAAAAGAAAACATTAAGATCGGGGCGTCCGTTAAGGAGCACTCGATCTTTTTTTAGGAACGATCAAGATTAAGGTGTTTCTTTGGATGATGCCAGAAGCCAGTGGCTTGATAACGGAATTCAAAATGAAGATCGAGTACGCGCACGATTAAGATTTATCATATAGATATCAGTCATAAGGAACTGCAAGATACCCGCCCCCGCCTATTCATTTGCCGAATACGCTAAAGTTTTCTCTTCTGAGACCGATATTTTCTTTATACCTTTGCGCATTGATTCAATGTCATAATACCACCGAGGGGGAGGGAATCGATTGACGAACAGAAAGATATATCGTATTGCGCTGGATATCGAAGCATTTCCCGGCATGCCGACCACGGCCGCCAAATTGCTTCCGCTTCTTGAAGATTCAGATTCGACCGCAGCCGAAATTGAAAGCATTTTAAAATACGATCCGGGTCTGACCGCCAATATCCTGAAACTGACCAATTCGGCTTATTTTGGCATACCCACCCGGATCAGTTCGGTTCGACAGGCTATTGTGTTGTTGGGCTGGAAGCGCCTGTTGCAGGTGGTCATGACGATTTGCATGAGTCCGCTTATGAATAAAACGATTCCCGGATATGATTTGCCCAGAGGGGCGCTATGGCATCATTCGATTGCCGTTTCGGTGGCCGCGGAAGTCCTGGTCAATGCCCTGAAAATTCCTGATGCCGATGAAGTGTTTACGGCGGCGTTGTTGCATGATGTTGGCAAATTGATTCTAGGCGGGTTTGTCAAAGAAGATATAGAGCAAATTGAAGACATGGTGAGCAAAGGCATTACCTTTGATGTGGCCGAGTCCATGGTACTGGGAACCAATCATGCTGAAATCGGAGGTCAGATTCTGGACAAATGGTCTTTTCCATCCGAACTGGTGAGTGCCGTACAATGGCACCATGATCCTGAAGCATGTGAAGAAAGCTGCAACCTAAGCGACATTGTGCACGTGGCGAACACTATGGGAATCATGACCGGTTATGGAAAGATTGACCAGGACCTGGCCGCGGAACACTTCAGTACGGTTGCGGATCGTCTCGGGCTGGCACCCGAAAATCTGGAAGAAATGGCTCAGCAGACAGCCGCGCGGGTTAAGCGGCTGATGAAGACGTGGGCCTAAATCAGGCGTTTTTCAGCTTTCGATAGGAGCATTATAAATAATCCCGCCATTTCTGGTTTTGTTTCGAGCTTCGGATTCAGTGCTTCGAATTTGGGTGAGGGAAAAAAAGAGGCTCGAGAAAATTTCCCGAGCCTCTATTCGTTTTAAGAATTACGGTAATCTCCTAGAACAATCCCGATACCTTGCCGGTATTGACATCGACATCCACTCTTCTGAATGCCGGGTTGGAGCCGGTCCCGGGCATCAGGCTGATGGTACCGGCACAGGGACACAGAAATTTCGCACCGGAATAAATCAGCACGTCCCGCACGGGCAGCGTCCAGCCTTTGGGCGCACCCTTGAGCGTCGGATCGTGGCTCAGGCTGAGATGGGTTTTGACCATCATGGTGGCAAAGTCGGCGTATTTGGGATCGTCTTCGAGCATCTTGGCTTTGGTCTCGGCTTCCGGGGTCCAGGCGACGCCGTCGGCACCATAGACTTCCTTGGCGATGAGGTCGACGCGGTCGCGCAGCTTCATGTCGAGCGGGTAGAGGAATTTGAAATCGTTTTTTTCCTCGCAGGCCTCGACGACGGCATCAGCAAATTCCAGGGCACCATCGCCGCCCATTTCCCAGTGCTTGGATTCGGCACAGCGGGCGCCGGCCGCCTCGGCCGCCTTGCGGACAATCTTACATTCCTCGTCCGTATCGGTGTAGAAGCGGTTGATACAGACCACCGGGTTGATGCCGGCCTTGCGGATGGTGTTAATGTGATGCACCATGTTCACGCAGCCTTTTTCAACCAGCTCCAAATTCTCTTTGGTGTACTCTTCGGGCATGGCGATGCCGGGAACCACTTTGGGTCCACCACCGTGCATTTTCAGCGCACGGATGGTGGTGGTCAGAACCGATACATGCGGCTTCAAACCGCTGAAGCGGCATTTGACGTTCCAGAATTTCTCAAAGCCGATATCGGCGCCGAAGCCCGATTCGGTGACATGATAGTCGAACAGCTTCAACCCAACCCGGTCGGCGATAATGGAGGACTGGCCGACGGCGATATTGGCAAACGGTCCCGCGTGCACCATGCAGGGATTGTATTCGGCGGTGCACATCATGGTGGGGTTGATGGTGTTGCGCATAAAAGCGGTCATGGCGTTGCCGACTTCGAGGTCACCGGTGGTCACCGGCTTGCCGCTCTTATCGAATGCCAAGGTGATGTTGTTGAGCCGTTCTTTTAAGTCGGCCAGATCGCGGATAACCGACAGGATTGCCATGCACTCGGAGCCGACTGCAATGCCGAATTTGGACTGCATCGTAAAACCGTCCATGCGGCCCCCCAGCCCGATAACGATGTTTCGCAGCGCCTGGGCACAGAAATCCATGATCCATCCCAGCTCAACCCGGGTGGGATCGATGTTCAGGCGCGGCATGCCGGTCAGGCGGTCGAGCTGCTCATCGGAATAGTTGCGCTCGTGCTGCATGCGCGCGGTTAAGGCCACCATGGCCAGGTTGTGGGCGTTCATGATGTCGTTGATGTCGCCGGTCAGCCCCAGGGAGAATTCGGTCATGGGAATCAGCAGGGAGTTGCCGCCGCCGGCCGCAGTTCCTTTGACGTTCATGGTCGGGCCACCCGAGGGTTGCCTGAGTGCACCGCCCACGTTCTTGCCGCGTTTGCCGAGGCCTTCCATCAAACCGCAGGAAGTGGTGCTTTTACCTTCTCCCAGTGGAGTCGGCGTGATGGCGGTCACCTCGATGTATTTCCCGTCCGGTTTGTCCCTTAGGCGGTCAATGATTTTCAAAAAGTCAAGTTTCGCCAGCCGGCCCATCGGGAGAATCTCATCCTTTTCGAGGCCAAGTTTTTCCTGCCACTCCTCCGGTGTCGGCATATTCTTTTCTGCCGCTTCTGAAATCTGCCAGTCTGCCATTTTTACTGCATCGTAAGCCATCTAATTAATCCTCCTTTCCATTTCTTGATAGAACGGTTGCGGAATCGTATCGAAGAACCCTTGGTGTTTCATTTTAATGTAAACCAGCCCAAGCTGCATCTAAAAAACAACATGCGTGTATCATCTGGCCGAATGTTTGGCAAGTAATTTGTTATCAAAGCGGTCAGTTGTCCCACCCGCGCCTGAAAAGCTTCGGCGCGGCAAACAGGTGTCAATAATTTTTATTCCTGGCTTCTCGGTGCTTGCTTCTGGCGGGAAGCAGGTAATCATTTGCCAGCACCAGAGACCAGCAGCCAGCGGCCAGTATTTTTAATTTTGTAGCTGATTGAGTTGATAATAAAAACCTTTGTGCGCCATCAATTCCGCATGGGTGCCGGTTTCGACGATACGGCCCCTGTGCATAACGATGATTCGATCCGCATGGCGCACAGTGGACAGCCGGTGAGCAACCACCAGCGCCGTTCTTTTTTTCATCAGTTTTTCGAGGGCCTGTTGAATCCATAATTCAGTTTGCGAATCAATATAAGAGGTGGCCTCGTCAAACAAGATCACCTCTGGATTCCGGGCAAACGCCCTGGCAATGGAAATCAGCTGTCGCTCGCCGCTCGACAGGGATATCGCTCCCCCCGAAAGAACGGTGTCCAACCCGTCAGGCAGTCGTTCGATTAAACTGCTACAATTGGCTGCTTCAACGATGCGCTGCATTTTTTCCTCGGTCAATCGCTGGCCATTGTCGAATATGTTTTCACGGATCGTGCCGGAAAACAGAAACGGCTCCTGCATTACCAGTGCCATTTTATGCCGAAATTCAGCGACATCCAATTCCCTGAGGTCCACATCATTAATCAGGATACGACCCGCCGTCGGGTCATAAAACCGGGGGATCAGATTTATCAATGAGGTCTTACCGGCGCCGGTAGGGCCGACTACGGCCACTGTATCGCCGGCTTTTATGCGCAATGATATGTTATTGAGCACCTTCTCGTTACCGATGTAGCTAAAGGAAACATCTTCAAGGCGGATTTCATGAATACCGTCCAATCCCGGCAGGTCCGGCCGAACACGGTCTTTTGGCAAGCTATTCTGTGTATCCAGGATCAACAATATCCGCTCAGCCGAGGACATCGCATTTTGTAGAATGTTATATTTTTCCGCCAGATCTCTGATGGGCCTGAAAAACATTTTTATATATGAAATGAATGCCACCAGGGTTCCCAGGCTGAGCGCTTCTGCGAGCACGCTACTGCCGCCGTAGAAAATAACAACAGCAATAGCCACCACTCCCATCAACTCAATGATGGGCATAAAGATGGCCAGTACGTGAATCTGTCGCATTCCGGCCTGGTAATTCTCATGGTTCAGCCGCCTGAATTTTTTGTAATTTTTCGATTCCTGCACGAACAGTTGAATGACGCCGATGCCCTCGATGGTTTCCGCAAAGCGCGTATTGATTTCGGCCAGTTTAATTCTCAGCGTGCGAAAAACATCCCTCGCTTTAACGGAAAATATGGCCGAAGCGCAAAAAACGACAGGCAGAACCGTAAACGATGCCAGGGCAAGCTTCCAGTTGAGAGCCAACATGATGACGGCGATACCGATTAACAGGAATATATCCTTAAAAACCAATGAAATGACTGAAGTAAATAATTCATGCATGTTTTGGACATCATTGGTCAGCCGTGTGACCAGACGGCCCACTGGATTGCGCGTAAAAAATTCAATGGCCAAATTCTGGACATGCCTGTACAATTTCATCCTCAAATCATGCATGATCATGTGACCGCAGTATTCCATAATCATTTTCTGGCCAAAATTGAGGATAAAATTCAATAATACAATGGTCAAAAAGACGAGCGTCATTTTACCCAGACCGACAATATCACTCTGACGCAAAATTTTCAGATCGGATTTGTTAATCTTGCTCAGGGCGTCAAATGAAATGAGCGCTGTTCGGCCTTTTAATTGGAATAAAGCACCATATTTTTCGACCACCGCACGTTGCCGGGGATTGTCCAAATCCACCTTCAAATATCGTTTTGGATGCCCGTCGCTTTTCGAATCGGCCGTTTGCGATGATGACGTCTGGGGGACGATGTACCGGTCAATGGCAATTTTGGTTACATAGGGTAACGCAAGATCCAGGGCGGTTATGCCCAAAACCAACAGAATCGAATAGAGGATCAGGCTGCGGTAGGCGCTCACAAACGGCAACAGTCTTCTCAACAGCTTGAGGTCGTAGGGCTTGCCCAACTGCGCTTCCTCGAAATATCCATAATCAGGATGCATTCAGGTCCTCTTCTAATTCCTGGAGCCGAAAGGCTCTGGCATAATATCCATCGGCTGCGATCAAATCCTGGTGAGCGCCCTGTTCAGTGATTCGACCCTGCTCGAGTGTGATAATTTGATCTGCAAAGCGCACGGCTGAGATGCGATGGGATACGATGATGATTGTTTTCTGGCCGCGCATGGTTTTGAGTGTTTCGACAATGGCACTGCCGGTTGCCATATCCACCTGGCTGATGGGATCATCCAGAATGAGTATCCCGGCATCCTGGTTTAATGCGCGCGCCAGCGCGATACGCTGTTTTTGACCGCCGGATAAGATCACCCCTTTTTCACCGACTAAGGTTTCATACGCATTCGGAAACGCCTGGATCGTTTCATAAAGTGCAGCTTTTTGCGTAATCTGCGACAGGCGGGATTCTGCAGACCTCGGATCATCAAAAGTAATGTTTTCCCTGATGGTGCCGGCAAACAGGAAAGGCTCCTGGGGCATGAAGGCAATATGCGATCTTAGGCTGTCAATGGTTATCGCTCGTATATCCTGGTCATCAACGCGAATGTTGCCCCGGGTCACCTCATATTGTCGGGGTAACAGACGCACCAGCGTTGTTTTGCCGCTGCCTGGAGGGCCAACGATCCCCAGAACGCTGCCCGGTTCAACCGTCAGCGTAATCTCTGAAAGAGCCGGCGGGCTGCCATTGCCGTTGGGTTTATAACTGAAACCAACATTTTCAAAGACGAGGCGGCCTTCAAACCATCTCAGCGGCTCTGCGCGCTTGTCATCTTTTATTTCCGGACGGGTTTCCAGAATTCGATTCAGGCGATCCAGCGACGCCCGTCCGCGTTGAATCAAGTTGGTCACCCAGCCCAATGCCATCATGGGCCAGGTCAATAAACCCAGATAGCTGATGAAAGCCACAAAGTCCCCGGGGGTTATGGTCTGAGCGATGGTCTGGCGACCCCCTATATACAGAACGATTGCCAGGCTTAAATTGGTAAACAGCAACATCAGCGGGAAAAAGGATCCCACAATTTTTACCAGGCCCAAATTTTCCTTAACATAGTCATTTGAGACGGTTTCTACCCGGGCAGCCGCTTTTTCCTTATGATTGTGAGCCTTGATGATGCGAATTCCTGAGAAACGTTCTCGAATGACCTCGGTCAGGTCCGAAAAAGTTGCCTGAACGCGTTGATAGCGCTGGTGCATTTGTTTGCTGAAAAATTTCGTACTGATCGTAATCAAGGGCATCGGGATCAATACAAAAAGTGTCAGGGTGACGTTGATATAGAGCATAAAACCGATGGCGGCGGCGCCCAGTACGATGGCATCATTCATGGCGACCAGACCCATTCCGGTTGCCATGCGAACCTGCTGGATATCATTGGTGGCATGCGCCATTAGATCTCCGGTTTGGGTGCGGTCGAAAAAAGACGCCGAAAGCGTCTGGATATGGGCAAACAGGCAGTTGCGCAAACCTTCTTCAACGCGCCGCGATGCGCCCAGCAGACAGCGTCGCCAGACATATCGAAACACACCGATCGCTACGGCAATGCCGGCCATGTAAGTAGCGTACAGCAGCAATTCATCCGTTTTGATTTGCAAAGCGGTCAGACCATCAACCGCCCACTTGATAATGCGCGGTATGAAAAGCTGCAGCACGTCAACCACAATTAAGCTGAGCAGACCCATTGCGATTTTCAGGCGATTTTCTCTCAGATAGGGCTTGATCAGGTCTAAAGATTTCATGGGGTGCTGTTTCAATTTGTTGATTTTTATAACAAATTGAAAATAAACAATATTCTTTCTTGCGTTGACTTCATGGAAGTCGGTTGTTATTGTAATTTTTATGGAATCAGGATGTATCGTCGAATATATAGACCGCCAGAAAATAATGTGTGCGGTTGTTCTCGAAGTCAAGAACCAACGGCTACGGTTGTTAACCGAAAACAATCGGGAGGTCAACCTTTCCCGTAAACGACTGCTGCACAGCGACAAAATGCGCCTTGATCTTACCCTGGGAAGAGATCGGATGGTTGAGGCCTTAAAACAAGTTGTTCGCAAACGAAAAGAATTGATCAACAATATTGATATCCGAGATCTGTGGGAAGTACTGAACGCCGAACAAAATTGGATCGATCTGGCGACCATGACCGAGTTTTGCTTTCCGGATAGTGCATCAGGAGATCACGAAGCGGCTGTCATGCGAGCCCTATTTAACGACCGGCTCTATTTCAAGTTTAATCCGGACGGTTTTCGTCCCAACTCAGAAAAGCAGGTAGAATTGCTCGCAGCCCAGCGAAAAGAGGTGCAACATAAGCAGGAGCTGACTGAAGCCGGTGGTAGCTGGCTCAAAAGCATGCTGAATTCAAGCGGACCCATTGATCCGGCTTCGGTTAAACCGGATGTTCCTAAGTTTATCGAAATCCTGAAATCTTACTATCTTTTTGGCAAAGAGAGCAAAAACCACGCGATTGCCAAGAGCATGACGGCCAGAGCCGGTGTTGAAAGTCTGCAGGATATATTTCGGATCCTTGTGCGATCAGGAGTGTTCGATGAAAATGAAAACCTTGAGCTGCTGCGCCACCAGGTATCGGCTGATTTTAATGAAAAAGTTTTGTCCCGTGCGGCGCAGATTGTCAGCTCAAATCCCATGGTGACGGCCGCCGAGCGCCGTGACCTGACGCACCTGTCCCTGATGACCATTGATGGCCAGGGAACACTGGACTTTGATGACGCTATCAGCATTGAAGAAACAGGTGGTACCTTTCGACTGGGCGTTCATATTGTTGATGTCGGTCACTTTATTCAAAAACATGATGTTGTTGATCAGGAGGCGAGCGTGCGCGGCAGCTCCATTTATATGCCGGACCAAAAAATATCCATGCTGCCGTCGGTTCTGGCAGAAGGCCGCTGCAGCCTGAAAGCCGGCGAGTTGCGCCCGGCCATCAGCATTATGATTGATCTGAGCCCCCAGGTTGAAGTGTTGAGCACTGAGATCTGGCAGAGCCTGATTGAAGTCAAGCATCAGTTGACCTATTACGATGTGAATAATGCCGTGGATGAGAATCCACAGATGCGCATTTTGCAGGATATTGCCAAAAAATATCGCCAGAAAAGGCTGAAAGACGGAGCCATACAGATTTCGGTGCCCGAGATCAGTATCTGGGTCAATGAAAACCAGGAGGTTTCGGTTAATCAGGTAAATCGGGAAAGTCCGGGTAGGATGCTGGTTTCAGAGATAATGATCATGGCCAACTGGTTAATGGCAAATTACTTAAAAGAGCGTCAGTTACCGGCAATTTTCAGATCGCAACGCGAGCCCCGGGAACGGCTGTATAAAAACAGCGCCGGTACGCTTTTTCAGAACTGGATGCAACGCCGGCTTCTCAGCCGCTTCATTTTGAGCACCACCCCCGATTGGCATTCGGGATTGGGCTTGGATGCATACATCACCGCAACTTCTCCGATTCGAAAATATTCGGATCTGATCAACCAGCGCCAGATCAGGGCATCGCTCGGATTGGAAACGGCTTACAGCACCGAACAAATTACGGATATCATAAAATCCCTCGAGTTGCCAATGAGCCTTGTGGGCCGCCTTCAATACACACGCCATCGGTATTGGTTATTAAAATATCTCGAAAATAAAATCGGGCAAAAAGAAGAGGCCATTGTCCTGCATAAGGCTCGCCGAAAATATCAGATTCTATTAACCCAGTATATGCTGGAGTGCGATTTGCCGGTATCCAGCGGCATCGAATTGAAGCCGGAAGATTTGATCCAGGTAACCATTCAGCGGGTTAGTGCAAGGCAGGATGTCATTCAGGTGGCCATCGGCTGATACCTGAATTTTGCATGAAAATTAATGAGAAGCTAAGCTAACCCGTAAAGAATCTCGATAAAGAAATTTGTAGAATCAATATAAAATAACGCTTTTGTATAAAGGATGAAAATCATTTTATCTCATTAATTTTCACCCTTCGGGCGAGCCGGAGGCTTCCATCTGCTGCGTTATTCAGGGCGAAGCATAGTCGACTATCGCTTCGCCCTTAAGTGCCTTGCATATGAAAGCCTCCGACTCGTGCAAAGTTCAGGTATTTCATCCCTTTCTAAATAGTCTTTTTTTCGCTGGGCTTTGTTCTCCGCGGGTTTTGCGCCTGCGACGCACTCAAAGTACGCCTTGGCGAAAACCCTTGTGCGGCCTTGCCCACCAAAAAAATACGCATCTATAAAGGGAAATGATACTTTATTTTTTAATTACCTGAGGTAGCGACTGCTCTGTGCATGCTCCGCTTTTTCGCCGATTCGCGCCTTGCCATTAACCCGAATCCACATCTTTAAGTAGAGTTCTATCAAGTTTTTTATTTTTAAGGATAAATTCATTTTACAGATATGACCGTTCCGTTGGTGATTCGCTTGAGATCATCGGGGGTCAATTTGAAAACAGCGTGAGGCGTACCGGCAGCAGCCCAGATCTCATCGTACTGCAGCAGATCTTCGTCAATAAAAATTTTAAGCGCGTGGTCATGTCCGATCGGCGGCACCCCGCCGATAGCAAAACCGGTCATCTGGCGAACATAATCGGGATTGGCCATTTTAATGGGTTCAGACACAGTTTGCTCAACGGCCCGCTCATTTACCCGGTTGGCTCCGCTGGCGGCAACCAAAATAGGTTGATGGGACTGCCGGCCCTCAAAAATAAGCGATTTTACGATCTGCCCCACATGACATCCGACCGCCCGGGCTGCATCCGACGCACTGCGCGTCGTATCGGCCATCTGAACAACTTCGCAACTGAGGTTAAAGGCATGTAAGGCTTTTTGCACTTTTTGAGCACTGGGTTTTAATTTTACCGTCATCGATCCCCCATTTTCGGATGCTAAACACAATGGCATTAATTCGCTATTCGGGCAAGCGTTTAATCCGGCGTTAAAAATTTTTCGGGGTGTATCGGGAAGACCTGCCCCGTTTATGGGTAACAGCGATCGGAGGCGCTGCCATCCCCACGCTTCGGCTATTGGGAGGGGTAGCAACGAGAGGCCAGGCATAGTGAACTAAGGTACCATCAATTTTATGAATGCCTTTCAATATACGATTATTTTTGGATTTGATCTCGTTTCGCATTAACCCGTAATTATAATGATTATAGGGCTATAGACAAATATTTGACATTATTGCGCATCCGCGGCCCTAAAGATTTTACTTGATTAAATAATAAATACTAATTATATAATCATATTATAAATAAATAGTATTCAGGAAGGATCCTAGCTATGGGAATCCAGGAAAGAAAAGAACGGGAAAAGGAAAGGCGACGGCAACAGATTATGGTTGCCGCCAAACGCGTTTTCTCCGACAAAGGTTTCAACAAAGCCACCATGGAGGACATTGCCCAGGAAGCTGAACTCAGCCCAGGTACATTATATCTGTATTTTAAAAATAAAGAAGAGCTTTATGCTTCGTTGTCACTTCGGATTCTGCAATATCTTTTAATCCGGGTCGAACATGTCAATGAAGAAAAGGATTCCGGGCCCGAGGAAAAGTTAAAATCTCTTGTCGATGCCATGTACGATGTTTATGAATTTGATCCGTTGATCATCATCAACATGTTTCACCTTCAGTCCAGTGAAACCCTGAAAAATTTGTCGCCCCAGCTCATGGAAGAAATAAAACTGCTGTCGCGCAAGTCTCTGGGTTCCATAGCCCAGATATTTAAAGAAGGCGTGGAAAAGGGCATTTTTATCGACAAACACCCGGTGGCGTTGGCAGATACCTTTTGGGCCTTGTTTTCCGGAGTGGTTTTATGGTTGACCAGCAAAAAAATTATCGATGAGCGCAAAGATTATCTAAAACAGACCCTTGATGTTGGTTTTGACATCTTCCGTCGCGGACTCAAAAAATAACCGAAAAGCGATTTCACATCGCTCTTAGAATAACTTCGTAATTTCATCCACTTCGAAACTGGGCCAAGGCACTCGCTTTTTGTTTCTATAGGCCTGAATCTCCTGTCCCTTGTCCGATACTTCTCCGATGCAGGCGATCTCAATGCCGGCCGCATCAATCCGCTGCATCAATTTCTGGCTATCTGCATTGCGGCAGCATATCAAAAGACTGCCGGAGCCAATCAACCCCAGCGGATCAATACCCAACAAGTTGCATATTTTTTGTGTTTCCGGATAAACGGGAATATCATTCATGTTAACTTTGATCTGATGTCCACCTGCAATGCTCAATTCCGCCAGAGCCGCTGAGAGCCCCCCTTCGGTTACATCATGCATGGCACTGGTTCCCGGGTTTTCAGCGGCTATTTTAGCTTCAGCTATAATGCTGATTTGATCTAAATATCGACGGCAGTGATCAATTTTGCGCTTCGAAATGCCCATTTGCTCGAGACGATCACCAAATTCCCTGGCAATGATGGCGGTTCCTTCGATGGCCACTGCTTTGGTTAACAGCACCCGGTCACCTTTTTGCATCTGGCGCTTGTCTATCAGATTGTTACGGGCAACCGTACCGGCCATCATGCCGGCCACAATGGGTCTGACAACAGCCTCGGTAATTTCGGTGTGCCCGCCGCATAAGGTAATCCCCCAGCGTCGGCAATAATGTTTAAGTTCTTCAAACACACTTTTAATTTGTGACGGCGTTGCGCCGCTGGGAAAAAAAAGCGTGGTTAAGAACCATCTGGGGATCGCACCGGAGGTGGCAATGTCATTGGCATTGATCAAAACAGCATATTGGCCGATTGAATCGGTGGCGAACGTAATGGGATCGGATTTGAGTACCAACACATGCTCGGATTCAATATCAACTGCCGCAATATCCTCGCCCACACCTGGATTGATCAAAACGCTCGGATCTTCAAAGATAAATTGATTCAGAAATTCGTGTAAAAAATAATTTGGCAATTTACCCGCCGGCAGCGAGATGCCCATGCGAACGATATCGATCATATCCGTGATGTTTCCTATCACAAAATCGGCATTGACGATCTGGGGATCCGATTGAATTCGTTCGTTGATAAAGATCGTCAGAGCACCCTGGTTGCGGGCATTTTCAATTTCAGATGCATTCGCTGAAATGACCACCATATTTTCGATTGCCACTTTTAATCGTTCAGTCGCCAGTCCGATCAGGCCTGCCGGCGGCCTTTGCTGGGCGATATCGTCGCGGCTGAAGATAAAATCGAAATCACTCTCACCGATCGTCTCCAACTCCTGTATGTTGCGCCGGATGGTGTTTAACTCTAAATAGCTGACAATGCCGATCGGCAGGTCCTTTGCCAGCAGATCGTCAAAGACTTCCATAGCCGCAGGATGCGGTGTAGGGCTTAGCGCCACCATCTTTTCCTGGGCGCCGAGCTTCGCCAGGGTATCATTTTTATCGGGCCCATCAGGAAGGCTTGATATAAATTCCAGCAGGGTTTTTTGCTCGGGACAGCTGATAGCTGCCTTCAACGTTTCTCTTGACTGTTGATCCGGCCGGACAACAGTACCCTCCCAATAAAATAAAACTGCCTTGATATGGTATGGTCGATCATGCATAAAGGATTTAAGATAGATGAGATTCTGCTTATGCCTGTAAATTTTCTTTCCATGACAGAATGCAATTGAAAAGTCAAACCGCGTGGGTTTGCGTTGCTTTGCAGGCGCATACAGGTTATGACGACCTCGGGTTTAGCCTTAAAAATACCAGAATCATGATGCGGCCAAGGTTTTGGCTCTACTGTTTCCCCGTATGTGGGGCGCCTTGTCAGTAAATGTTGTCCGAAACCTCATAGTTTAGCTTAATTTTGTCAGCGCCACGTTGTTGTACGGATGCCGGGATACAATCTGCGCATGAAGATCCTATTGATATATCCCTATTTTCTGGAGAAACGGTTGCACGTTGAAGATGTCAGCGTTGTGCCCCAGGGCGTCTTTTATATTGCCGCCTTGCTCAAAAAGAACGCTTATGATGTAGAGATCCTAAACTGGCACAACATCAACACAAGCCCCCAGGATATCAGATCCGAGATCACAGAAAAAAATCCGGATGTTATCGGGTTTTCCATCCTGCATGCCAACCGCTGGGGAGGAATCGATATTGCACGGATTGCCAAACAGGTTAATCCAGAAGTCAAAATTGTTTTCGGTGGTATTGGCGCCACCTTTTTATGGTCGCATTTTTTAACGCATTTTCCCCAGGTGGATTTTGTGATTATCGGTGAGGGTGAATATTCTTTTTTGAATTTGATCCAATGCCTGGATGCCGGCGAGATGCAAAAAATTGAACAAATTGAGGGGCTGGCCTATCGGAAAAGCGGGCGAGTAATTCGAAACCAAGATGTCGAGCCCATATGTGACCTTGATCAACTACCCATACCATCCCAATATTTCCGCTATCAGCACATCTCGTTGACGCGCGGCTGTGCCGCCAAATGCGAATTTTGCGGCTCGCCCCAATTCTGGGGCCGTCAGGTTCGGTTTCACTCTGCGGATTACTTTGTCGAGCAGCTTTCTTTGCTGGCCAGAGAGAGGATCCGATTTTTTTATGTTTCCGACGACACATTTACCATTAATGCCAAGCGCGTCATCGACATATGCCAAAAGATGATTGAAGCCAAACTGGAGGTTGAATGGGCGGCCATCTCCCGGGTCGACATGATCAATGCCGATATTCTTTACTGGATGAGAAAAGCCGGCTGCATTCAGATCAGTTACGGGGTGGAAAGTGGTTCTGAAAAAATACGTAAATTGCTGGGGAAACATATCAGCCGGCAGCAGATCTGTCAGGCATTTGAGCTGACACAGCAATACGGTATCATGGCACGTGCCTATTTTATCTACGGCTGTCCTCAGGAAAGCTGGCAAACCATTGAGCAAACAATTGAGCTGATGAACGCCATTAAACCGCTCAGTGCCATTTTCTATATCCTGGATTTGTTTCCGGGAACCGCTCTTTATGATGCCTATAAAAAAAGGGAAAACCTGAGCGATGATATCTGGTTGAACCGAATCGAAGATATCATGTATTTTGAAACCGACCCCTCGCTAACAAAAGATCTCATTCTGGCCTTCGGTCATAAACTGAGAAGCGCTTTTTATGAAAAGCTTCCTGAATATGTCGAGGCGCTGAATCTAATCGACAAAAAGGATTTATACCCGCAGCACGCCGATTTTTATTCGCGTCTGGCGCTCACTTTTCAAAGGGGAGATTATGCGGGTATCGATGCTATCCCCAATAAAGACAGGATTGCTGAAACACTGTATCAACGGTCTTTGGAATATGGCACCCATGCGCGGGCCTATTGGGGTCTGGCCATGCTTCACCAGCAACGCAAGGACTTCGATAAATCGATTCAAATTTTGACGGCTGGTATTAAGGCTTTTCCTAAGCACGAACAGTTGAATCTGGGTATGGCCGTCAGTTTCATGAACAAGGGAGACTATCAAAAGGCGCTGTCTTACCTATCAGGATTGCAGCACCTCAAAGAAGGCCTCTACTTTACCGCCCGATGCTATCAGGAATTGGGTGATGTCCAATCGGCCGAGCAGTATCTTGAAAAGGTCCAGTCAATGGATAAAAAAACGTGACTTTTACTGGAATGTCCACTTCGCATTCATTTTCATGCAAATGCAGGTGATAGTGTACCCTCCCAGAATAGTTTACCCCATTTTTCGGTTCTCATCTATAAGATCGTAGCGTTCAAGCTGGCATGCCCGGCTCTAATTTGATAACGTATTTCTGGGACTCAACACTAGCTTTCAATCTTGAATTTGATCGGTTTTTCCAGGATCGGCCGGATTTTGAATTGGCCGACGATTTCGGTCTGTTCAGGATTCTCAACGCCCCACCAATTATGTCGGGCCTTAACGCTGCTGGCCGTATCGGTAACTTTAATCGCCCAGTTTCCATTGTTGACAATATTGTTTCGTTCAATTCTGGCTTTTGACTTTTCCAGAATAAATCCACCGGCGCCGTTTTCGGTTATCACCGAATTTTTTACCAGCAATTGCGCTTGCCGGGCCGCAATCCCAATTTTACCGGAGGTGCGCACGAGCGTGTGATGAATTTCAGCTTTGCTCTGTTCGACAACGATTCCCCAGACATTGTTTTGAAACCGGCAATTCTTCAGTTGGACCGTCGCTTCTGTCACCCTGATGCCATATTCGGCATCTGAAATTTGACAATAATTGATATGGGTGCCTTTTTGGGTTTTATCCAGAAATATACCTTTCCAGCTGCCGGAGCCCAAACTGGCCAGACGCACCGGTTCTGTTTCTGTCCCGTTGATCTGGAGTTCACCTCTTACAATTAACCCCAGATTCAAAAACCAGATGACCGTGCCGGATTGCACGGTGAGCTTTGCCCCTGGTAATACCACAAGTGCGTCCTCCACCAAATAAGGGCTTTTAGCGGCGGTCAGCACTGTATCTTGGGTAATTTTAGGCGGCAGCACTGTGGGTGTGCCAATTTTTACAGGTCCCAGGGTGTCCACCCACTGGCTGCCATTGCCGGTCTTGGATTGCAGATATCCGATGATCCGTCCGTGCGGCAGGCGATCTATGCTGCGGATGCGATAGGCTCCGATGTAGACTCCCGGCTCCTTTTCTTTCAACGGTAGGTTGGTCACCAGCGGAGGAATGCTCCAGCTGGCCTTTTGGCCTTTTTCGCCGATCATGGCAACCTTGAGGAGATCTCCCGGGCGCAGCAGTTTGCCGCCTGCGTTGTGAACCAGTGCAATGATTTTCGGTGGGGGTTCGGTTATACCTTCGCGGTCCGGGATGGTCGCCACCATTTGCATGCACAACTCGGCCGCGGCCTGAAGATGCGACGCTTTTTGATGCGTGATGGCCGTCTTGACGATCGTTGCCGCCAGCCCGGTCAGGCTAAGCGGCACGTCGCCATCTTGAATATGAATGCTGTGTTCAAGTTCCCAGATAACGCGATTCGAGTCACACCGCACCATTTTAGCTTTGAGTCCGGCAGCGTTATCCGAATAAACCAGCGCATAAGTTTTGCCCAGAGTGGTAACCTCACCGAAGATAATCGCATCCACCCCCAGCAAATGACCCAGCCGGTCAGCTGACACGGCCTTGCCTGAAACGAGTGGCTGATACAGTTCGTTTCTTTTCAGATTATCGTCGATGACGTAGGGTTCCAGATCTAAATAATTAAGAGAACTAAAGAAATTGTAAAACATTTTCCGGACGATGCTGCCGGCTTCAGGATTGGATGTCTGATTGACAAAGGGCACGATCGCAACTTTGTACGGGAGCCGATCCTTTTCCAGGACTTCCGGCTCGAGGTCAGGCGTCAGCATACTTTTAAGAACACAGGCATTTATACCCGCTGCCAGACAAATGATGGTCAAAACGGTAATCGCTGTATTTTTCATAATAAGAGCTACCAGGGGGTGTCGGTATCTTTTTCGCCTTCTGTTTCTTCAAATAAATATTTCATAATCCGGGAACTGTCGGTTCCGGATTCTTCCAGAAGGCGCTGGATTTCTTCGCGTTTTTTCTGTTGTTCTTTATTCGTCAGCTTGCCGCCGTGGGAATCGGAAGTACTGCCGCCTTTCTGGGCGGACACCAATTTTTGGCGGCAGGTCTTTATCTTGGCTTTGATATTTTTGGATTCAGGATCAATGATACTGTAACGCTCAAAATAAAATAAGGCTTTAGACCATTTGCCTTTCTTATAATAGCCGTCACCGTGCTCGCGGTAAAAGGTTTTCATCTGATCGATGCGTTGCAACGCCAATTTATGTTTGGGGTTGAGTGCAAGCACGGCCTGGTATAGGGAGAAGGCATTTTTATTCACAGGCGTGAGATAGCGCTTGGCCAGAAAATGCGTCTCGGCCTCCTTAAGCAGCTGGGCGAGGGTTTGTTTTTCCCGGTTTCTCCGCTGGTAAGCCAACCAGATGCGTCGAATGGCTTTCTGGGCTTCCTCAAAGTACAAACTATCTTCCCGAATGGAGGAATACTCCCTCAGGGCAGATTGATGTTGATTGTTGGATTCCAGCTGTTCACCGAGAGTCAAACGGTAAAAATCCAAGCGGTCCCAGAGCTTTTCGGCTTCTTGCCAGTGACCGTATTTCGCCAGGTAATTTTTCAAGAATACCTTGGCTTCTTCCAGATCTCCCTTTTCGGCCTTTTGCTGGGTGATGGCCAGGGTTATCTGTGCCAGCATGTCTCTGGCCGTCCGGGCATTTTCCTCAGACAGATCGGTATGCAACAGGTCTTTGAGAGATTCCCGGGCCGGCAGGTAATCCCCCACCTCGATCTGCCCGGCAACCTCGGCCAGTTTTTGCTGGGCTTTCCAGGGCAGATAGGCGTGCAGATAGAGCAAGTATCCTGAAAAGGTGAGGATTAGCATTGCAGTCAGCCACAGACTGCGGTTTGATCGTTTTGCAGGGGCAACAATTTTCTGGGTTGCTTGGCGGGCATCGGTCGATTCATCGGAGATAAAGGTGATTGAAAACGTTCCCATTCGGAGCTGATCTCCCGAATACAACCGTTGTTCGGATATCACCTGATCATTTAAATAAAGGGGATTGGTGGTGCTGATATTGCGGGCGATATACCCTTTGTCCTGCTTTTCAATAACGCAATGTTTGCGGGAGATCGACGGGTGCATTAGTTTCAGGGTGGCCTCGTTTGATCTTCCGATGATCAGCTTTTCCCTTTTCAGGGGAACGATTTTGCTTTTTCCGGTAGCAGTGGTGCACACCAATCGCGGTCCCAGCGTTTCTTCGCTGGGGGTGTCCAGCACCATTGTTTTATCTTCCATTGATGTCAGTCTGGATTCCGGTCGCGCTTTTTCTGCCACCTGGATGACAAATTTTGACTTGCCGAGCACCAATTCGTCTCCGTTGTTTATAAACTGACCTTCCGTCGGCTGGCCATTTACAGAAATTTTGTCGGAGCCTAAATTTTTGATGAAATAGCGGTTGTCTTTTGTACCCACCTTGGCCTGGACGTCTGAAATTTTAGGGTCACCGATGACAATGTCACACTGTTTTGAACGACCCAGCAAAAAACTGGTTTTCTGAGTTTCGTGATATTTTTTAGGGTTCGATTTTTGAATTAATTTAAACATGGACCCATCAGTCCTCTTGCGCCCTTTGCCGTGTGGACCGCATCAAGCAGGAATTATGATGAAATGCTAGGTTTTAGGTATATGTTTTTTATCGGCATTTTCTAGCTGGGCTTTAACCGAATAATTGCTTTTTGGGGGTGTTGCAGCTTAATTTACGGATCAGCGCCTGACGCGCGCGACCCTGCCGTCTGTTGAGCGTCATTTTGTCAAAAAATCCGACAATATTTGTCATTTAGGGCCCGAATACAACCGATGAATTTATATAAATTACTGAAATTATGAGTATTAACAATTTTTCTGTCTTCGGCTTGTTTTTTGCATCATTTTTTAGTGCAAACTGAATCAAAGATCGTTCATCAAAAAAATTTGCGCATGAAAAAGCCAAAACCCGAGCAATCGGGTGACGGAAAGCCACGGGTCCGCTGAAGACGGATCGCCGGGTTACCAAAGCGAGCACACAAAGCTGGTTACCGGATAAAGGCGGCCCAGCTTTTTTTTTGGCAAAAGCTCGAAAATGAACAAAAAGGAGGCATTGCATTGTTCAAATTCGCTGACAGGAAGCAACTCGCAACGGGGCTGACGGCCTGGGTTGTTGCGGCCGTTTGTTTGAGCATGCTGAGCGGCTGTGGTTCGCGTCTGGGGCTCGTCAAAGACGGCGATGATGAGGGCCAGCGAATTATTGTCAGAAATCCTCCCAAATCAATTGCCATTCTGCCATTTGGCAATCAGACTGAATCCGCAGACATAGACGAATTTGTGCGTACCACCTTTTACAGCCATTTAAGTGCGCAACCCTACAAAGATATTGAGCTGTATGAAGTCGATCGAAAGCTCAGGTATCATGACCTGGACCCCTATAATAGCTTATCTCTAAAATCAGCTCGGCGGCTTGGTCGAATATTGGGCTGTGATGCCGTTGTGGTCGGCACAGTAACTGAATATCAGCGATTGTACGCAGGTCTTTATTCCCAAATTGCAGTGGGTGCATCTATAGCGGTATGGGACACCCGCACGGGAAAACGGATCTGGTCCGATGAGCATGTTACCCGTCAGCATGAGGGCGGGATTCCACTGGCATTAACGGATTTCGCGATGATTGGCATTCGATCCGGAATGAATTTAACCGAGTCAGAAAAGATCAAAACGGTGGATGAACTGTCGCGCTATTTGACAGGCCGAATACCCATTCCGGACATATCCGGTGGAAAGCAGGGCTCAAAATTTGTCAGCCTTAAGCGTCTGACCAAAACGGAAAATCAGGACGCCGATGAACCCGAATCCAAAAGTTCACGTAAACACACCCGGAAACTCAGCTTGAAAAAGCTGACCAAAGTCAACCATCCCCGGTACCGTTAAGCGACTTGCGACCGGCAGCCGATTAGGTTCTAATGCTGTGCAGAAAACAGCCGCACCACTTCTGCTGTCGACTGCAAAAATAAGCCCTTTTCAGATCGACTCCCGTATTCCTGTTTTCTGTTGGTTATCGAAATCTTCTTGAATTTCGGATATGGTTCTGGAACTATGAACTGAGTTTAATGTGCTGTTAGAGCGTTTGTCATAATAACGTTCCGATACAGGCAGTTTTTTGAGTCTTTTTTGGGTTTTTAATAACGTCTAAGATAGCTTGGTCCAAACGCTCTAATAATTGTTG
>JASFNW010000062.1:0-26785 GCA_050116835.1 Desulfobacterales bacterium
GCGATCGCCCAGGCTGCCGTCTGCATTGACTAAATATTTGGGGACCAGAAATAAGGATATGCCTTTGGTTCCCGCAGGGTCGCCTTCAATCCGTGCCAGAACCGGATGGATAATATTTTCCGCCAGGTCATGTTCGCCGTTGGTAATAAAAATTTTATTGCCAGTCAACGAATAACTGCCGTCCGCATTCCGGGTGGCAGTGGTGGAAAGCGCGCCGACATCGGAACCGGCGTCAGACTCGGTTAGCAGCATCGTCCCGCCCCAATCAGCGGCGGTCAGGTTTTTGACATAGATCTCTTTTTGTTCCTCGGTGCCGTATAATTGAATCATGTTGGCGGTACCGTTGCCCATGGTGGCATAACAAAACAGCGGCCAGTTGGCACCTAAAAAATATTCAGCGGCAGCCGCACTTAGAAATGCAGGCGCCCCCTGGCCGCCCATTTCCAACGGCACACCGAGGTTGTTCCATTCCCCTTCTTTTATCAGCTCAAATACGCGGTGAAAACTCTGCGGCACTGTGACGGTCCCGTTTTCATAACAAACCCCCTCGGTATCGCCTTCGGCCAGCAGCGGCAGTAGTTCTTTGACGGCCAATGCCCGGGCTTCGTTAATGATCAGCGTACAGACCTTTTTGTTAAATTCTTTATAGCTCTCATGATCGAGAAGTTCCGCGCAATCTATTTGCTCCCAGAGGACAAAATCTTGATCGCGTCGATCAACCAGTTGTTGCGCCATGAAATAAAACTCCTTTCATTAAGTTATTTTCGAGAACTAAAGACCGATTTTGACCGTATTGCGTAGGGCCCATCAAGCGCATAGCGTGTAACACGCTACACGCATATATTACTAATAATATACAAAATAGATGTCAATAAAAAATTATTTTCTACTTGACATTGTTTTTGACGTTGGATTAAGTGATGATGATACCTGCAACGCTGCTTGAGCAGGCTGCATTCATCATCAATGATTGCCTCGAGGATATCATGAAGATCAGCACTGTGGTTAAACGCACCGGCGTTCCGAAAGAAACCATTCATTTTTACATCCGTGAGGGATTAGTGCGCAAGCCGCATAAATCAAAAATAAATATTGCGGATTATAACGAAAATCATGTCAAACAAATCCGCTTTATCAAAGAACTGCGCGATAATTATTTCTTTCCGATTCCATTGATAAAAAAAATAATGCGGAAGGTCAAAAAGCAACCCTCTGCTGACAGGGCTTTTTTTGAACTGCATAGCACGTATTTCCGACCGGCAGACCGGCTGCTCACCAAAGAAATCGTTGGCAGAGACGCGTTTCATGAAACAACCGGTCTGGGGCGCAAATGGATTATTAAAGCAGAAGAATGGGGGCTCATCGAACCGCTCGAGTATGCTGGTCAGCCCGTTTATTCACTCGATGACGTCGCCATCGCCAAATTGATGGTTGACATGGATCGTATCGGCTTCGGTCCCAAAGACGGTCACGATCCGGAAGATCTTAGATATATCGCCGACTTTGTTAAAGAGTTTGTGGTCAACAGCTTCAAGAAATATTATCAGACGAATCTGGAAAAATTGTCGGCCACTGATTTTAACCAGAAACGGGATCAGTTTCATGAGGTCATCAGCCTTTTTTTCTATCATCTGTACCGTAAATTCGCCCGGCAGGCGATCCACATCCTGCTTGAATCCGAAGAAAACGACAAGATGACATGATCGAGCTTTTTCCCAACATATTCTATGTCCCCGGCAAAAATAATTCGCGGTACCCGTATTGCGCCTGCCTGTATTTAAAGGGCCGCAACATGCGGGTTTTGATCGATGTCGGCATGGGTGCCAGCCATCTGGCGCCGCTTAAAAAATGGGGCTTTGATATTTTGATATTATCGCATTGCCATATGGACCATCGCCTGACGTACAGAAAAATTGGGCGGGTACCGGTCTGGTGCCATGCACGGGAAACGTCTTTTATATCTGGCCGCAGCCAATTTTTTGATGGGATCGGTTTGCAGCGCAGTGGACTGGACCTGACAGGGTTTCTGGACCACGCCGATGGCCTTTTTGAAATCGATATCAGGCATCACCTGCACAATGCCGATCGCATCGACCTGGGGGGCATCACGCTTGAAGTTATCCACACCCCCGGGCATACGCCGGGTCATCTTGCTTTTTACGTTCCGGAGGCGAAACTTCTTTTTACGGCGGATGTGGATCTGACCTCCTTTGGTCCCTTTTACGGGCACGACTTTGCGGACATCAACGATTTTCTTCAATCCATTGAGCGGTTGAGAAAGCAAGACGCCAGAATCGTCGCCACCGGCCATGCCGGTCCGTTCAATGGTCACATCAGCGAAAAATTCGATGCCTATGAAAAAATAATTTATCAGCGGGATCGGCTCATACTTGAACAGTTAACTCGCCCCATGGCGATTGGTGATTTTAGCGGCCGTAACCTCATCTTTCGAACCTACCCCGATTTTGCCGATATGATCCGATGGTTTGAGCGGGTCCATATTGAAAAGCATTTAGAGCGCTTAAAAACTATGGGAAAAGTACGATGCGTTGATAATACGTGGTCAATCAATTGATTTCAGAATTTTGGAGAAAATTTATGCTGCCCGCATGTGCGCCACACCTATTGTGAAAGGAGAATAAGATGGTAAGCAAATATGACCTCAAAGACAAAGTCGCCCTTGTCACCGGCGCGGGCCGCGGGATCGGTCGAGCTGTCGCTCTGGGTTTGGCCGAATGCGGTGCCAAAGTGGTTTTGGCTTCAAGAACCAAAGAGGAGCTCGACAGAGTCGTCGATGAGATCAGGCAAAACGGCGGTGAAGCTCATGCACAGGTAGTTGATTTGATGATTTCCAAACAAATAGATGCCCTGGTTGAAGCCACTTTAAAGGCTTATCAAAGTCTGGATATTCTCATTAACAATGCCGCCAGAAGCATCATGGTGCCGTTAATGGATTTAAGGGAGGACGGCTGGGATAAGATCTTTACAATCAATTGCAAAGCTGTGTTTTTGTTGAGTTGTGCTGCTGCCAGGGTTATGGTTGATAAGGGCGGGGGACGAATCGTCAATATGTCTACGATAGGCGCTGTGCGCGGTGGGACCGGAATTTCTGCTTACCATGCCAGCAAAGCCGCACTGTCAATGCTGACAAAATGCATGGCTGTCGAGTGGGCTTCGTTAAAGATCAATGTGAATGCCGTCGGTCCCGGGCTTGTCAAGACGGCCTTCAGCCGGGCCCTTTGGGAAAATCCGGAAGTCGAAAAATTTGTTGCGACTAAAATCCCTAAAGGCCGTCTGGCCGAACCTGGAGATATCGTGGGTGCGGTGCTGTTCCTTTGTTCCGAAGATTCAAATTACATTACCGGAGAGACGATTTACGTAGATGGCGGCTCACTGGCAAATGTCTAGCGCCTTGGAGGAATCAATGGCCGAGAAAATCTATCAGCCCGGAGAAAGCTATCAGTACCCGCTGATCATAAAAAAGTTGCTCAACACCCCGCTGACCTATTCCCCGGATCAGGAAATTGTCTACGATGACAGGAACCGCTATACCTACCGACAGTTGAATGAGCGTATTAACCGGCTGGCAAGTGGTCTAAAGAAGTTCGGTGTGGCCGAAGGGGACCTTGTTGCGGTATTTGATTATGACAGTCATCGCTACCTGGAATGCTTTTTCGCGGTCCCAATGATGGGAGCGGTGCTCCAGACCATCAACTGGCGTTTGTCGGGTGATCAGATCCTTTACACCCTCAACCATGCCGAGGCCAAGGTCATCATTATTCATGCCGAATTTCTTCCCCTCCTGAAGGATATCAGAGATCGATTGGAAACGGTCGACACGCTCGTCATCATCGACGAGAATGACAATACCCCACAGCTAGAATCAAATGCGGATTGCTCCTATGAGCAGTTGGTCCAATCTGGATCCGTTGCCTATGCATTTCCGGATCTTGACGAAAACACAAAGGCCACTACATTTTACACCACCGGCACCACCGGCAATCCCAAAGGGGTTTATTTTTCACACCGGCAACTGATGCTACACACCCTCGGTGTGAGTATCGCGTCCGGCTGCTATCACACGATCGGACGCTTTCGATCCAATGATGTCTATATGCCACTGACGCCCATGTTTCATGTGCATGCCTGGGGTTTTCCATATGTGGCCACACTGCTGGGCGCCAAACAGGTTTATCCCGGTCGCTATGAGCCGCACAAACTCTTAAAGTTAATTGAAAGAGAAAGCGTCACCTATTCCCATTGCGTGCCTACCATCCTGCAAATGCTTTTGAACTGCCCGACCATAAACGATGTGGATTTATCCAACTGGACGGTCACCATTGGCGGTGCCCGGCTGCCGAAAGGTCTGGCCGAGGCAGCAAAAGAACTCGGTATCGAGATTCATGCCGGCTATGGCATGTCGGAAACCTGTCCGGTCATCAGCACCGCAACCCCAATGGAGCACATGCTCAATTGGGAAAACGACGCTCTGCTGGAGGTCATTATCAAAACCGGTCGACCGCTGCCGCTGGTGGAGTTTGAGGTTTTCGATGCCAACGAAAAAGTCTTGCCCCACGACGGGCAATCAACGGGCGAGGTGGTCATGCGGGCGCCCTGGCTGACGGAGAGCTATTTCAAAGCGCCAGCCAAAACCAGAGAACTGTGGCGCAACGGCTGGCTGCATAGCGGCGACGTCGGACATATTGATGAAGATGGCTACTTGCAGATTACCGATCGAATCAAAGACGTGATCAAAAGCGGCGGAGAATGGGTATCGTCACTGGATCTGGAAAACCTGATGAGCCAGCATGAAGCGGTGCTGGAATCAGCCGCCATCGGTGTTCCGGATGACAAATGGGGGGAGCGACCACTTCTGATTGTGACCCTAAAGCCGGAATATAAAGGCAAAGTGACACCTGAAGATTTCAACAAATTTATGCAAGAATTTGCCAAGCAGGGAAAACTACCCAAATACGGCGTGCCGGATCTTTATGAATTGGTGGACGAGATTCCCAAAACCAGCGTGGGAAAATTGGACAAAAAGAAATTAAGAAGCGTTTACATTAAATAAATTCGGTTCTTTTCAAGACCCCGTTCAGCAGGTAGACAATATGATCATGACAACCGAAGGACGGCTCAAGGGCAAGGTGGCCGTTATTACCGGGGCGGCCAGCGGCATCGGAAAAGCAACGGCAATGTTGTTTGCGAGAGAAAATGCCCGGCTCGTGCTGGCAGATATCGATGCAGCCTGTTTAAAAGAAGCTGCGGATCGCATTGCCCGATCCGGCGCTGAGGCAATCATCAAAAAGACCGATGTCGCCAAGGAAGCTGAGGTCAAAGCACTTGTCGCGCGCGCTCTAAACGGTTATTCAAAAATTGATATTGTGTGCAACATTGCCGGTGTAAGCGGAGACCTGGTCACTCTTGACCAACAAGATAGAATTGTTTGGCAGCGGGTTTATGATGTGAATGTCATGGGTGCGGTCTATACCACCAAGCATGCCTGCCGGCATATGCAGCAGAGAAAATCGGGAGCCATCGTCAATATTGCATCAATTGCCGGCATTCGATCCGGAGCCGGTGGAAACGCCTATAGTGCCAGCAAGGCAGCGCTCATTAATTTCACGCAAACGGCGGCCTGCGATCTGGGCGGTTACAATATTCGCGTCAATGCGGTTTGTCCCGGTCTGATCGAAACCGGAATGACGCAAGCGGTTTTCGATTATGCCCGCAAAAGCGGCAAGGAAGATAAGCTGGGCAGCCGTTGCGAGTTGAGGCGCTACGGCAAGCCCGAAGAGGTAGCCCATGCCATTTTGTTTCTGGCCAGCGATGAAGCCAGCTATGTGACCGGCCAGGCCCTTTCGGTGGATGGCGGCAACACCGCTTCCTTAAACCTTCCCGGCATGAAGGTTTAACAGTAGAAATGAACGCAATGCGGGTGGCGGGGATAACGTGATCGATCCAGGATTAATCGTTTTTCCAGGTGATCTTCGGTGGCTTGCGCTCGGGCAGGCGGAAGTATTTTGCCTTGGGGTAGCCCAGCATCATGGGGTAATGGTGCGTATGGTCTTCGGGTAGATCAAGGGCTTTTTGAAGCGGCGGCCAGGTCAGCAGCGCACCTTGCAGCAGACCGGCCCAGCAGGTGCCCAGTCCCAGGCTGGGGGCCGCCAGCTCCAGATAAGACAGCGCCAGGGTAAGATTGACCATGCCGTTTGAATCCTCTTTGGGTGCCGAAGCCACAACCAGGGCCGGTGCATCCCTTAAGACCGCATCAAGACCGGCATCCCAGGCAGCAACGATCGCGGGTAAATAAGTACTTGTGGCAACATCCGAATCTTTTTTAAGCATGGCCCGCGCCCAGTCGGCTGCCATTTTGGCAAATCCCTTAATGGTGTGCCTGTCGTTAAAAACCAGCCATTCGACCCGCTGGGAATTGCTGGCTGTCGGGGCATAGCGGGCAACCTCAATGAGCTGCTGGATCTTTTCTTTTTCGACGCGCCGGTCCTTGAAGGAGCGGATAGAGCGGCGGGAGCGCAGAAATTGCACCGCCTGCGCTTGATCGATGACAAGCTCTTTTCGGATCGAAGGGCAATCTTCAATGGGAACCCGCTTATGGCTGAGGGCTCCGTGCGGGCAAACCGCCACGCAATGGCCGCAGCCCAAACAAAAGGGTTCGCCCCCCGGCACCAGTTCCGGAAAGCTTTCCTTGCCTTTAAGGCGGATTATCGCCGTGGGGCAGTCCCTGACACAGAGTCCATCTTGCTTGCATTTGTTTTCATCGACAATCAGCAGGCTCATTTTTCTTCCTTTTTAACAAATAACAGATAACGCCCAATTGGGATCTTATTTGCCCGTGAACTTCGGCTGGCGTTTTTCCAAAAAGGCGCTGAAGCCCTCTTTGCGATCGTCGGACTGCCCGACGATTTTACTGCCTTCTTCTTCGACTTTCAGGCCGGCATCCAGGCCTTCGTAAGTGCCGGCTGCCATCGATCGCAAAACCCAGCCGACGGCCAGCGGCGGCCGCCGGGCCAGCTTTTCGGCAAAGGCCAGCGCGTCATCCATCAGTCGCCCCGGGGCCGATAGCTGATTGACCAGCCCGGCCCCAAGTGCCTCGGCGGCACCGATTTTCCGGCTGAACAGGATCATGTCCAGGGCCTTGGCCTTTCCGACCAGCAGCGGCAGGCGCTGGGTGCCGCCCCAGCCCGGAATAATGCCAAGATGGAGCTCGGTCAGGCCGAGACGCGTCTCCGGTACGTCCTCCATCATCCTGAACTGACAGCACATGGCCAGTTCCAGGCCGCCTCCTAAAGCGTAACCGTTGATGGCGGCAATAACCGGCTTGGGGAAACGGTCGATTCGGCGCCACAGCTCCCGGGCTTTTGGGCTGATTTGATGCGCATTGCCCGCATCTTTGACATCGAAGCCGGCTGAAAAACATTTGTCCCCGGCGCCGGTGATAATAACCACACGTACCTCAGAATCGTCTTCAACCGCGCCCAGCGCCTTTTCAAAATCTTGCACCGTCGCCCAGTTCCAGGCGTTGACCGGGGGATGGTTTATGGTGATGATGGCGACGTTTTCCTGTTTGGTCAGAATGATGTTTTCCAGCTGCATAAACGGTCACTCCTTAGCTAACGGAATCAATTTCTCTCAAGCACCGCTGCAATACCAAGACCACCGCCCCCGCAAATACATGCAAGCCCGAAGCGTTCGTTGCGGCGCTTCATCTCGTGCAGCAGTGTCACCAGCACCCGGGTTCCGGTGCAGGCGACCGGATGCCCCAGCGAAATTCCGGATCCGTTGACGTTGACCCTGTTGTAATCTTTTGGCTTGATCCCCATATCCTTCAGATCAGCCAGCACCTGGGCGGCAAATGCTTCCTGGACCTCGATGAGGTTGATTTGATCGAGGGATACGCCTGCTAGTTTGAGCGCTTTCTTAACCGCCAACGGAACGGTTCTATAGGTGTAGCGGGGGTCGTCGCCGACAACCGCACAGGATTTGAGACCCGCCAAAGGTTGCATACCGAATTCAGCTGCCTTTTTTGCAGATGTGATGACAACCGCCGCCGCACCATCGTTTTCGGTAGACGAGTTTCCGGCGGTACATACGCCGCCCAGAACCGGTCTGAGCCGGCCGAGCTTTTCGAGGGATGTGTCCGAACGCGGATTTTCGTCAGCGTCTACGATCACGGGTTCTCCCTTGCGCCGGGGAACAGCCACGGAAATGATCTCATCTTCGAATTTGCCGGACTGCGTCGCTGCGCAGGCCTTTTGATGGCTGTCAAGTGCCCATTGATCGCAGGCCTCTCGCGCAATGCCTTCCTTTTTAGCAGCGGTTTCCGCCCAGGTCATCATCGCCGGCAAAACCCCGTAGCGTTCCTCGGGCTGGGACATTACGCGCGCTCTTTGTATGCGGTCATAAAATGGCAGGCCCCACAGGCTTAAATCGCCGTGACCGCGCGGCCTACCTTTATCTCCTCCGATTCCCCATTTGATGCTGCCGGGCAGATAAAATTCGGCATTGCTCATGCTCTCCACCCCGCCGGCCACGATGATTTCCGCCTGATCGGTCTGGATCAGAGAGGCGGCCAGGCGCACCACGTCCAGCCCTGTGCAGCAGCGTCTGTCGATCGTCATTCCCGGTATGGACTCGGGCCAGCCGGCTTTAAGCAGCGCCATGCGGGCCACATTGACGTATTCGCCGTTCTGATAAGACTGCCCCAGAATAACTTCATCCACCTTTTCAGGATCGATGTCGGCCCTTTCCACGGCTTCATTTAGCACCAATGCCGCAAGATCATGAGCCTCGACTGTTTTAAGTGCCCCCATGTAACGACCGACAGGGGTTCTGACCGCACTTAGAATAACCGCTGGATGCATTAAGACTCTCCTTTTAGAAGATTGCGCGCAATGATCAACCGCTGGATTTCGCTGGTTCCCTCAAATATCCGATACAGTCTGAGATCCCGCAGGAACATCTCAATTTGGAAGTTTTTCAGGTAGCCTTCATCTTCGAAAATCTCCATTGCTTTATCGGCAATATTGCTGGCTGTTTCCGTACAAAAGAGTTTGACCATCGACGCTTCATGGGCGACGTTGTTGCCCTGGTCCCTGAGCCATGCCGAATGGTAGAGCATTTGTCGGGCGGCATAAACTCCGGTGGCCATATCTGCCAGCATGAACCGGTTTGATTGTATCGGGTCTGGTGAATCGCCATTTTTTACTTTTCTTTTGACGCGCTGTATACAGAGTTCCAGCAGTTTTTGAGCAGCACCCAGGGCGGCCGCTCCAATCGTCAATCTGCCTTTATCCAGTACCCGCATCGCCGTCTTGAAACCCTGACCCACCATCCGCATGCCGCCAATGACATTTTCTCTGGGGACCCGGCAGTTTCGAAAAATCAATTCATTCGTAAGCGAGCCCCGCATACCCATTTTCCGGTCCGGGTTACCAATCGTAAAGCCCGGCATGCCTTTTTCGATGACAAATGCCGTAAATCCTCCCCGGGTACGCTTGTTTTCATCCGTAACCACAATCGTTGTGAAACAATCCGCCCATCCACCGTTGGTGATAAAGAGTTTGCTGCCGTTTATAATCCAAACATCTCCATCCAATACAGCGCTCGTGTTGATTTGGGCTGCATCTGAACCCGCATTCGGTTCGGTGAGTGCGAATGCTGCCGTCAATCGGCCTGACGCAATGCGGGGAAGGTAGTTTTTTTTCTGTTCCTCGGTTCCATCAAATAGTATTCCCATGGACCCGATGCCGTTGTTGGTACCGATGCGTGACCGAAAACAGGCGTTTGTCCGGGTCATCTCTTCATAAACCAGCACCTCCCCCAGTGTTGACAGCCCTAAGCCGCCGTACTTTTCAGGGATTGAAAGGCCGAACAGCCCCAGCCGTCTCATTTCGTCAACAATCGCTTCAGGTATTTCGCCCTCTTTTTCCACCTGCAATGATATGGGTTCCAGCTTCTCCTTGACAAACGTTTTTACGGTTTCAATGACATTGAGGTGCTTTGCAGAAATCGTATATTCCATAGTAATTTTTTTGTGGTTATCTGTAAATCTCCAGTTTAATACGTCCGGTAGTTAACTCACCACGAAGAACACGAAGACCACGAAGGCAGAATAGAATAAATTTAAAATCCCTCTTTGTGTCCTTCGTGCGCTTCGTGGTTGAAAAAGCTTAACTTTGGCTTTCTGCATAACAGGAAATTTTTTAATCTTTCACTTTATTGCCGTCTTTGTCATACCGATACCATCCTTGACCGGTTTTACGACCCAGGTGGCCGGCCTTAACCTTGCGCCGCAACAAAAGCGGCGGATACCAGCGGGGGTTACCCGTCTCTTTGTACATGGCCATCAGAGCACCATAGGTGACATCCAGCCCCACCATATCGCCGGTTTCAAATATGCCCATTTTTCTGCCAAGGCCCAGTCGCAGTCCTTTGTCGATGTCCGCGACCGTGGCGACACCCTGTTCGACCAGACGCATGGCCTCTATTGCAGACGGAAAGTTGATCCGGTTGATGACGAACCCGGCAACATCCCGGTTGACCATGATGGGTTCTTTACCGATTTTTTTGACGAACGCTTGCCCGATTTCAATGGTTTTATTGGTTGTCGAAATGCCTTTGATGACTTCAACCACCTGCATCATGGGAACCGGACTAAAAAAATGCAGCCCGAGCACTTTTTCGGCGCGACGCGTCACCGCTGCCAGTTCGCTGATGGGTATGGCCGAGGTGTTGCTGGCCAGCAGTGTCTGCGCAGCACAAATCTGATCGAGTTTCTCAAAGATGCGCTGTTTGAGCTCCAGTTGTTCGAAAACGGCTTCAATTGCTAGATCGATATCCTGGCCTTGGTCTGCGCTCAGGTCTTTGATTGGACAGATGCGATCAATGATGATTTGTTTTTTCTCAGTCAATTTGCCTTTTTCAATGAGCTTACCCACCGACCATTCGATGCTTTTGATGGCTTTCGCAACAGCATCCGGAGAGACATCGTTTAAAAATACGCGGATGCCTGCCTGGGCGCACACCTGCGCAATACCGCTGCCCATCAATCCGGAGCCGACGACAATCACTTTTTTTATGTCCATAATCTTTCTCCAACATTGTTAATGATTATCGAAATTCGGACGGCTAAAATTTTTCATTCATGTGGCGTGGGTTAAATCCCAAATATCGGGGCACCGGCAACTTGAGGTTCATAGCGTCTGTCGGGAAATGCCATGACCGTCACTTATTTTGTCAATTATTTCTGGGACGGCACACTAGAGGCCTAAATAGGTTTTCCGCAGGACCTCATCCTGCAGCAATTCTTCGCCGGTTCCTTCGGCAATAATCTTGCCGGAAGATAGCACATAATTGCGGGAAGCCATTTTAAAAACCGTGCTAACCTCCTGTTCCACAAGCAAAATTGTGATGCCGAGGGTACGGATCTCTGCGATTTTTTCAAACACCTCCGCCCTCAGAATCGGGGCCAATCCGGTGGATGGTTCATCGATGCACAGCAGCTTCGGGTTGGACATCAGCGCGCGTCCAATAGCGAGCATTTGCTGCTCACCGCCGGAAAGCGTTCCTGAAATTTGTGCCGACCGCTTCTTCAATACCGGAAACAACTGGTAGACGCTTTGCAGGTTTTTTTGATTCTGATGGCTGTCCCTGGCCAGATATGCTCCGGCACGCAGATTATCCAGAACCGTCATCTCGCGAAACGGGCGGCGCCGCTCCGGGCAGTGAATCAATCCTTTTTTGACAATCTTGTGAGCCGGGGTTTGATCAATCCGCTCACCCATGAAACGGATGGTTCCACTTATGAAGACGTCCTCCCTGGCCGAACGGCGTGTGATCTCCTTTTCCCAGTTGACCAGACCGGTGATGGCTCTGAGCAAGGTGGATTTTCCGGCACCATTGGGGCCCACCAGGCTGACGAGTTCACCTTCAGCGACAGCCATATTCAGGTTGTTGATCAGGACCGCCTTATCGTAACGAACCGTCAAATTGTCAATTTCCAGCAGCAAAATCAAATGTTCCCTTCACCCAGATAGGCCTCGATGACCTGCGGATTGTTGACAGCCTCCTGCGGTGTGCCCGCGGCAATGATGGTTCCGAAGTTGAGCACGATGATACGATCAACGATTTTCATCAGTTGCTGCAACTTATGCTCGACGATAATCATGGCCGGGCCTTCACTGTGCAGGCGCCCGAAGCGGCCGCCTTTGTGCAACCGCTTGATGGACTTGGCCATCAACTCCGTCTCTGCCGGACTCAATCCGCCAAAAGGTTCGTCCAAAAGAAGCAAATCGGGCTCGGTGGCAATCGCCCGGGCGACCTCCAGGCGTTTCAGGTCGCCTTGCGAAAGGGTGGATGCCTTCTCCAGAGCCATATCCGATATGCCTGCAAACTCCAGCGCATCCATGGCCTTAGCCTCCACGCGTTTGACCCACTCGCCGCGTTTCATGGCCCGGGGGCACAGACAGGAGACCATCACATTGGCAATGATCGGCAGGCGGCGAAACGGTCGCATGTTCTGAAAGGTACAGGCAATGCCCAGATTGACAATGTCCCATGTTTTTTTGCCGACGATTTCCATGCCGTTAAAACGCACGCTGCCCTCGTCCGGTTTCAATATCCCGGTTATAAGGCGCAGCAGGGTTGTCTTGCCCGCGCCGTTGGGGCCGATCAAGCCTAAAATTTCATGCCGATCAACAGAAAAGCTCGCATTGCTGACGGCACGCAGGCCGCCGAATTCCTTCGTCAGTTGATTAGCCTCCAAAAACACCTGCCCCATTTTAGGCTTCCTCCACCTCTTCCCTCAGTTCCCGCCGCGATATTTTGCCCACGTCGGTTTTCGGCAACTCACCTCGAAACTCAACAATTTTCGGCACTTTATAATGCGCCAGATTTTCCTTACAAAATTGGATGATTTCTTCTTCTGAGACTTTGCCCCTGGCTTCGGTTTGTAAAACCACATAGGCTTTGATGTTCTGCCCCACCGTTGGGTCAGGCACACCCACTACGCCGGCCGCTTTAATCTGAGGATGCTCGTAGAGAACCTCTTCCACATGCCGCGCAAAGACCGAATAGCCTTTGTGCTTGATCAGGTCTCTTTTTCGATCGAAGAAGTAAAAATATCCTTCTTCATCCATGCGAACCAGATCTCCGGTTCTGAGCCACTGTTTCCCATCGATTTCGACAAACGATTCGGCATTGGCCTCCGGGCGCTTCCAGTAGCCTTGCATGATATTCGGACCGTGCAGGATCAATTCGCCATCTTCCCCCACGGGCTTAAATTCAACCCCCTCAACATCAATGATCGCTGCGCCTATCCCGGGTAAAGGAACACCGAACGAACCCGCCTTGGGTCGGGTATAGGGACTGGTATGGCTGACGGCCGTTGTTTCGGTCATCCCATAGCCTTCCAAGATCCGGGTACCCGTCCGGCGCTCCCAATCCTTTAAAGTGGATTCATGCAGGGTGTCCGCCCCGCAGACAATGATTTTGAGTCGCTTCCAGTTGACCCGGTCCGTTTTGTCGTATTCCTTAAGGTGCTCATACAATGTTGGCACACCCAGAAAAGTTGAGACTTTATAGCGTTCTACGGCATCAAGGATGTTGTCGATATCCGGTGTGGTGAACAGCACCAGCGTGTGGCCCTGGGCCAGGCCGGTAAGCATCAGCACCACCTGACCGTAAATGTGGAAAAACGGCAGAAAAGCGATCTGCACCTCATTGCCTTCTTCTAAAAACGGCCAGAATGAACTGACTTGCGCCTGAAGGCAGACCATATTGTAATGGGTCAATACCGCTGCTTTGGGCAGCCCGGTGGTTCCGCCGGTATAAGGCAGGGCGGCAATGTCGGTTTTGGGGTCAATGGTGATTTGGGGTTTTTGAGGCGGATGCCGTTCGATTAAATCTTTGAACAGATGCAGGCCGGCCTGCTCAATATATTGCGGCGAGGGAACATGAGCCTCGCCGTATGCTTTACTCAGCATGCTTTTGCCAAACATTCTTTTCAGGGCCGGCAGGTAATCTCCGATATTGGAAAGGATGATATTGTTCAGCGAAACCCCGGCGTTATCCACATTATCATACAGGATATCTTCGCAGACGATCGTTTTGGCCTCACTGTCCTCAATTTGATGTTTAACCTCCTTGCTGGTGTACACCGGGCTGATCGGTGTCACCTTGGCGCCCACCTTAAGGGCACCTACATAGGCAATAATATACTGGGGAGAATTCAGCAGATACAGGGCCACCGTGTCGCCTTTAGCCACCCCGAGACCATCCAGCGCTGCCGCAAATCGATCGGTCAGTTCTTTCAGTTTGCTGTACTGGATTTTTTTTCCGTAAAAAATCACAGCAGTTTTTTTACTGTATCGATTGGCCATCGCATCAAATACATCGGGGACGGATGTTTCGGGAACCTCGACATCATGTGGCACACCCTCGGGGTAAAAGTTTAGCCAGGGTTTGGACATGTATACATCTTTGGGGTCCATTGCTTTCCTCGTCGTTTTTTTGCAGTAAAAAGCCCTTGTTATTGTTAGAAATGGTGTCAAAAACGCAGATCAGGTTCTCCGCTTGAAAGCGGGATTTCAGGTCTGATCTTTTAACACCATTTCTATTCGAGCTCAGCCGCACAAATGCGGCAGGTTTTGCGCTTGGCGATATTTCTAATTTTGCAGCGGGGACATTCGGTTTCGATTTTATCGCGGATCCACGGCAGCAAGCCCTCCGGCATGTAAAGCAGAATAATTAATATGACGAAAGCAAACAACAGCAGCCGCAATTCCGGCCAGAACCGGAAAAATTCCAATAAGGGAAATAAAATAAAGACCGCGCCCACCGGTCCCCAGATGGTGACGATCCCGCCGAAGACCGACCAGATGACCACTTGAAAGGACATGGAAACCTGCAGGGTCGATGGTCCGGCAATCCGCATGTAATGAGCATAGAGGCCTCCGGCAATGCCCGCAAAAAAGCCGCTGAGGCAAAATGCCAGCAATTTATAGCGGGTGGTGTTGATGCCGGCGGCTCTGACCGCGACTTCGTCCTCCCGGATGGCATGAAATATGATACCGGTGTTTGAATCGGTGATCTTCCACATAACAGCCACCAGCACGATCATGAGCGTTGTGATTATATAAAAGGCGACCACGCGGGATTTTGCCAGACGCTCCAGGCCTGAAAGGCCGAGCTCTCCGCCGGTTAGATCCGGCAGGGCGAAAACGATGCCCATCATAATGATCGGAAAGGCCAGCGTCGTCAGTGCCAGATATGTGCCGCGCAACCGCAAACAGGGTATGCCGATAATCAGGCCGGCCAGAACAGCTGCCAGCGCCCCCAGCGGAATCGTGCCCCACGGAGGGATATCAAAATGCAGGTTCAAAAGAGCGGCCGTGTAACAGCTGACCCCAAAAAACAGGGCGTGGCCAAAGTTCATTTGTCCGGTAAAGCCCGATAAAAGATCCCAGCTGGCGGCAAAAATCGCAAATATGCTGGCCAGGGTGAGAATACGCAGCAAATAGGGATCTTCGATCAGGACGGGAAATAGCAACAGCACCACAAAGAAAACCAGCACGACGATCCGGCTGGGCAATACGAATATTTCGCCTTTAACAATCGTGATCAGCTTACGCAGATAGTAGCCCAGCAGTCCCATAACTATCTTTCTTCTTCAAAGGCAATGCCGAAAAGGCCTTCGGGTCGCACTAACAACACCAGAATCATGATGGACAAGGCCACCGATTCCCTTAAAAAGGCGCCCTTGGGAATCAAAAAGACCACCATGGCCTCGGAAAACGCCAGAATGTAAGCGCCGATAAAACTTCCTTTCAGACTCCCCATGCCGCCCAGAACGACAACCGCCATCATCATGATTAACGGCGCCATCCACATGTGCGGATTGAGCACCGTAAGCGGCAAAATCGCCGCACCGGTGAGCGCGGCCAGGGCAACGGAGATCACCAGCGTCAACATGGCCACCCGGGCTTCATTGATGCCCATCAGGTTGGCCACTTCCCTGTCTTCGGCGGTGGCGCGAATGGCAAGCCCCAGCCGGGTTCTGGCTAAAAATGACCACACAGCGGCCAGGATCACACCGGCGGCGGCTATTGACAGCAGCTGTTGAAAGGCGATTTTAAGACCGGCAAATTCAAGATAACCGGGCACCAGTGGGGACACGGTGCGAAAGTCACCGGTAAAAATCAGCATCACGATTTCCTGAAACACCATTGCCAGGGCGATGGTGGCAATCAGCACGGCAGCCTCGTGCTCGCGGATGGGTTCGATAAAAAGCCGGTAACAGATCAACCCGAGCAGCATGACCACAATGATGGCCATCAGCACCGCCAATGCTGGATGAACACCCAATCGGTGCGTACCGTAAAAAATGCAGTAGGCGGCCACCATGTAAAAGGCGGTATGAGCGATGTTGACGATGCGGGCCACACCGAAGATCAACGAGAATCCGATGGCCAGCAGGGCATAGGTGCTGCCGTTGATCAGGGTGGTCAGAATAATATCAGCTAGCATATCAGTATCAGTTATGAAAATTCATCCTGCCCCTTTTTGCCAAGCAAAAAGGGGCAGGGGGTTGATAGACTATTTTTTATATTTTTCGATGAACCAGGGGGGCAGCTTATAGGGCACGACACCCTTGTAAGTAATCTCGGGCGATTCCGGGGTCGGTTTCCACTTATTCGGCCAGACCGGCACCATCTTGCCGTCCTGCCATTGCACCCCCACACCGGTTAGATAGCCGGGTCCCCAGATGGGATCGTGGTCTTTATTGAATTTCAGATGTCCTGCAGGGATATTCGCGTCCCATTTTTCGATTTCCGCCACAACCTTGTCGCTATCCAGGCTGCCGGCCTTTTTGATGGATGCAGCCAGGATATTGATGGCATCATGGGTTCCCGCGTTGTATGCCGGCGTTTCGCCGAAACGCTTGATGTATGCTTCCACAAACGGCTGGGTCAGTTCATTGATCTCCACGCCCCGCGTATAAGTATTCAGTGTCATGACATAATTGCCCATGCCGCCGGTGGCCTCGATGAACGCGTCTTTCTGGGCCTCGACATTGATGCCCACCTGGGCCACCGGTATCTTCAATTCGCCGATCTGCTTGGCAAAGGTCACCCCCACGGTGGCGGAAAAGATGGTGAATACGATATGGGCGTCGGCGCGCTGGATGGCCGATAGTTCAGCAGTCACGTCGGTGGCGGTTTGCGAGGGTCGCCAGACACCGGCGACCTCCATGCCCAGCTTGGGAATCGTTGCTTCCGAGGCCTTCACCATCGCCTCCACCCAGGCCTGTTTTTCACCCACGATGGCCACTCTGGGTTTCTGGATGCCCACGGTCTTGCGCATGATGCCAGCGACGGTTGCCAGATGAATGAAATTGGTCTTGGCCAGATAAATGTTGTTGAAAGGCGTGATGCGAAACCAGTATTTGTAGCGGTCATAATCTTCGCCCACGCGGTCGCATATCTTTTTGGTGGCGGCGCCGCAGCCCAAAAAGATGGTTTTATAATCCATGGCGATGTCCTGCATCGCCAGGACGGCCTCGGTGCGAAAGCCGCCGACGACGAAATCCACCTTCTCACGGGTGAGCAGCAACTCCATGGCATTGGTGGCGTCCGTCATGCTCAAAAATTCGTTGGAATCGGCCTTGACCAGCTCGATTTTCATCTTTTTGTCGCCGACCTGAACACCACCGGCCGCATTGATCTCATCCCGGGCCATCAGGGCTCCGTTCCAGTGATGTTTGCCCTGCACGAAGTTCATGGGACCGATGACGCCGATTTTAATGGTGTCGGCCGCCAGGACGGGATAAGTGATGGTCAAGACGAACAAAAACGCCATCAACACTATCATCAGAATCTTAGGTCTTTTCATGACCTGCCTCCTTTCAGCTTGAGGTTGTCTTCTATCTTTACCTTAAGGTTAATGGTGGGTTCTTTTGGGGACGTCAAGATCCCATCGAATATGGTGTTAACGATATCATCTGCTAAGCCGAGGAGGTCATCCGGTTTGCCCAGCAAACATCTGCGGGTAACCAGGTTTTCAACCGTTCCCCACAGGATGGCGCGTACCAGAAGGGGTTGAATGTCCGAACGAAATTCTCCGTTTTGCATGCCTTCCTCTAAAACATCTATCGTTTTTCTGGCGGCTGATTGTACGATTTTATAGGCTTCGGTTTTTTGAAAGTTGCGATGGCCTTTGAGCGTCAGCATGATGATATTGGCGTAGTCAGGATTTTCGGCATAAAGGCCCAGATGGCTGTGGACCAAAAATCGTAATTTATTGGCGGCGCCCGGGATATATTTCAAAATTTCACGACTTTTTTCTTCGTACGCCTGGGTCGTCCGGGCCGGGATCGAAAAGAGCAATTCCTCCTTGGAGGAAAAATATTCGTAAATCGTCGCTTCAGAGACCTTTGATTTTTTTGCGATGGCGGCGATGGTGGCTTCGTGAAAACCTTTTTCGGCGAAAATGATTTCAGCGGCTTTCAATATGGCAGCCCATTTAGCCGGATTTTTGCGCGTTTTGTGGTTTTTTGAGGAATTGTTATGGGTGCTGCCAGCCATAAGATCAAAATCCCGGTGGAATGGTATGCGGGGTAATCGCACAAAAACAATAAATTTTTTATTCCTTTATATTAATACTGTAAATATGTTGTCAAGCTGTTTTTTATATAGTAACTCTGAAAAAATATCGAAATTTAGACTGCTGCTATAAAATTTAGAAAAAAAATATTGACTGTCTATATCAACTTGGGTACCTTCCAATTTTAGGTTCAGTGTGTTCGGCCAATTTGCATTAATAGAGATCCTGCCTGAAAAACAGTCATGATACCAAAATCGCCTGTATCAATTGTTCGATATAAAAAGCCGCTCGAATCGGTTCGCAAAGCCGTTGCGCTTAGCCGGGGCCTGGACCATCTGCCCCGTCGGGCCAGCGTATTTATCAAGCCCAATATTGTCTTCTGGACCCCTGAAACGAATTTTCCCAAATATGGCGTGATTACCACTTCCCGTGTCGTTGAAGATATGGTGGTGCTGTTGAAAGAATTCGGTGTGGCTGACATTCTCATCGGCGAAGGCACGGTGTTGAGCAATCCCAAAGCCACCGAGAATCAGGAACATGCGTTCAAAACACTGGGCTATGGAATCCTGCAAAAGCGCTATGGGGTAAAGCTGGTGAACGTCTGGCAGCGCCCTTTCAAAAAGGTCGATCTGGGAGAAGGTGTCGTTCTCAGATTTAATATCGATATTCTGGAATCGGATTTTGTCGTGGATTTGCCGGTTTTGAAAACACATAGCATGACCGTCGTCAGCCTGGGAATCAAAAACCTGAAAGGCATGATCGATATCCCGTCACGTAAAAAATGCCACAATACTGACCCCGAAAAGAATCTGCACTTCATGGTGGCCCGGCTTGCGGACTGCATGCCCCCTATGTTTACCCTGCTGGACGGCATATATACTGCCGAACGCGGGCCGAATATTGACGGAACCATGCATCGCAGTAATCTGCTGGTTGCCTCGGCTGATGTGCTGTCGGCGGACATGGTCGGTGCTACGGTACTGGGCTACCGTCCCGCGGATGTGCCCCATCTGGCACATGCTGCCCACAACCGCGACAGACCGCTTGATCTTTCCGATGTAAACGTCGTCGGTGAATCCATCGATCAGGTCGCCTCGCCCCATCAGTATGATTTTCCGTATACCGAGGACAACACGTTACCGCTGCCGATGTCAGAAATAGGGATCACGGGGCTGTCGTATTACAAATACGATCTGAGCCTGTGCACCTATTGTTCAGGGCTGACCCGCACCGTTTTATACGCGATTGCCAGGGCCTGGCAAAACGAAGCCTGGGATGATGTCGAAGTGCTCAGCGGCAAAGTCATGCAACCCACACCGGGTAAAAAGAAAACCATTCTGTTTGGCAAATGCATGTGCCAGGCGCACCGGGATAATGCCGACATCCGGGAGGTGTTTCCCATTCCGGGCTGCCCGCCCAAACCGGATTCGATCGTCAAGGGTTTTCAGCAGGCCGGAATACATCTTGATCCAAAAATATTGAAAAACATTCCAAAACTTCCCGGCCGCTTTTTGAAACGCTATGCAGGACGGCCGGAGTTTGATGAGAATTTCTTTCGCATACGCTAATTCTTGAGAGGGGGGCCAACGCATGTTTTTTGAATTTTCAGACAAAGCCACGGATTTGCAGGAGCGGCTCAAAGCTTTTATGGACAGATATATTTATCCCAATGAACCCGAGTTTTTGCGCCAGCTCAATACGGGCGATCGTTGGAAAGTGATCCCGCTTCTGGAAGAGCTCAAAGAAAAGGCCAGGACCGAAGGGTTGTGGAACCTCTTTTTGCCGGAGAGTGAATATGGTGCCGGATTGACCAACTACGAATACGCGCCGCTGTGTGAAATCATGGGGCGTGTGTATTGGGCGTCAGAAGTTTTCAATTGCTCGGCGCCGGATACCGGCAACATGGAAGTGCTGGTGCGCTATGGCACCGAAGCGCAAAAAGACCGGTGGTTGAAACCGCTGTTGGAGGCCAAAATCCGATCGGCTTTTTGCATGACCGAGCCCGCCGTGGCTTCTTCGGATGCCCGTAATATCGAAGCCCGTATTGTCCGGGACGGCGATCATTATGTGATCAACGGCCGCAAATGGTGGATATCGGGTGCCGGGGACCCTCGCTGCGAAATATACATATTCATGGGCAAAACCGATCCGAAAGCGCACCCCTATCGGCAACAGTCCATGATTCTTGTCCCCCGCGATACCCCGGGGGTGGAAGTCAAGCGCATGCTGCCGGTTTTCGGATATGACGGTGCGCCCCATGGTCATGCTGAAATAGACTTCAAAGACGTACGCGTCCCGGTCACAAACATTTTACTCGGAGAAGGCCGAGGATTCGAAATCGCTCAGGGACGCCTGGGCCCCGGCAGAATCCACCACTGCATGCGAACGATTGGGGTTGCCGACCGGGCGCTGGCAGAGATGTGTCGGCGGGTCAAAACCCGTGTGGCCTTTGGACGTCCGCTGGCTGAAATGGGCCAGATTCGCCAGGATATTGCCCGATCGCGCTGCGAAATCGATCAGGCCCGGCTGCTAACGCTATACGCCGCCCACCGCATGGACACGGTCGGCAATAAAGTGGCGCGCACCGAAATTGCCATGATAAAAGTGGTCGCTCCCAATATGGCGCTTAAGGTCATCGATCGTGCGATTCAAACCCACGGCGGACTGGGCGTATGTAATGACACCTGGCTGGCCGCAGCCTATGCTAATATTCGGACGCTGCGAATGGCCGATGGACCCGATGAAGTTCATCGTGAGGTAATTGCCAGATTGGAACTGGGAAAAGAATCATGAGCACCGAAGCCAAGCTTACGCCGGTGAGGGAGGCACACCGTTTTAATGAAGCCGCACTGTCAGACTATTTGAAATCACAACTGGATGGTTTCTCCGAACCGGTCCATATTCTGCAGTTTGAAGGCGGACAGTCGAATCCGACATTTCTTTTAAATTGTGCCAATGTAAAATACGTGCTGCGTAAAAAACCGCCGGGCAAACTACTGCCGTCTGCCCACCAGGTGGACCGCGAGTTCCGCGTCATGAAGGCGCTCGAGCACACAGATGTTCCCGTGCCCAGGATGTTTCTGCTGTGTGAGGACGAGACTGTCATCGGAACCACGTTTTTCGTGATGGAGTACGTCGATGGACGGCTGTTTGGGGATGCAACCCTTCCGGGACTGTCAACTGCAGAACGCCGGGCGATTTATTTTGAGATGATCCGGGTGCTGGCAGCCCTGCACTCCGTTGATTACGAAGCGTTGGGCCTGTCGGATTTCGGCAAACCCGGAAATTATTTTGCGCGTCAGATCGGCAGGTGGTCCAAACAGTACGTTTCGGCCAAGACCGATCATATTTCTTCCATGGAAAAACTGATGGCATACCTGCCGCAAAACGTGCCGCAAGATGACACCACCTGCATTGTTCATGGCGATTATCGCATGGAAAATATGCTGTTTCATCCGACTGAGCCCCAAATACTGGCCCTATTGGATTGGGAGCTTTCAACCCTTGGCCATCCCTTCGGTGATTTGGCATACAGCTGTGGACCTTACCACTTCAACATGGCCGGAAATCCCGGCCTGATGGGTATTTGCGGAGCGAAAACCGGGATCCCCACCGAATCGGAATTTGTCGCTGAATACTGCCGCCAGTCGGGCCGCAAAGGTATTCCCAATTGGAATTTTTATCTGGCCTTTGCTTTTTTCCGTCTAACCAGCATTTTACAGGGCGTCTATAAACGAGGGCTGATGGGAACGGCCAGTTCGACCCAGGCTTTAGAGAGAGGCCGTCTCGCCCGATCAACCAGCGACCTTGCCTGGTCGTTTATCGAAAACGGGAACTGAAAGCGTTTATGGATTTACGGGAATCCAGGGCGGCATCAGTTCGGATCGGAAACCGATAAAAGATTGTGCCTGCGCCATTTAGGAGGTGACCATGGGTAAACGCGTGTTAAGAACACAGCTTTGCGATATGTTGGGAATTGAATATCCGATTTTAAGCGCCGGGATGGGACCAACCCTGATTGGTGAGAAAACGGGTGCTCCGATTGAACTGGTGGTAGCGGTTTCTGAAGCCGGTGGCCTGGGCGTGCTGGGCGGAAGCGGTTACACGGTGGATGAACTCCAGCAGGAAATTCGTGAAATCAAAAAGCAAACCGATAAACCTTATGGCGTCGATCTGCTGCTGCCCAAGTACTTGGATCTTAAAGGCGGCATCGGAGGAACAGATGCCACGGAACTGCCTCTGGAAGAGGTGCTCAAAACCATCCCGCAGGCCCATCAGGAATGGATACATAAAATAAAGCAGGAGATGGAGCTGCCGGATGCACAGATTATGATTCGTCGGAACACCACCACGATGTATCCCAAGGAGTCGATTCAGGTTTGTATTGAAGAAAAAGTACCGCTTTTTTGCGCCGGTCTCGGAAATCCTGGTTTTATGGTCAAGGATGCCCATGCCGCCGGCATGAAAGTACTTGGCATCACCGGCAATGCCAAAAACGCCAAGCGGATGGCAGATTCCAGCGTCGATCTGCTCGTGGCCCAGGGACATGAAGGTGGTGGACATACCGGTAGAATCGGAACGATGGTGCTGCTGCCGGCGGCAATCGATGCCGCCTTTCCAGTACCCGTTTTGGCTGCCGGCGGAATTGGTGATGGACGAGGACTTGCAGCAGCACTTGTCATGGGCTGCGCGGGTGTATGGGTCGGAACACGTTTTTTGGCCACACACGAGGGTGGCGCTCTGGATGTGAACAAACAAAAAATTGTGCAGTCCACAGATGAGGGTACCCGTGTCAGTACGGCCTACACCGGCAAGACCCTGCGCGCCAGCTATAACCGGTTTCACGATCTATGGGAAAATTCGGGACTTGAACCACTGCCATTCCCCACCCAGATTTTAATTTCTTCAGCCCTTCTGGCGAGTTTCGTTGAAGCCCATAAAACGGATTTTGTCGGCGGTCTGGCCGGCCAGGTATCCGGAATCATCAAAGACATAAAACCGGCCGCCAGGGTGCTGGAGGAAATGGTAGAGGGAGCGGTTGACATTCTCATCAGAAAATTACCAGAAAGTGTCGTCGCTAAATGAGGTTTGGATTAAAGTCGGTATGCATCGAGGCCGGATTTGCTATCAGCGACCGGTCAAGATAAAAAAATCGTTATGATTGCAGGACGTTTTTGGCTACAACACTTATGCCGCCATCCTTTTTTTCGGAACATTATAATGACTAGCGGTATAAATCTACCATCAACGCCTCGGCGGCCTGCCAGCCCGAGACCAGAGCCCACTGGATGGATGGCGCGCTGTGATATTCCCCGCAAACATAGATTCCTCGTTTGATCCGAACAGCCGGAGCGGTTGGATCCGGCAGCGGTAACGCCTGCTCGGACAGCGCATGCCGGATGCGATACATTTTGATCAATCGCCAGCTGTCAACCACTGGCCCGAACCATCCGACCAGTTGCATTCTGACCTGATCCTCCAAGACAGCATCCTGCACATCGCTGTGACCGAGCACCACCACCGATATCAGCGTCTGTTCCGGTGGTGCGTAGCTCGGTGCTACCAGGCTGGGCACGCTCAGGCTGTGGACCGGGCCATTGCGATCTGCGTTGAGCACCAAGAAGGGCTCTTTGAGCGGTGGGCGCTTGGCGCCAAAGTACACGCAGTTCACCGAGCGGGAAGCAATGGTTTCACCCGTTCCCAGCAGACGGGCGGCTTCAGGGCCGTCGGTGGCCGCCACCACTGCCCGGGCCTTCACTTCCTCACCGGACTCGATACGGATGTGGTTTTCACCAACAGATGCCACCCTCAAACCGAATTGGATCGCTTCTGCCGGAATTTCTGCGGCCAGCTGCCGGGGGATGGCCGCCATGCCCTTGGCCGGCAGGGTGGCATCGCCCTGGACAAACATACGACATACAAATTGAAAAAAGTTGCTGGACACCCGGATCTGCGGATCCAGGCACACGCCGCTGAAAAACGGCTTGAAAAATCGCTCTATCATGGTGTCAGAAAAGCCGCGGGTCCGCAGAAAATCATCGGTCAGCATATCCGGCTGCTGAAAAAGTTCCGCCAGCGAAGCGCGGCTGACCCGGCGGCTGAGCTGCACCAGTTTCAGGCGATCTGAAAAGCTGCCAATCGGTGTCTGCAGGGTTTCCTTTAAGTATTGGGGCATGCGCCGGGGGTCGGCCAGGCGATGAAACTGACCGTCTGCCCGGATGATGACGCCGGGCGCAAAGGGATGCAAATCCAGGGCTTCATAATTCAACTGTCGTCGCGCTTCGGGGTAAGCATCCTGCAAAACCTGGAAGCCGTGGTCAAGCAAAAATCCATCGATTTGATCGGTCTTTACACGCCCGCCGATGCGATCCGATCCTTCGATAATGAGAAACGGGATGCCGGCCTGATGCAGTCGTCGGGCACAGCTCAACCCGGCAATTCCCGCTCCAACGATGATCACACTATCGTCTTTCATCTTTTTACACTGTGCTTGAAATTGGTATCTTACAGATTAGTGGTTTCGGGTGTTAGCTCCAGGTTCAGAATTCAGCGTCTAGCGTTTCAGGGTTGAGATATTGCAAACACCACATAGGTAATTATGTTAACGACTGGCTAAAAATCAACACCGGGGTGGATGAGCGGTTGGAGAATTCTTTGATTTGGCCGCGGAATAGATCATCAGTCCGCTCTCATCGACAGTTATCTGTACCCTCAGGCGGATCAGACCATGCGAAATCATAGACTACTCGAAATAACTGATGCCGGAATTTACTGCCGCTCCGGCAATTTCTATATTGATCCCTTCCTGGCGGTTGACCGGGCGGTTATTACCCATGCGCATGCCGATCATGCCCGGCCGGATTGCCGGCGCTATCTGGCCGCCACAGACAGCGAGGGCCTTTTGCGGCTGCGCCTGGGCGAAAATATCCGGCTGCAGCCGGCGGCCTATGGCGAAACGGTGGCGCTCAACGGCGTCCGTGTATCATTGCATCCGGCCGGACACGTTCTCGGATCCGCCCAGGTCAGAATCGAACAAGAAGGTGAGGTGTGGGTGGTTTCCGGTGATTATAAGATCGAGTCAGACACGACCTGCGCTGCTTTTGAACAGCTTAAATGCCATACATTCGTGACCGAATCGACATTTGGCCTACCGGTTTTCAGGTGGCGACCACAGGCTGACATTCTCTCGGACATCAACGGTTGGTGGCGGTCCAACCGGGCCCAGGCAAAAACCAGTGTCTTGTTTGCTTATTCGCTGGGTAAAGCCCAGCGGGTCATCGCCGGCCTGGATGCGGCCATCGGCCCGATTTTTAATCACGGCGCGGTTGAAAACGTCAATCAATGTTACCGGCAGGCGGGCATTTCGCTGCCGACCACCCGCCATGTGGCTGCCGTAGAAGATAAAAACAGTTTTGTCGGGGCGATGGTGGTGGCGCCGCCTTCAGCCAATACGCCGGCATACACCAAAAGATTTGTCAATCCCGGCAAAGCCTTTACCTCCGGATGGATGCAGATCCGGGGCATGCGACGGCGGCGGACCGTCGATCGGGGCTTTGTGCTCTCGGATCATTGCGATTGGAGCGGATTGATCAACACGATCATGGCCAGCGAAGCCGAGAACGTCTGGGTCACCCATGGCTACTCGGCAGAAATGGTTCAGTACCTGCAGGAGCAGGGCCTGAATGCCCGTCAGGTCGAAACACAATTCAGCATCGGGATCGATCGCACAGAAGTTTAAACCATTAACCGTTCTGAATATTTGAGCCACTGTTTATATTAAATTGATCACGGAATGAAATATCGGCGACTTCATCGTGCAAACTCATGATTAAGGGAGTGTAGCGAAAGACCAGAATTCAGGTATAAAAAAACGGGTTGGACGTGAATTCAAATTCACGTCATTGCTTGGCTTCGGGGCTATTGCTATTCTTTCGCAACGCTCCCTAAAACATTCAGACAGTGCACGATTTCGCTGCCGATAATTCATTCCGCTAGGATGAGGGTTTGGATTGATAAACTTCCCGAACCCAATTTCGCAGACGACATTTTTCATGAAATTATTTTCGCGACTTTATACAACCTTGGACGAAACCACCCGGACCAAGGCTAAAGTTCAGACCCTGGTGGATTATTTTCAGCAGGCGCCCCCGGAGGATGCCATCTG